>DASSJT010000203.1:0-72723 GCA_035691065.1 Dermatophilaceae bacterium
CGACGCCGCTGTGCACCGGCCAGAAGTCACCCAACACGGCGGCGAGGCTGAACCCGACGGACGACCGGCCCTTGGTGCGAACCGGACCGGCCGGCTCCGTCGCGCCGGCTGTCGGGGAACCCGTGGTAGCGGCATACCCGGAAGCCTCCTGACCGGGGGCCACCGGAACCTCGCCGGGCTCCACCAGTCGACCCACCGGCGTGACTGCGGAACCGTGGGCGAAGGCCCAGTCGAACATCGCTGCCGTCGGCCGCCAGCTGCCGTTGGTGCCGTACATCTCGGTGAGGAGGTACGTCTTCCCGCCGCGCTTGACGGCCGAGATCAGGGTCTGGTGCGCGGCGACGGTGTACCCGTTCTTGACCCCGATCGTGCCCGGGTAGTTGTACAGCATCTTGTCGTGGTTGCTGATCATGAAGCTGCCGCGTTTGCCACCGGCCTTCTTGGCGCCCGGGAACGCGACCTGCTTGCGGACGGCATACGCCCGGAACTCGGGCAGCTGCATGGCGGCGCGCCCGAGGAGCGCCAGGTCATAGGGACTCGACAGTTGCCCACGTGCGTCGAGCCCGGCCGGGTCGCGGGCCGTGGTGTCGTGCGCTCCCAGCCATGCCGCCTGGGCGTTCATCTCCTCCAGAGTGGCGGGAACCCCGCCGCTGATGCGCGCGAGGGCGTAGGCGGCGTCGTTCGCCGAGGACATGATCAGCGCGTTGAACAGGTCCCGCCCGGTGTAGGTCAGCCCCGGCACCATCCCGACGCGTGTGCCGTCCGCCCTGGCGTCGGCGTCAGTGGCCTTGTAGGCCTTGGTCGCGTCGACCTTGGGCAGCGTCACCAGCGCGGTCAGCGTCTTGAGGGTGCTCGCGGGCAGGAGCAGGGCGTGCGGCGCCTGGGCGGCCAGCACGTCGCCCGTGTCCATGTCGGCAAGGAGCCAGGCCACGCAGGGGAGCCTGGGCGGTGCGGGCACCGTCGGCGGCCGGTCGACGACGAGCCCCATGGTCGCCAGCTGAGGGCCGCCCACGCTCAGCGCGGGGTCGAGGCTGCGGGTCGGCTTGGGCAGCTTGCTGTCGGTGCGCGTGACCACGCTCAGCGTCGTCGGCAGCGGTGTCGTCGGCGGCGGGGTCGTGGCCGCCTCGGCCGACACACCGCCGGCCAGGACGCCGCCGGCGGTCAGCAGGCCGGCCGCGACAAGGCTCAGGCCCCGGAGGCCGTATGCCGTCCGGCCGGGCTGGGTGCGTGCGGTCACGTCGGCGTTGCCTTGCGGTCGAGAGGTCAGACCTTGTGGGTGAGCAGCGCGCGCTTGACCTCGTGGATGGCCTTGGTGACCTCGATCCCACGGGGGCAGGCGTCGGTGCAGTTGAAGGTCGTGCGGCAGCGCCAGACGCCTTCCTTGTCGTTGAGGATCTCCAGCCGCTGGGCACCGCCCTCGTCGCGGCTGTCGAAGATGAAGCGGTGTGCGTTGACGATCGCCGCCGGCCCGAAGTACTGTCCGTCGTTCCAGAAGACGGGGCAGCTCGTCGTGCAGGCAGCGCACAGGATGCACTTCGTGGTGTCGTCGAAGCGCTCGCGGTCGACCTGGCTCTGGATGCGCTCGCGAGTGGGCTCGTTGCCGGTGGTGATCAGGAAGGGCATCACCTCGCGATAGGCGTCGAAGAAGGGCTCCATGTCGACGATGAGGTCCTTCTCGACCGGCAGGCCCTTGATCGGCTCCACGATGATCGGCTTGTCCGGGTTGACGTCTTTGATGAGGGTCTTGCAGGCCAGCCGGTTGCGGCCGTTGATGCGCATGGCATCGGACCCGCAGATCCCGTGGGCGCACGAGCGGCGGAACGACAGCGAGCCGTCCCGCTCCCACTTGATGTGGTGCAGTGCGTCGAGGACCCGGTCGGTGGCGTGGGCCGTAACCTGGTAGCTCTCCCAGTGGGCGGCCGCGTCGGTCTCCGGGTTGAAGCGCAGGATCTTGAGGGTGACCGCGAACTTCGGGACCTCGCCTGCAGGCCCTCCAGCGGTGCCGGCCTTCTCTGCGGTGGCAGTCATCAGTACTTGCGCTCCATCGGCTGGTAGCGGGTCACGGTCACGGGCTTGTAGTCGAGGCGCACCTCGGTCGCGAAGGTCGAGGCCGCCTCGGCCGCGGCGTCGACCGGTGCCCGGTAGGCCATGGTGTGGCGCATGAAGTTGACATCGTCGCGCGAGGTGTAGTCCTCGCGGAAGTGGCCGCCCCGCGACTCCTTGCGGGCCAGCGCCCCCAGGGTGATGACCTCGGCGAGCTCGATAAGGAAGCCGAGCTCGACCGCCTCGAGCAGGTCGGTGTTGTAGCGGCGGCCCTTGTCCTGGACCACGACCTTCCCGTAGCGCTCCTTGAGCTCCTCGATGACGCCGAGCGCCTCCTTCATGGACGCCTCGGTGCGGAAGACCTGCACGTTGCGGTCCATCGTGTCCTGGAGGGCCTTGCGCAGGTCGGCGACCCGCTCGCCGCTGCTGCGCCCGCGGATGCCCTCGATGAGCTGGACGGTGAACGCCTCGGGGGCGGGCGGCAGGTCGACGAAGTCGCTGAAGGCGGCATACTCCGCGGCGGCGATCCCGGCCCGGCGCCCGAACACGTTGATGTCCAGAAGCGAGTTCGTCCCAAGCCGGTTGGCGCCGTGCACGGATACGCACGCCACCTCGCCTGCGGCATACAGCCCGGGGACGATGTCGGTGTTGTCGGCCAGCACCTGGGCCTCGACGTTGGTCGGGATGCCGCCCATGGCGTAGTGCGCTGTGGGGAAGACGGGCACCGGCTCGGTGTAGGGCTCAACACCGAGGTAGGTGCGCGCGAACTCGGTGATGTCGGGCAGCTTGGCGTCGATGTGCGCCGGCTCCAGGTGGGTCAGGTCCAGCAGCACGTAGTCCTTGTTCGGGCCGCAACCGCGTCCCTCGCGTACCTCGTTGGCCATCGCGCGGGCCACCATGTCGCGGGGTGCGAGGTCCTTGATCGTGGGGGCGTAGCGCTCCATGAAGCGCTCGCCCTCGCTGTTGCGCAGGATGCCGCCCTCGCCGCGCGCGGCCTCGGACAGCAGGATGCCCAGACCGGCGAGGCCAGTGGGGTGGAACTGGAAGAACTCCATGTCCTCCAGGGGCAGGCCGCGGCGGAATGCCACGCCCATGCCGTCGCCGGTGAGGGTGTGCGCGTTGGACGTGGTCTTGAAGACCTTGCCGGTGCCCCCGGTGGCGAACACGACGGCCTTGGCCTGGAACACGTGGAGCTCGCCGGTCGCCAGCTCGTAGGCGACGACGCCGGCGGTCTGCTGGTGGCCGTCGACCTCGCGCAGCAGCAGGTCGAGGACGTAGAACTCGTTGTAGAACTCCACACCCTGCTTGACGCAGTTCTGGTACAGCGTCTGCAGGATCATGTGGCCGGTCCGGTCGGCCGCGAAGCAGGAGCGGCGAACGGCCGCCTCGCCGTGGTTGCGGGTGTGGCCCCCGAACCGGCGCTGGTCGATCCGTCCTTCAGGGGTGCGGTTGAACGGGAGGCCCATCTTCTCCAGGTCGATGACGGCGTCGATGGCCTCGCGGCACATAATCTCCGCGGCGTCCTGGTCGACCAGGTAGTCACCGCCCTTCACGGTGTCGAAGGTGTGCCACTCCCAGTTGTCCTCCTCCACGTTGGCCAGCGCAGCGCACATGCCGCCCTGGGCCGCGCCGGTGTGGGACCGCGTGGGGTAGAGCTTGGTCAGAACCGCGGTGCGCACCCGCTTCGAGGACTCGAGGGCTGCGCGCATGCCGGCGCCTCCAGCCCCGACGATGACGACGTCGTACCTGTGGGTCTGCATCAGCTGGTCCTTACGTGCACTGCGTCAGGGTCGAGGCGGGGTCGGCGCACGGGTCGAACGTGAAGATGACCAGTGTGCCGAGGACCAGGACCAGCAGGGCGCTCGCGAACAGCAGGCCCTTGAGCACCAGGCGGGTCGAGTCCTTCTCTGAGTAGTCGTTGATGATCGTGCGGACGCCGTTCACCCCGTGCAGCTCCGCGAGCCAGAGCATCAGCAGGTCCCAGGTCTGCCAGAACGGGCTGGACCACTTGCCCGCCACGAATGCGAAGTCGATCGCGTGGATCCCCTCGCCCAGCATCAGGTTGACGAAGAGGTGGCCGAACACGAGAAACAGCAACAGCACGCCCGAGCCGCGCATGAAGACCCACGACCAGAGCTCGAAGTTGCCCCGGCTCCGGGCCCGCCGCCGGTAGGGCGACCGCGGGGTGGGAGCGACGGCCGGCTCGCCGGTAGCGGTAGCGCTCATCAGGGCCCTTTCAGTGCGAGAAGACGTTGCCGAGGTGGCGCACGGCGAACGGGGCGAACAGCACGACGAACCCCACGAGCACGGCCCAGAACATCTGCCGCTGCAGCCGCGGGCCCTTGGACCAGAAGTCCACGGCGATGACGCGCAGGCCGTTGAGCGCGTGGAAGATGACTGCTGCCACCAGCCCGGTCTCGCCGAGACCGACAACGGGGTTCTTGTACGTGCCCATCACGGTGTTGTAAGCATCGGGGGAGACGCGGACTAGGGCCGTGTCGAGCACATGGGCGAAGAGGAACAGGAAGATCAGCACTCCGCTGATGCGGTGGGCGACCCAGGACCACATTCCCTCGCGGCCGCGGTACAGCGTGCCGGCTGGCGACTCGGGCACGACGCGTCCCTTTCACTGTCTCGGTGTCCGGACGGGCCGCCCGGACACCGGCTCAGGGCGGGATGAGAGCCATCGGCGACGGCGGGGGCGTCCGCATGTCGGCCCCACTCTAGTGACCGTCCGCCGGCTGGCCGACCCGGGCGAGGCCGCTGTGAGAAAGTCGACAGGCTGGGCGGCAGGCGCGGCCGCAGGTCGTCACCGAGACCGAGATGGGTTGCGGGGCGGCGATGCCCTACCGTTCGTCAGCATGGCCCCTCCTCCCATCGGCGCGACCGACCGGCTCTGGGCTGTCATTCCCGCAGGCGGCGCGGGCACGCGGCTGTGGCCGCTCTCCCGAGCGGCGTCGCCGAAGTTCCTGCAGGACCTCACGGGCACCGGCGAGTCGCTGCTCCAGGCAACCGTCGGGCGGCTGGAGCTGCTGGTCGGGTCTCGGGTGATGGTGGTGACCGGGGCGGCTCACGAGGATGCGGTTCGCGAGCAGCTGCCCGGGCTCCCAGCTGACCAGGTGGTCGCCGAGCCCTCGCCCCGCGACTCGATGGCCGCGATCGGCCTCACCGCCGCGCTGTTGGAGCAAGCAGACCCCGAGGCGATCATCGGCTCGTTCGCCGCCGACCACGTCATCACCGACCCGGGGGACTTCCGGGAGTGCGTCCGCGAGGCCGCGGATGTGGCGGCCACCGGCCTGCTCGTCACGATCGGCATCGAGCCCACCCACCCGGCGACCGGCTTCGGCTACATCCGGATGGGGGAGCCGATCGAGGGATTTCCGACCGCCCGTTCAGTGCGGGAGTTCGTCGAGAAACCCGACTCCGAGCGAGCTGCTGCCTACCTGGCCACGGGTGAGTTCCGCTGGAACGCCGGCATGTTCGTCGTGCGGGCCGCCACGCTCCTCGACCTGCTTGCCCGGTGGCATCCCGCGCTCGCGGCAGGCCTGCGCGAGATCGCCAGTGAGCCGTCCCGACTGGCCGAGGTCTGGCCCACGCTAGAGAAGATCGCCATCGACCACGCCGTGGCCGAGCCGGCATCCGAAGCCGGGCAGGTGGCGGTCGTCCCGGGACCTTTTGGCTGGGACGACGTCGGCGACTTCGCCTCGCTCGGCGGGCTGCTGCCTCAGCGGGACGGGGCACCCACGGTGCTGGGCGACCCCAGTCTTGTGGTCGCGCAGGACTCGACCGGCCTGGTGGTCGCGGGATCTGGTCGCACGGTGGCTCTGGTCGGCGTCCACGACGTGGTCGTGGTCGACACCGGCGACGCCGTGCTGGTGACCACGCGAGGCCGCGCCCAGGACGTCAAGAAGGTGGTCGACACCCTCAGGGTCGCCGGCCGCACGGACCTGCTCTGAGGTGCTGCTGCTCCAACCTCCGCCAGCAAAGGTCTCCTGACGGGTGGACTGGTAGTGGACTGGTAGCCGTCGGTCCACCCGTCACGACGTGTGCTGGAGCAGGGTCAGGCCGTCAGGTTGCGACGGCGGAAGGCCGCGAACCCGACGGCACCCACCACCACGGCGAGCACGGTGAGCGTGACCAGCCCAGCGGCGTTGGCGTCGCCGCCGGGCAGGCTGCCCAGGTGGTCGAACGGCGAGGCGCCGAGCGCCCAGCCCGGCAGCTTGAGCAGTGCCCCGAACTCGCCCAGCAGCACGAACAGCGCTAGCAGGCCCCACGCTCCCGCAGCCAGATGGGGGACCAGCCCGAACAGCAGGATGGTCAGGGCTACGCAGACCAGGACGGCGGGTGCCGTCGCCAGGGCCGCCGGCAGCAGGTCGGCGACACCGGTGTCGGTCACCGCCCCTGCCGACAGGCCGGCGCACACCCCCACTACGACGAGCAGCCACAGCGACCCGAGCACCGCGACGACAACGTGGCTGGCGAGCCAGCGCCAGCGGCTCACGTTGGTGGCCAGGACGACCTCCGCCCTGCCGCCCGCCTCCTCGGACCGCAGGCGCAGCGCTGTGGTGATGCCGTAGGCCGCGGCACCGATCGCCATGAACCGCAGCTCGGCGCCGAAGAAGACGTCGAGGAGGGACCCCTGCCCGCCGCTCATCTTGCGGAACATCGACTCCACCTCGGGGCTGTTGACGATCTGGTCCACCGACGCCGCGATGCTGCCGACGACGAGGCCCAGCACGGCATACGCCACCGTCCAGCCAACCAGCGCGCCGCGCTGCAGGCGCCACGCCAGGCCCAGTGGCGAGCCGAGCTGCGCGCTCGCGTGAGCACGGCCTGGCCGGGCCGCCCACATCCCCGAGCCCAGGTCGCGCTGCTGCAGCAGGGCGTCCGCGATCGCCAGGAGCACGGCAAGGATCGCCACGGCTGGCAGCAGCCAGCCCAGCCGGTTCTCGCCGAACGGGCTCACCTGCTCGGCCCAGCCGAGGAAGGACGCGTAGACGAGGTTCTGGCCGGTGCCGGTCGCCGTGTCCGCCGACGCGCGCAGCACGAAGGCCACACCCAGCGCGCCCAGGGCGATGGCACCCGCGCCACGCGTGGTCGAGGTGAGCTGGACCGCGACCGCGGTGATGCCTGTCATGACCAGCCCGGCGACCACCTCGACCGCCCCGAGCGCCAGCGAGCCCTTGGCGTCTACGCCGGTCGGCAGCAGGCTGAGCGCCGACAGCACGCCGGTCGCGAGGACGGCCAGGACGGCCAGCAGGACGGCCGCCGCGAGGGGTGCACGACGGCCGACCACGCCTCCGCTCACGAGCTCGAACCGGCCCTCCTCTTCCTCGGTGCGGGTGTGTCGGCGCACGATGGCGAAGGCGAGAAACGCGCTGAACAGGCTGCCCAGCATGATCGTCTTGAGGACGCCGATGCCCTCGGAGGTCATCGACGGCAGCGGTCCGTACAGGGCCGTGAGCGAGGGGTTGTCGCCCATGACCTTCGCCCCGGCCGCCGCCTCCTCTGCGTTGGAGTAGAGGTCCAGGGTCGCCGCCATGGAGGCGTAGGCCATGGCGGCCATGACCAGGATGCAGGCGGAGACGATCCAGCGGTCCCGCCTCCAGGCGAGGCGCAGGAGCTGTCCCGTGCCGGCGAAGCTGTTCATGCCCGCACCTCGTCGCGCACGGCGTCCGCCGAGACGTCGTCGCGGTACTGCGACAGGAAGAGCTCCTCCAGGGTTGGCGGCTGGCAGGTCAGGGCCTCGATGCCGTGGGCCCCGAGCCGGCCCACGACGTCTCCGACCGCGCTGGTGTCCACGGACAGGACGAGGCGGGCGCGGTCTGCCCGGGCGGTGTGCACCCCGGGCCAGCCGGCGGCCTCGTCGACGGCAGGTGGCCGCGCGAGCGTCGCCTCGACGCTGGTCCTGGTCAGGTGGCGCAGTTCGGCGAGGCTGCCCGAGTCGACGATGCGGCCGGACCGCACGATGCTCACGTGGTCGGCCGTGGCCTCGACCTCCGAGAGGATGTGGCTCGAGAGCAGCACCGTGCGGCCCTCGGCCCGGGCCTGCTTGACGTACTCCTCGAAGACCTTCTCCATGAGCGGGTCCAGACCCGAGGTCGGCTCGTCGAGGACGAGCAGTGGCACGTCGGAAGCGAGGGCGGCGACCAGCGCGACCTTCTGACGGTTCCCCTTGGAGTAGGAACGCCCCTTCTTCGTCGGGTCCAGCTCGAAGGCGTCGAGCAGTACGTCGCGCTTGGCCGTGTCGAGCCCGCCGCGGAGCCGGCCGAGCAGGTCGATGACCTCACCTCCGGTGAGGTTGGGCCACAGCACGACGTCGCCGGGCACGTAGGCGAGCTGCCGGTGCAGCCGCGTGGCGTCGCGCCACGGGTCCCCCCCGAGCAGGGTCGCCTCCCCGCCGTCGGCGCGCAGGAGGCCGAGAAGGATGCGGATCGTGGTCGTCTTCCCGGCGCCGTTGGGTCCGAGGAAGCCGTGGATCTGGCCGGTCGACACCTCGAGGTCGAGACCGTCCAGGGCGAGGGTGGAGCCGAAGGACTTGCGCAAGGCAGTCGTGGAGAGTGCGGTACTCATACGCTCGACAATACACAAGTTTCAGTGAATACTGAATGCAGTAAAGTGAACCTTGAGCGGAAGATGCCCGCCCAGCCTGGTGACTCTGGCCGACCCGTGATCCTGACCCTGACCCTGACCCCTGCCGACCGCTGACTTCCTGCTGACCTGCTGACCCGGAGGTGGCCCAGTGCCCGACCGTGACCCCGACGCTGTGCGGGCCTTCGTCGAGAAGTTCGGGAGCGCCCTGACGGACGCCGGCATGGCGCGGCTGCCCTCACGCGTCTTCGCCGCCCTCCTGGCCGACGAGGACGGCCGCATGACCGCCGCCGAGCTCGCCGACTTCCTCAAGGCCAGCCCGGCCTCGATCTCCGGAGCCGTGCGTTACCTCGCCCAGGTGCAGCTGCTGCACCGGGAGCGCGAGCCCGGGAGTCGCCGCGACGTCTACGTCATCGCCGACGACGCGTGGCACGACACGCTGATCAGCAGCGCGCGCATCTACGGCCCCATCCAGGCCGCGCTCGCGACCGGCGTCGACGTCGTGGGCGGTGCGCAGAGCCGCGCCGGCGCGCGGATCGCCCTCTCGGTCGACTTCCTCGAGTTCCTGATGGAGGAGATGACCGGGGTCGCCAAGCGCTGGGAGGCGCGGGTCCGCGACACGACGCCCTGACCCGCTTGGGGTATGCCGGTTGGGCTCCATGGCGCGCACCCTCGGCCTGTGCGCTGGTGAGGTTTGCCACGGGTGGCGAGCACCCGGCATACGGCCGCACTAATCTGCGAGCCATGCCCGAAGGAACGCCCGCCCGCTCCGAGTCCGACCTGCCCATCGAGCCCGTCTACGACTCCTCGAGCCTGGCCGGATTCGACCCTGAGGCGAAGCTGGGGGCGCCGGGCAAGTACCCGTTCACGCGCGGGGTCTACCCGACGATGTACACGGGCAAGCCCTGGACCATGCGGCAGTACGCCGGGTTCGGGACGGCGAAGGAGTCCAACCAGCGCTACCACGACCTGGTGGCTCACGGCACGGGTGGGCTCTCGGTGGCCTTCGACCTGCCGACCCAGATGGGCTACGACTCCGACGAGCCGATCGCCCACGGCGAGGTCGGCAAGGTGGGCGTGGCCATCGACTCGATCGACGACATGCGCGTCCTGTTCCAGGACCTTCCGCTGGACCAGATCTCGACCTCGATGACGATCAACGCGCCCGCCTCCACGCTGCTGCTCCTCTACCAGCTGGTGGCCGAGGAGCAGGGGATCGCCGGCTCCGCGCTGACCGGAACGATCCAGAACGACGTGCTCAAGGAGTACATCGCCCGCGGCACCTACATCTACCCGCCCAAAGAGTCGCTGCGGCTGATCAGCGACATCTTCGCCTACTGCGCGAAAGAGCTGCCGCGATGGAACACCATCTCGATCTCGGGCTACCACATGGCCGAGGCCGGGGCCACGCCTGCGCAGGAGATCGCCTTTACGTTGGCCAACGCCAAGGAGTACGTCCGTGCCGCGATCGCGGCGGGACTCGACGTCGACGACTTCGCACCGCGGCTGTCGTTCTTCTTCGTCGCGCGGACCACGCTCCTGGAGGAGGTGGCCAAGTTCCGGGCCGCCCGCCGGATCTGGGCCCGGATCATGAAGGAGGAGTTCGGCGCCACGAACCCGAAGTCCCAGATGCTGAGGTTCCACACCCAGACCGCGGGAGTGCAGCTCACCGCACAGCAGCCCGAGGTCAACCTCATCCGCGTCGCGCTGCAGGGCCTCGGCGCGGTGCTCGGCGGCACGCAGTCGCTGCACACCAACTCCTACGACGAGGCCATCGCGCTGCCGAGCGCCAAGGCGGCCCGCCTCGCGCTGCGGACGCAGCAGGTCATCGCCTACGAGACGGACGTGACCAAGACGGTGGACCCGTTCGCGGGGTCATACGTCGTCGAGTCGATGACCGACGACCTCGAGGCGGCCGCCTTGGACCTGATCCAGGCGGTGGAGGACCGGGGCGGTGCCGTGGCCGCCATCGAGCAGGGCTTCCAGAAGTCGGAGATCGAGCGCTCGGCATACCGCGTCGCACTCGAGATCGACCACGGCGAGCGCACCGTCATCGGGGTCAACAGGTTCACCCTCGACGAGGAGGAGCCTTACGAGCCGCTGCGCGTCGACCCCCAGATCGAGATCGAGCAGTGCGAGCGGCTTGCCGCCCTGCGGAGCGAACGTGACAACGCCGCGGTGGAGCAGGCCCTCGACGCCCTGCGCGAGGCGGCGAAGGGCAGCGACAACCTCCTCTACCCAATGAAGGAAGCGCTGCGGGCGCGGGCGACTGGGGGCGAGGTCTCCCACGCGCTGCGCGACGTGTGGGGCCGGTACGTCCCCCGCGAGACCTTCTGACGCTCCACGGGTCATTCCGGTATGCCGGGTGGCGGCGGGTGAGCCCGGGCTGGTGCGCGCGCGGGCTGGGCGCGCCGCATAGGCGCCGAGGCGGCTCGAGACGCATCGCGCGGATTGAGACGCCTTGCGCCGACGGGCCCTGGCTCACCGGTAGGGTTCGCCCTGAGATGAGCCAGACCGACCTCCTCCACGCGGTGTCCCGCAGCATCGACTACCTCGCCCCCAGCGCCGTCGAGCTGCGGCGCGACCTGCACGCCCACCCGGAGCTGTCCTGGCAGGAGACGCGCACGACGTCTGTCGTCGCCCAGCTCCTGGCCGAGGCCGGAGTCCCGCTCCGCATGCTGCGGGGCAGCGGACTCGTGGCCGACCTGGGTGCTGAGCATCCGGCATACCGCGTGGCACTGCGTGCTGACCTCGACGCGCTGCCGGTGCGCGAGGTGACCGGTCTCGACTACGCCTCCACCACAGACGGCATCTGCCACGCCTGCGGCCACGACGCCCACGTCGCGATCCTGGTGTGCGCGGGGCTGGCCCTGGCGCGGCACAATGACGCGCTCCGGGCACAAGGGCTCGCCGTTCGCCTGGTGTTCCAGCCGGCCGAGGAGATGATGCCGGGAGGCGCGCTCTCGGCGATCGAGCAGGGCGTCCTCGACGGTGTCGACACCATCTTCGCGCTCCACGTCGACCCCAGCCTCGACGTCGGGTTGGTCGGGCTGCGGGAGGGCCCGATCACCGCTGCGGCCGACAGCGTCAAGGTCACGCTGAGCGGTCGGGGTGGCCATACCTCCCGCCCACACCTGACCGAGGACCTCACCTTCGCCCTCGCCAAGGTGGTCAGCGAGGTGCCCGCGGCCCTGTCCCGACGCATGGACCCGCGCGCCGGCCTGGCCCTGGTGTGGGGGCGGATCGAGGCCGGTCGAGCCCACAACGTGATCCCCTCCTCGGGTGAGTGCGCCGGCACCCTGAGGATGCTGGACGCCGGGGCGTGGGAGACCGTGGGCCCCCTCCTCCAGGAGGTCGTCGAGTCGGTCGTTGCGCCGTATGCCGTGACCGCGAAGCTTGACCACGTGCGCGGCGTCCCGCCCGTGGTCAACTCGGCGGTGGGCGTCGCCCTGCTGCGCGAGGCGGCACTGGGCATCGGACTCGAGCCCACGTCCACCGAGCAGTCCCTGGGCGGCGAGGACTTCTCGTGGTACGTCCAGCGGGTGGGAGGTGCCATGGCCCGGCTCGGCACCCGCGCGCCGGGAGGCCCGACCTACGACCTCCACCAAGGTGACCTGATCGTCGACGAGTCCGCGCTGGCCATCGGGGCCAAGCTGCTCGCGGGGGCTGCCGTGCGGGCTTCGCGTGCCGGAAGCCGTCCTACCGGAGTGGCGACCCGACCGTTGCGTGGCTGACCACAGCCAAACTGTGGGCATCGGAACCTACCGGCGAGTCGCGGATCGATAACGGTTGCACCGGGTGGGCACCACTCTGCCTCTGCCGTGACCTTCGGAGTCTATTGTCGCTCGGCAGTGGTGCACACAGAGCACCTCGCTATGCAGAGAAGAGGAGACAGCCTTGCGTCACACGATGAAGGTTGCGGCGGTGGTGTCGGCGGCTGCGCTGGCGCTGTCCGCGTGTGGGAGTTCCGACGGCGGCGGCACGACTGGCGGTAGCACCGCTTCCACGTCGTCGGGTAAGACCGTCAAGGTCGGCATGGCCTATGACGTTGGTGGTCGTGGGGACCAGTCCTTCAACGACGCCGCTGCAGCGGGCCTGGACAAGGCCAAGGCGGAGCTGGGGGCCGACACCAAGGAGGCCGCCGCCGTGACCGGCGAGCCCGAGTCGGCCCGCGAGGAGCGGCTGACCCAGCTGATCGACGCCGGCTACACCAGCATCGTCGCCGTGGGCTTCGCCTACGCGGAGGCGACCGGCAAGGTGGCCAAGGCCAACCCCGACGTGCACTTCGCCATCATCGACGACGCCTCCCCCGCGTCGAAGGGCTCCAACGTCGCCCAGCTGACCTTCGCCGAGAACGAGGGCTCCTTCCTCGTCGGCGCGGCCGCCGCGCTGAAGTCGAAGACCGGCCACATCGGTTTCGTGGGCGGCGTCCAGGTCCCGCTCATCAAGAAGTTCGAGGCCGGCTACAAGGCCGGGGCCCAGGCGGTCAACAAGAGCATCAAGATCGACGTCAAGTACCTCACCCAGCCGCCGGACTTCTCCGGCTTCGGCGACCCGGCCAAGGGCAAGACCGCGGCCGAGGGCATGTACCAGGCCGGTGCGGACGTGGTCTACCACGCCGCAGGGGGCTCCGGTGCCGGCGTGTTCAACGCCGCCAAGGCCGCCGGCAAGATGGCGATCGGTGTCGACTCGGACCAGGCTGCCAACCCGCAGCTGGCGGCGGTCAAGGACGTCATCATCACCTCGATGCTGAAGAAGGTCGACGTGGCCGTCTACGACTTCATCAAGTCGGAGGCCTCGGGCAGCTTCCAGGCCGGCAACAAGGTCTTCGACCTCAAGGCCGGCGGCGTCGACTACTCCACCACTGGTGGCAAGGTCGACGACATCAAGGCCAAGCTCGACGCCTACAAGCAGGACATCATCTCCGGCAAGATCACGGTTCCGACCAGCTGATCTCCGCCAGTTCAGCGACACGGCCCGGGCGGCGCGGTAGCGTGCCACCGGGCCGTATCGTCGCTCCCGCGGGCCGCGCTCTTCAGGCCCAGCCCAGGTCCGTTGGGCTGGACCCGAAGAGCGCGCCTCGCGGTGTCCCTGACCACTGTCGTCGGCTGTGACAGGCCGCCGAGCCCGAGGAGTGTCGCCATCACTGCATCCGCACCCGAGAAGCCGCAGGTCGAGGCAGCCGCCGACTACGCGGTGGAGCTCGAGGGAATCACGAAGCGGTTCCCCGGGGTCGTGGCCAACAAGGACATCGAGTTCAAGGTCCGCCGCGGGACGGTCCACGCGCTCGTGGGGGAGAACGGCGCGGGCAAGTCGACGCTGATGAAGATCCTCTACGGAGTCCAGCGCCAGGACGAGGGCACGATCAAGGTCAACGGCCGCGAGGTGTCGCTGCACTCGCCCGCCGATGCCATCCGTGAGGGCATCGGCATGGTGTTCCAGCACTTCATGCTTGCCGACAACCTCACCGTGCTCGAGAACGTCGTCCTCGGTGCCGAGAAGCTCCACGGCATCGGAGACACCGCCCGCGAGCACATCAAGCGCATCTCCGACGACTACGGGCTCGACGTCGACCCCGATGCCCTGGTGGCAGACCTCGGTGTGGGCATGCGGCAGCGCGTCGAGATCCTCAAGGTGCTCTACCGCGGCGCGAAGACGCTCATCCTCGACGAACCGACCGCGGTTCTCGTGCCCCAGGAGGTCGACGAGCTCTTCGACAACCTCCGCGAGCTCAAGCGCGAGGGCCTCACCGTCCTGTTCATCTCCCACAAGCTCGACGAGGTCCTCGCGGTCGCCGACTCGATCACGGTCGTCCGGAGGGGCACCACCGTCGACACCGTCGACCCCAAGAGCGTCAACGCCCGCCAGCTGGCTGAGCTCATGGTCGGCGCCGAGCTGCCCACGGCGGCCACCGAGGAGTCGACCGTCACCGACCGGGTCGTGCTGCGCGTCGAGGACCTCGTCCTGCGCGCGCCGGGAGCCGGGCGCAACGTGCTCGACGGCATCAGCTTCACGATCCACGCCGGCGAGGTGTTGGGTATCGCCGGGGTCGAGGGCAACGGCCAGGCCGAGCTGGTCGAGGTCATCATGGGCATGCGCGACCCCACGTCAGGACTGGTCTTTCTCGGCGACACCGACATTTCGGACTGGCACACCCGGGAGATCCGCGAGGCCGGTGTCGCCTACATCCCGGAGGACCGGCAGCGCCACGGCCTGCTGCTCGAGGCCCCGATCTGGGAGAACCGGATGCTCGGCCACCAGACCGAGGACCCCAATTCCAAGGGCTTCCTCATCGACGCCAAGGGTGCCAAGGCCGACACCGAGCGGATCCTCAAGGAGTACGACGTCCGCACGCCGTCGATCTTCGTCAAGGCGGGATCCCTGTCAGGCGGCAACCAGCAGAAGCTGATCATCGGCCGCGAGATGAGCCACCACCCGAAGGTCCTCGTGGCCGCGCACCCGACCCGCGGCGTGGACGTCGGCGCCCAGGCGACCATCTGGGACCTCATGCGCGAGGCCCGTCGAGAGGGTCTGGCCGTCCTCCTGGTGTCGGCCGACCTGGAGGAGCTGATCGGCCTGTCCGACACGATCCGGGTGATCCTGCGCGGCCGGCTCTCCGGCGAGTTCGACCCTGACCTCGTCAGCGCCGAGGACCTGGGCGCAGCCATGACCGGTGCCGACCCCGAGGCGTCTGCCAAGGGATCTGGCGAAGGCGCCGGCATACCGGACAGCAGCCCGGACCACGACGAAAGCGGGGAGCGCGCATGACCAGGCTGACGACCCGGCGGGTCGCGATCATGTTCGCGGCACCGGTGGTGGCCGTGATCGTCGCTTTCATCGTCACCTCCCTCGTGCTCATCTCCGTGGGCGACCCGGTGGGGGACGTGTGGAAAACCCTCCTGGCCGAGCCGAAGCCGCGCCAGATCGTCAACATGGTCAACAGTGCGACGGTGTTCTACCTGTCCGCGGTGGCGGTCGCGGTCGGCTTCAAGATGAACCTGTTCAACATCGGCGTCGACGGGCAGTACCGCGTCGGCGTCTTCGCCGCCGCGGTGTTCGCCGGGCAGGCATGGTTCCCGGGCCCCCTCAACGTGATCCTGTCCATCCTCATCGCCATGCTGTGCGGTGGCATCTGGGCGGGCATCGCCGCCTGGCTCAAGGTGAAACGGGGTGTCTCCGAGGTCATCTCGACGATCATGCTGAACGCCATCGCCACCAATGTCGTCAACTGGCTGCTCGGCAAGGTCGCACCCACGATCGCGGGGAGCAACGTGCGCGCCACCAAGGACATCCCCGCCTCCTCCCAGCTCGAGGGCTTCAAGCTGATCCCAGCCGCGACCAACCGGGTCTACACGCTCATCGTGCTCGCGCTCCTCGTCGGCTTCCTCTACTGGTTCGTGCTCAACAAGACCCGGTTCGGCTTCGACCTGAGGGCGACCGGCGGGTCGGAGACCGCGGCCATCGCGAGCGGCGTCCAGGTGCCCCGGATGGTGCTGACCGCCATGGTGATCTCCGGCGCCCTTGCCGGACTCGTGGGCATGCCGCTGCTGTTCGGCCAGGACCACAACTACGGCACGACGTTCCAGGCCGGACTCGGGTTCGCCGGCATCGCCATCGCCCTGCTCGGGCGCAACCACCCGATCGGCATCGCCCTCGCCTCCCTGCTGTGGGCCTACCTCGAGGCGCAGGGCAACGGCCTGCAGATCCGCGCTGGGGTCAGCTCCGAGCTGGTCAACATCATCCAGGGCGTCATCCTGTTCGCGGTGGTCATCGCCTACGAGCTCACCCGCCGGGCGGAGCTGCGGCTCGACCAAGCCCGGGTCGCCCGAGAGCTGGGTGCCCGACCTGAGGTCCGGGCCGAGGAAGGAGCGCCGGCATGAGCGCCACTGGACTGAGCGTGGGCACCGCCGTCGTCACCGCCCCGCCGCCAGGGCCTCGGCGCAGGATCAGCCCGACCACCTGGGCGATCGGGATCGTGGTCATCATCGCGTTCCTGGCGATCCTTCGAATCATCACGGGCGCCAACGACATCGCTTCCTCGGGCGCGATCGGTGCGGCGATCGCGCTCGCCGTGCCGATCGGTCTCGCTGGGCTCGGCGGTCTCTGGTCGGAGCGGGCCGGCGTGGTCAACATCGGCCTCGAGGGCATGATGATCCTCGGCACCTGGGGCGCGGCCTTCTTCGGCTACCACTGGGGCCCGTGGGTGGGCATCCTCGGCGCCATGTTCTGCGGCGTGCTCGGTGGCGTCGTCCACGCCGTCGCCACGGTCACCTTCGGCGTCGACCACATCGTGTCCGGTGTCGCGCTGACCATTGTCAGCACCGGGGTGGCGAAGTACCTCGCTGCCCGCTTCTTCACCGGTCTGCCCGGCGGCGGCCCCACCCAGTCACCGCCGCTGAAGGAGCTGCCGACCGTGTCGATCCCCGGCATCTCCGGGCCGCTCGGTGACCTCGAGCAGAAGCACATCTTCTTCGTGTCGGATCTCGCAGGGATCGTCAGGGGGCTCACCACCGGCCTGTCGGTGCTGACGATCATCGCCATCCTGCTCTTCGCGGGCACGTGGTGGGTGCTCTGGCGCACGGCGTTCGGCCTCCGACTGCGGTCCACCGGCGAGTCGCCCGTCGCGGCTGAGACCCTTGGTGTCAACGTCATCAAGTACAAGTTCCTCGCGGTGCTCGTGTCCGGTGGCATGGCCGGTCTCGGCGGCGGCTTCCTCGCGCTCGTGGCGGCGAACATCTACCGCGACGGGCAGACCGGCGGGCGAGGCTACATCGGCCTCGCTGCCATGATCTTCGGCAACTGGCGGCCCAGCGGGCTCGCGTCGGGCGCCGTGCTCTTCGGCTACACGGATGCCGTGCAGCTGCGCGGCGGCGGCACGACGGTCCACGCCATCCTGCTGCTCGTGGCGGTGCTGCTGATCGCCGTGGGGGTGTGGCAGATCACCCGCAACCGCCGCATGGTCCAGGGCACGCTGGCCATCGTGGCCGGGGCCGTCGCGGGCGCCTGGTACCTCCTCGCCGACACGGTTCCCGACGAGCTCACCGGCACGACGCCGTACGTCACGACTCTGCTGGTGCTCGCGTTCGCATCCCAGCGGCTGCGCATGCCCGCCGCCGACGGCCAGGTCTACCGCAGGGGAGAGGGCCACTAGGTGCCCCCCGAGGAGCCACAGGAGCGGTATGCGGTGGGCCGGCTGAGCGCGCCCACCGGCCTTCCGTGGGCGCGGCGGTGCCCGTGAACCGCACCGATGCAGACCGGCATACCGGTTCTGTCTCCGTCGACTGGGAGGCGTTGCACGCCAAGGCAGTCGAGCTGATGCGCCGCGCCTACGCCCCCTACTCCCTGTTCCCGGTGGGTGTGGCGGGCCTGGTGGACGACGGCCGGGTCGTGGCCGGGTGCAACGTCGAGAATGCGGCCTACGGCGTCGGGCTGTGTGCCGAGTGCGGGATGGTGTCGGACCTGCACGCCACCGGTGGGGGGCGCCTGGTCGCGGTCTACTGTGTGGGCGGCGACGGCGAGGTGCTGATGCCGTGCGGCCGCTGCCGCCAGCTGCTCTGGGAGAACGGCGGGGCTGCCTGCCTGCTCATGACCCCGGAGGGCGTGCTGACGATGCGGGACGTGCTTCCGCAGGCCTTCGGGCCGGACACGCTCGAGGCGGGAGCCCACCGGCCGGCCTAGCCGGCATGGCGACGAACGGGGCTGTCCGGGTTGGCCGTTCGGGCAGCGGTGTGGCGAACGCGTCGCTACTGTCAGTACCCCGGGCCGCACCCGGCTCGGCATCGACGCGCTCATCAACGGAGATGACGACATGCGACGTCTGCTGACTGTCCTCGGGTCCGCCTTCTGCCTCGTCCTCGGCCTTGCTGGCCCCGCCGGCGCCGCGAAGCCGACCGCCTCCACCAACACCCTGCCGAGCTCGATGGCCTCGACTGGTGACTCGATCACCCGCGCCTTCGATGCGACGTCCAGTGGCTGCTTCCTCTCCGACTGCCCCCAGTACTCGTGGTCGACGGGCACGAGCACCGCGGTCACGAGCCAGTACCAGAGGATCGTCAAGAAGAACCGCAAGATCAGCGGCAACGGCCACAACAACGCGGTCACCGGCGCCAAGATGGGAGACCTCGACCGGCAGCTGCAGGTCGCTGCCTCGCAGAGCGTCGACTACGTCACCGTGCTCATGGGCGCCAACGACCTGTGTACGTCCAGCACGTCGACCATGACCCCGACCGCTACGTTCCAGAGCCAGCTCCAGACAGCCCTGACGAACTACTTTGCCGCACGGCCGAGTTCGAAGATGTTCGTCAGCTCGATCCCGAACATCTACCAGCTGTGGAGCGTGCTCCACACCAACTTCAGTGCCGTCTCGACGTGGACGCTCTTCGGGATCTGCCAGGCGATGCTGTCGACGTCGAACTCCTCGGCCGACCGCCAGGCCGTCGTCGCCCAGGAGGCAGCCGACAACAACGTGCTCGCCACGGTCTGCGCCCAGTTCGCCAACTGCCGCTGGGATGGGTACGCCACCTACAACACCGCGTTCAGTGCCAGCGACGTCTCGACGGTCGACTACTTCCACCCCTCGATCCAGGGCCAGAACAAGCTCGCGTCGGTCACATGGGCGGCGAGCTACTGGGGCTGAGCCTCCTGACCTGGGGGCCCGCAGGCCGCAGGGCCAGAGGAGCAAGGGGTATGCCGGCAGCCGGCCGTCCGGCATACCTCAGCCTGATTTGTTGCGCGGGTCCGTCCGCGCTGGGGCCATCTGTGATGATGGCGGCGTGAGCGAATCCTTCGATGCCGTCGACGTGATCACCACCAAGCGCGACAAGGGGGAGCTCTCCGACGCGCAGATCGACTGGGTCATCGACGCCTACACGCGTGGAGTCGTGGCTGACGAGCAGATGTCGTCGCTGGCGATGGCCATCCTGCTGAACGGCATGAACCGCCGCGAGATCGCCCGGTGGACCCGCGCGATGATCGCGAGCGGTGAGCGCATGGACTTCTCGTCCCTGTCGCGGCCGACCGCCGACAAGCACTCGACCGGGGGCGTTGGCGACAAGATCACGCTGCCGCTTGCGCCGCTGGTGGCAGCCTTCGGCGTCGCGGTGCCCCAGCTGTCGGGACGCGGGCTCGGCCACACCGGAGGCACCCTCGACAAGCTGGAGTCGATCCCGGGCTGGAGGGCCTCGCTGACCAACGAGCAGATGCTGCGCCAGCTGGACGAGGTCGGGGCCGTGATCTGCGCCGCGGGGGCGGGACTCGCACCGGCCGACAAGAAGCTCTACGCGCTGCGGGACGTCACAGGGACGGTGGAGGCGATCCCGCTGATCGCGAGCTCGATCATGAGCAAGAAGATCGCCGAGGGCACCGGCGCCCTGGTGCTCGACGTGAAGGTCGGGTCGGGCGCGTTCATGAAGGATGTGAAGGATGCGTCCGAGCTCGCACGCACCATGGTGGAGCTGGGCACGGACGCAGGGGTGAAGACCGTGGCCCTCCTGACCGACATGGAGACCCCGCTCGGGTTGACGGCCGGCAACGCCCTCGAGGTCCGGGAGGCGGTGGAGGTGCTCGACGGTGGTGGTCCTCCGGACGTGGTCGAGCTCACGCTGGCCCTGGCCCGCGAGATGCTCGCCGCCGCAGGACGCGACGGCGTCGACCCAGAAGGGGCGCTCAAGGACGGGCGGGCGATGGACGTCTGGCGCCGGATGGTCTCGGCGCAGGGTGGTGACCCGGATGCCGCACTGCCGGTGGCCCACGAGACGCACGAGGTCCTCGTGCCGGCCGACGGCGTGCTCACCCAGCTGGACGCCCTCAAGGTCGGCGTGGCGGCGTGGCGTCTCGGCGCCGGGCGCGCCCGCAAGGAGGACCCCGTACAGGCCGGCGCGGGCGTCGAGATGCACGTGAAGCCGGGCGCCCCGGTGCGCGGCGGGGAGCGGTTGCTCACCCTCCACACCGACACCCCGGACCGGTTCGAGCGGGCGCTGGAGGCGCTGGAGGGCGCCTACACGATCGCGCCGGAAGGCTCCCGCCCCGACCTGGGACCGCTGGTGATCGACCGGATCGGCTGAGCTCTGGCCGCGTCCTGAGCGAACTTGACGGCCGTCTGGACGACCATCGGCTGCCACAGCACCCGCCGGTGGCCCAAGCCTTCGGTGAGCAGGAGGTCGCTCTCCGGCCAGTGGTCGGTCAGCGCGATGCTGCCCGCTGCGGGCGTCTCGGCATCGGCCACGTCGTGGATCGCCAGCATGGATGGCAGCCGGGCGCCTTCGCGGCGGGCGCGCGCCACGAGGTCGAAGTCAGCCATGGGGACCCCGATGTGCCGTTCCAGCCGTGCGGCGAGCTGCTGCCGTCGTCGCGAGCCGAGGCCAAGCATCCGTCCGAACTCTTCGACGATGGGTTCCACTGACACAGCGGGCGCGATGAAGACATAGCCGCTGGCTTCGACGCCGAGCTCGCGGGCCCAGGTGGTCACCATGGCGCCGAGTGAGTGGGCGACCACGACACCGGCCGGTCCCAATGCGGTGACAACGGCTTTGAACGCCTCAGCCATCTCCACGACGGTGGTCGACCGGGGGCCGAAGGCGCCCGCACCCGAGCTGCCATGGCTGGGGGCGTCGAATGCGACCACGCGGAAGCCTCTGGCCACCAGGGGCATCACCAGGTTGCTGAACTGCTGCCACCAGCCACCCCACCCGTGCACCAGGTAGGCGACGGGCAGCCCTTCAGGCCCGTAGACCCGGCCGGTGACCTCGACTTCGTCGGCTCTGGAGGTCGCCACAGGCAGCGTGAAGGGTGTGCCGCCGACTGGCGTGCGGCTCTCACGGCGGTCGAGCGGCGGCGGCTCGGGACGCCGGAACCACAGGTACTCGGCGTAGGCGGCTCCGCTGACCGCGGCGAGGGCCCGGGTGCCGGCACGTCGACTGCTGTACCGAATAGAGCGAACGATCGTGCTTTTTTCGAGAGACATAGCGGTGATTCCCCTGGGTGCGGTGGTGGTTCGAAGGTGGTTCGAAGGTGGCTGGGAAGTGGTTCGGAGGTGGCTCTGAAGTGGTTCGGGAACGGTGCGACGCGGTGGTCGAGATGCGCTGCTACACGGCGGCCGGGTCGTGCTGGGTGCGGCGGCTAGCTCCGTCGTGCCGCCGGCTGTCTGCGCCGGGAAGTCGCTGGACGCGCACGTCGCTCAGCAGGCGCTCGAAGGCCCGACGCGCCATGGCATCGGCGTTGGGGTCCTTCAGCAGCCGTGCCGAAAAGGCGTAGCCGTGCATGATCGCGTTGAAGTCGTTGGCGAACTGGTGGGCGTCGGCATCGGGGCGGAAGTCCCCCACCGCGACGCCGGTGCGGAAGATCGTCTCGATCGACGCGATCATGTCCTGCTGCTGCCTCACCAGGGCATCGCGAACCGGGCTGTCAGGCTCGTCGTCGAACTCGGTTGACGCGGCGAGGAAGATGCAGCCGCCCGGAAGGGCATAGTCGGCGTAGCCGTCCCAGCCCAGCCAGCGCTCGAAAAGCGCGCGCATGCGGGCCTCACCGCGTGGCTCCTTGAGTGCTGGGCGAACCACGAGCCTCGCGATGTGCTCGGCCGCGAACTCCAGGACATCGAGCTGGAGCTGCTCCTTGGACCGGAAGTGTCCGAAGAGGCCGCTCTTGGACAGGCCGGTCGACTCGGCCAGGCCACCGATCGTGATGCCCTTGAGGCCGACGTGGCTCGACTGGGCCAGCGCCTCGCGCAGGACCGCCTCTCGCGTCTGGTCACCCTTGGACATGAACCAATAAAAGCACGACCGTTCGGTCGTTGGCAAGAGGTCTTCTCTCTTCGTTCGCTTCCGAGTCGGCCTCAACACTCCACCGGTGACCCTGTCTGCGGGAGGAGCGGCGCGGCGCCGGACTAGCGCCGCCGCGCGCTCCTCCCGCAGACAGGGTCCGTTGGTGATCGTGGTGGCGGGTGTGGAAGAGGTCAGGCCTGGTTCGCAGGGACGGGGTTGACCGTGCACACGAAGTACTTCACGACGCCGTCGTCGTGGAGTGCGCCCGCGGCAATCGCGGCCTGCACCTCGTTGTCGGCGTCGAGCACGCCGTCGCCGTCGAGGTCACCGGTGGCCAGGGCCTGGGCGTAGGTGCCGGTCAGCGAGACCTTGTGGACCTGCCAGCGGCCGCCGTTGAAGTCCGTGTCGCCCGGCGCGGCCGTTGCGACGCTGGGCTGCACGCCGAAGAAGTTGTAGAGGGTGTCCCAGGACTGGACGGGCGCCTCGGTGCCCGACAGGTCGGTCGGCGTGCCGACCGTGCGATACAGCACGTGGTCGACGTAGAAGGCCGGTCCGGAGACACCATCGGCCGAAGCAGGGGCGGCAGCGGCGAACACGCCACCCAGGGCGGCGGTGGCTGCGGCGGCGGCGGCGGCCAGAATTCGCTTGCGGGTCATGTCTTTTCACCTCGTGATCGGGTTGGGTGCCGGTCGCTCGACCGGACTGTCATCGATTCAACGGGCGTGACCCGCGCAACTCCATGACGTGGCCCTTACCCGGTCCTTACCGGGTTGTGACGCGCGCGGATCGCCCGCCGAGCGGCGCCGCGGCGGCCATATCCTGACAGGGTGCCGAGGGTGCTGGTGGTCGATGACGACGCGACGGTCGCTGACGTCGTTGTGGCCTATCTGGAGCGCGCCGGCTTCGAGACCGCTCACGCCGCGGACGGACCTGCCGCGCTGCACCTTGCCGACACGCAATCCCCGGACGTGGTCGTCCTCGACCTCATGCTGCCGGGCATCGACGGCCTGGAGGTCTGCCGTCGCCTGCGCCGTCGGCAGCCGGACCTGCCGGTCATCATGCTCACGGCGCGGGGCGAGGCGGAGGACCGGATCCTCGGCCTCGAGGTTGGCGCCGACGACTACGTGACCAAGCCGTTCAGCCCCCGGGAGCTCGTCCTCCGAGTCCAGTCGGTGTTGCGACGGGCCGCGCCGGGCACGCAGCCGGGCGCCATGGCCGTCGCGGCTGCGGGCGCCTCGCCCGAGCCGACGCCGTCGCTCCTCGTCGATGGCGACCTCGCGCTGGATCCCGTCGCCCATCGGGTCCAGCGAGGGGGAGTCGAACTGCCCCTCACCGGAAGGGAGTTCGACCTGCTCGCCTGGTTCCTCGCCCATCCTGCACAGGCCTTTGGCCGGGAGGAGCTCATGCGATCGGTCTGGGGGTGGGAGTTCGGCGACCAGTCCACCGTCACGGTTCACGTGCGCCGCCTGCGGGAGAAGGTCGAGGCCGACCCCTCGCACCCGACCAGGTTGGTGACGGTCTTCGGCGTGGGCTACCGATGGGACCGCGCATCCGTCGCCCCCGTCGCCCCGGTCGCCCCGGTCACTTCGGTCGCCCCGGTCGTTCCGGTCGACCACGAGGGTGACCCTGACGCGGCGCCGGAAGCACCCGGCATACCCCCTGGACCTGCCGCTTCCGATCGCGGGACGCACCCGTGACCGGACCCGCGCTGCAGGCCGTCGCCCTGTCGGCAGCTGTCGCGGCCGTCGTCGGCCTGGTGGGCGCCGGGCTCGTGGACCTGCTCTCCCGGCGGTCTGCGCCTACAGCCGCGGTGGTCGCGCCGCTGGTCGTCGTGCTCTCGCTCACGGCAGGCGTCTATGCGAGCGCCCGCGCGATGTTCCTCTCCGAAACCGACTCTGCGACAGTGCTGTTCGTGCTCCTGGCGGCCGTGCCCATCGCCCTTGGCGTGGGGATGCTGACGGCGGCCCGCATCAATAAGCTGAGCCGGGAGGCAGCTCAGGCCCTCGCGGCACGCGAGCGCGACCGTGAGGTCGAGGACAGCCGACGCGAGCTGGTCGCCTGGGTCTCCCATGACCTGCGAACCCCGCTCGCCGGCATGCGGGCGGTCACCGAGGCCCTCGAGGACGGCGTGGCGAGCGACCCGAGCGCCTACTTCTCCCGGTTGCGCACCGAGATCATGCGCATGAGCGGCATGGTCGACGACCTGCTGGCCCTGTCGCGGCTGCAGTCACCCGGCGTGCGGCTGTCTCGGGACAGAGTCAGCCTGCCCGACCTGGTCTCGGACTCCGTGGCGACCGCCCAGCCCCTCGCCACGGCGAAGGGCGTGGCCCTCACCGGCTCGGCGGAGGGCGAGGTCACGGCCACCGTCGACGCGCGGGAGCTCGGCCGGGCCCTCGGCAACCTGGTGGTCAACGCCATCCGCCACACACCGACCGGCGGCCGGGTCAAGGTGACGGTGGGTCAGGAGGGCGA
Organism: Dermatophilaceae bacterium; assembly: GCA_035691065.1. Taxonomy (GTDB): domain Bacteria; phylum Actinomycetota; class Actinomycetes; order Actinomycetales; family Dermatophilaceae; genus DASSJT01. The sequence continues at coordinate 24,864 of DASSJT010000203.1, forward strand.
ACAGGCCGTGCTCGGCGTCGAGGACGGATGCGGCGGGATCCCGGCGGAGGCGCTGCCCCGGGTCTTCGAAGCGGGATGGCGGGGCACCGGTGCGCGCACACCCAGTTCTGGCGAGGGCGCGGGGCTGGGACTCGCGATCGTCCGGGGAGTGGCGGAGGCCCACGGCGGCTCGGCACAGGTGCGCAACGCGGGTGACGGCTGCCGCTTCGAGCTGCGCGTGCCGGTCGACGCCACACCTCGCGGCTAGGGTGAGTGCGTGCCCGAGCTGATCGCAGAGCCCACGACCATTCCCGTTCCTGGCGGCAAAGTCATCGACGAGCACGTCGGCCGGGTCAACACCGGCACCGACGACGTGTCCGTCGCGCACATGAGGGCTCCGGGCGGGTGGTCCGAGCCGTTCCAGAAGCCGGACTTCGACGAGATCACCCTCGTGCTGTCGGGTCTGGTGGTCGTCGAGCACGACGGCGGGCGCCTCGAGGTGCCCGCCGGCCAGTCGGTGATCGCTCGCGCGGGCGAGCGGATCCGCTACTCGTGCGGACCAGAAGGGGCCGAGTACGTCGCGGTGTGCCTTCCGGCCTTCTCGCCTCAGACGGTCAACCGGGAGGGGGAGTGACCGGGGTCGACGCACCCGGCCTCGCGGACGCACCGGGTCTCGCGGACGCACCGGGTCTCGGGGATGCGCAGGGCCTCGTGGACGCACCGGGTCTCGCGGAGACGATCCTGCGGGCGCCCAAGGCGCTGCTGCACGACCACCTCGACGGCGGGGTGCGGCCGCAGACCATCATCGAGCTCTCCGAGGAGATCGGGTATGCCGGCCTGCCGGCCCGCGACGAAGCAAGCCTCGGTGCGTGGTTCCTGGCAAGTGCCGACTCCGGCTCCCTCGAGCGCTACCTCGAGACGTTCACCCACACGCTGGCCGTCATGCAGACACCGGAGAATCTTCGGCGGGTCGCCAGCGAGTGCGCGCAGGACCTGGCGGCCGACGGCGTGGTCTATGCCGAGAGCCGCTATGCCCCGGAGCAGCACCTGAGGGCGGGGCTGGCCCTGGAGGACGTCGTGGAGGCGGTCAACGAGGGCTTCCGCGAGGGAGAGCGCCTGGCTGCCGCGGCCGGCCAGCCCATCCGGGTGACCGCACTGCTGACGGCGATGCGGCACGCCGCCAACAGCACCGAGATCGCCCACTTGGCGGTGAAGTACCGCGACCAGGGCGTGTCCGGGTTCGACATCGCGGGGGCAGAGGCGGGCTACCCGCCCACGCGCCACCTGGACGCGTTCGAGTACCTCCGCCGCGAGAACGCGCACTTCACGATCCACGCGGGTGAGGCGTTCGGGCTTCCGAGCATCTGGGAGGCGATCCAGTGGTGCGGGGCCGACCGGCTCGGCCACGGCGTGCGGATCGTCGACGACATCTGGGTCCGCGACCGCGCGTTCGCCGAGGACCCGCGCGCCGCTCTGGCGGCCGACCCGCGCGACATCCGCCTGGGGCGTCTGGCCGCCTACGTGCGCGACCGCCGCATCCCGCTCGAGATGTGCCCGAGCAGCAACCTGCAGACGGGGGCCGCGGCATCGATCGAGCTGCACCCCATCACGCTGCTGAAGAACCTCCGGTTCCGGGTCACGGTCAACACCGACAACCGGCTGATGAGCGGCACCACCCTCAGCCGCGAGATGCGGCTGCTGGTGGAGCATGCCGGGTGGACGCTGGGCGAGCTGCGCTGGGCCACCATCAACGCGATGAAGTCGTCGTTCATCCCCTTCGACGAGCGCTTGGCGATCATCGACGACGTCGTGAAGCCCGGTTACGCCGCGCTCGGAATCGGGTGACGTCCGAGCTGGGTGCAGCGCCAGCCGGCGGGTCGTGCGATGGGTGGGAAAGGCCGACGCGGATACCCAAGTGGTCATGCAGTCTCGGCGATCTGCGTCCCCTCGAGTGGTAGCCGCACGGTGAAGGTTGTCTGCCCCGGCTCGGAGGTGACCTTGAGGTATCCGCGGTGCTTGTTCACCACGATGCGCCACGCGATGTCCAACCCGAGACCGGTTCCTTGACCGATCGGCTTCGTGGTGAAGAAGGGCTCGAAGATCCGGTCCTTGATGTCGCTCGGGATGCCGGGGCCGGTGTCGGCAATCTGGACAATGGCGTACTCGTCGTCATGGTGCGTCCGGACGGTCAACGTCCCGTCGGCACCCATCGCCTGCACGGCGTTGTCGATAAGGTTCGTCCACACCTGGTTGAGCTCCGCGGCATAGGAAGGCACCGGCGGGAGCGTGTCGTCGTACTCCTTGACCACCGTGATGTCCGGCGGGATCTTGCCAGCCATCATCACCAGAGTGCTGTCCAGCAACTGCCGCAGGTCAGCGGTCTGATGCGGTGACCGGTCCATCTGGGAGTACTGCCTCGCGGCGTCGACAAGCGTTGAGATGCGCGTCGTCGAGTCGGTGATCTCCTTCATCAACAGCTCGGTGTCGATGGTGTAGTAGAGCCAGTGGATTGCGCCGGCAAGGGAGTCGGTCGGGGCGGCGTTTGCGACCAGATCCAGCCAGTCGCCGTCGATCCCAGCCTGCACGAACGTCGGCGCGATCTGGTGCGCCGGCTCGACGCCGTGGTCGGTAAGCCAGTCGCTGAGCTCGTCCTCACGATCGGCCGACTCGATGGCGGAGAACTCCGGCGCCTCGGCAACCCGCTGCGCGGCCTCGTCCTGGAACTTGATGAGGGTTTGTAGTGCAGCCTCGTCAAGGTGCCCGGCGGCGAGGGCCGCGAGCTTCTCGCGCATCTTGGACACGCGTTGCTGCAACGTCGCAGTGGCACGCACAGCGGCCGCCGCCGGGTTGTTCAGCTCGTGCGTGAGCCCCGCCGACAGGGACCCGAGGGCGAGCAGCCGTTCTCGCTGTGCGACCGTGCGCTGCCGCGTGGTGAAGCCCTGGAACAGGCCGCTCAGCAGGTGCTGGGCCATCGGGAACCACTGCTGCATCACGTCGCGCAGCACTGACCCGTCCATCTCGAAGAACATGCTCGGCTCGGTCACCCGGACGGATGAGTCATAGACCTGCGGCACCAGGTCACCCAGGTATGCCGTCCAGGCGCCGACATACGAACCGCGGAAGGACGTGCGGCTCACCTCGACGTCCTCGTCGCCGACTTTCCGGGACATCACGAGGGCGCCCTCCAGCAACACGTAGAAACAGGAGGCGTCCTCACCCTGACGGTAGAGCCATCCGGGTTCCACCTGGACGACCTTGCCGTGCTCACAGAGATACCGCAGCCGATCATCGGAGAGCGCCTCGAACAGGAACAGCGTGCGCAGGAGCTCTGGTGTGCAGTCGGGAACGCGGTTCATCTGGCCTCCAGCGGCTTAGAGCTTTTCGAGGAAGCGGTGCACGAGCATCACCGCCATGGCACCCTCGCCTACTGCAGAAGCGACACGTTTCACCGAGTCGGCTCTGGCGTCCCCCGCAACGAACACGCCGGGAACACTCGTCTCGAGGTGGTAGGGGTCACGGTCAAGCGTCCAGCCGCTCGGCCGGAGCCCGTCCACCAGAAGGTCCGGGCCGGAGAGCACAAACCCGTGCTCGTCGCGCATGATTGCGTCGCCGAGCCAGTCCGTGCGTGGCTCCGCCCCAATGAAGACGAACAACCACTGGGTGTCCACTGATTCCTTCTCGCCAGTCGTGGCATCCAGCAGGGTCAATGCCTCGACGTGGTCTGCGCCGTGGGCCTCGACGACGCTGGTTCCCATGCGGACGTGGATGTTCGGTGTCGCCTCGATCTGGCTGATGAGATAGGAGGACATCGACTGGGTCAGGGAGGAGCCACGGGTCAGCATGGTCACTGACCGGCACCGCCGTGCGAGGTGGACGGCCGCCTGCCCAGCGGAGTTGGCCCCGCCGACGACATAGACGTCCTGGCCAGCGCAGCTGATCGCCTCGGTGAGTGCGGCACCGTAGAACACGCCGCGACCGGTAAGCGCTTCGGCACCGGGCGCATCGAGCTGTCGGTAGGCAACCCCGGTCGCCAGGATGGCCGTGTGGGCCTCGATGCGACCGCCGTCGGCGAAACGGATGACGCGTGCCGCGCCGTGCGTCTCCACGGCGTTCACCTCTCGCGCGCTGATCACCTCGGCGCCGAACTTGAGCGCCTGGCGGCGGGCGCGCTCCGCCAGCTGGGAGCCGGAGATGCCGTCGGGGAAGCCGAGGTAGTTCTCGATGCGCGAGCTCTGGCCGGCTTGCCCACCGGTCGCTGTGCGTTCGATCAGGACGGTGCGCAGGCCCTCGGACGCGGCATAGACAGCAGCACCCAACCCGGCGGGCCCTCCGCCAACGACGATGACGTCGTAGAACTCGGCAGCGGGATCCGTGGCAAGCCCCACATGGGAGGCGATGTCGGCGTCGCTGGGTGTGCGGAGCACCTCCCCTTCGGGGGTGATGACCACTGGGATGCATCCCTCGTCCGACACCTCTGCGGCGGTCAACAAACGCTGACCCTCGGGCTCCGTGGCGGCATACCAGCGATAAGGCACCCGGTTGCGGGCCAGGAAATCCCGCACCTCGAACGAACGTGCGGACCAGCGATGCCCGATCACCTTGGTCTCGGGGACCGGCCCGTGCGCCGTTCTGGCCCACTCCTGAAGCAACTCGGTGACGACCGGGTACAGCTTCTCCTCCGGAGGGTCCCAGGGTTTGAGCAGGTAGTGGTCGACGTCTACCAGGTTGATCGCCTGGATGGCTGCATCCGTGTCGGCGTAGGCGGTCAGCAGGACCCGCCGGGCAGAGGGGAAGATGTCCATGGCCTGCTCAAGGAACTCGATGCCATTCATCTGCGGCATCCGGTAGTCCGCCATGATCACCGCGACCTGCTCGCCGCGGAGCTTGAGCTCACGCAACGCCTCGAGTGTCTGCGGCCCGCTCTCGCCACGGACGACCCGATGCTCCGAGCCGTATTCGCGACGCAGATCGCGGGCGACCGCCCTTGACACGCTCGGGTCGTCATCGACCGTGACGATCGCTGGCCGGCTGAGCCGGTCATCGGGTCTGGGTCCGGCCAACCTCACTCCCTCCCCCGTCCTGGCGGACTACCGCAGGCCTCCTCGATCCTAGGTCAGGTGTTTCGGGTGGCGGACCGTACCCGCCCCCGCCAGGGGTCTCGATGACAAACACGTCGGCCGCCTCCACCTCTACCGAGTCGCGCCCGGCCACCGGCGAGGTGGTGCCGTCGGTGTGCTCGATCCATTGGCGGCCGAGGGCGCCGGGCGCCCCGCCGGCCATGCCGTAGGGCGCGATCCGCCGGTGGCTGCTGAGCAGGGTGACCGTCATCGGGGTCAGGAAACGGAGGCGACGTCGACCCCCAGAGCCGCCGTGGTGGCGGCCGGAGCCGCCGCTGCCATGTCGGATCTCATAGCTCTCGAGTCGGACGGGGAAGCGCCACTCGAGGACCTCGGGGTCGGTCAGCCGGGAGTTGGTCATGTGGGTCTGCACGACATCAGTGCCGTCGAAGTCAGGCCCGGCGCCTGAGCCGCTGGCCACCGTCTCGTAGTACTGGTAGCGGTCGTCGCCGAAGGCGAAGTTGTTCATCGTGCCCGACCCTTCAGCCTGGACGCCCAGGGCGGCATACAACGCCCCGGTCACCGCCTGGGACGTCTCGACGTTGCCGGCGACGACTGCGGCGGGGTAGCAGGGAGCGAGCAGGCTGCCTTGCGGGATGGTGACCTCAACCGGCTCGAGACAGCCGGCGTTCAGGGGGATGTCGTCGTCGACCAGGGAGCGGAGCACGTAGAGGATCGCGGCCATCGTGACCGACGAAGGTGCATTGGAGTTGTCCGGTTGCTGGTCCGACGTACCGGTGAAGTCGATGTGGGCGGAACGCGTCTCGTGGTCGACGGTGATCACGACTTTGATGACTGCTCCGGAGTCGAGCTCGTAGCGGTAGGCACCTCCTGGCAGGTTCGCGATGACCCGGCGCACTGCCTCGGCGGCGTTCTCCCTCACGTGCCCCATGTAGGCCATCACCACATCGAGACCGAAATCCTCGACAAGGGCGTGCAGCTCGGTGACTCCCTTTTCGTTGGCTGCCAGCTGCGCTCGCAGATCGGCCAGGTTGTCATCCGGGCTCCGGGCCGGGTACTGGCCGCCGGTCAGCAGCTCATGGAGCTCGTGCTCGAGCATCCGGCCATCCCGAGTGAGGAGTGCGTTGTCGATCAGGACGCCCTCCTCCTCGACCCGGCGGCTGAAGGGTGGCATCGAGCCCGGGGTCAGGCCACCGACGTCCGCATGGTGGCCTCGGGAGGCGACGTAGAACAGAACGCGTCCGCGACCGTCGAAGACGGGGGTCACCACCGTGATGTCGGGCAGGTGGGTTCCGCCTCGGTAGGGGTTGTTGAGGACGTAGGAGTCACCGGGTCGCATCCGTCCGGCGTTGGCCTCGATCACCGCCTTGATCGACTCGCCCATCGACCCGAGGTGCACGGGAATGTGGGGTGCGTTGGCCACCAGATGACCATCGGGATCGAAGAGGGCGCAGGAGAAGTCGAGCCGCTCCTTGATGTTGACCGAGTTGGCGGTGGCCCGCAGTCGCTCGCCCATCTGCTCCGCGATGGACATGAAGAGGTTGTTGAACAGCTCTAGCAGCACGGGGTCGACATCGGTGGTGGCTCCGGGCTCCCCGGCTCGGGCCGCTGTCCGCTCCAACATGAGGTGGTTGTGGTCGGTGACCCGAGCCTGCCAGCCCAGGTCGACCACCGTGGTGGCGTTGGCCTCAGCAATGATGGCAGGCCCCTCCACCACGTCGCCGGAGGAGAGCTCCTCGCGGCGGAACAGGTCCACCTCGGCCCATTCGTCGGTGTACATGCGCACCCTCGAGGCCGGTCTCAGTGCGCCTTCGCGGGCCGTGCTCATGACCTCGTCTGGATGGGACTCGGTGCGCGCCGTCAGCTCCACGGACACGGCCTCCACGATCACGGGGCGTTCGGGCATGAGGAAGGAGAACCTCCGCCGGTACACGCGCTCGAACTCCTGGAGCATGTCCTCGATGTCTCGGCAAGGTACTTCGACTGCAGTGTCGGTGCCGGCGTACTTGAGGTGGGCTCGGCGCACCACGGACATCCGTTCCATGGGCACGCCCTGGTCGGCCAGCTCGCGCCTCCCGGCGTCGATGAGCGGTGCGACCGCCGCGTCGAGTCCATCCCGCCCCAGCACGGAAAGCGGTGCCTCGACGGCCGTCTCCCGCGTGGCGGTGACGTCGGCCAGGCCCATGCCGTATGCCGACAGGACGCCGGCGAAGGGGTGGATGAGAATCCGGGTCATACCGAGTCGGTCGGCGACAGCGCAGGCGTGCTGACCACCCGCGCCTCCGAATGTCGACAGCGTGTAGCGGGTGATGTCGTGGCCACGCTGCACCGACACCTTCTTGATCGCGTCCGCCATGTTGCTGACCGCGATGCGCAGGAAGCCGGCGGCCACCTCCTCGGGGCTGCGCCCGTCCTCGATCGTGTCGGCCAGGTCCCGGAAGGCGCGCGCCACCAGCTCGGCGTCCAGCGGCTCGTCGCCGTCGTCGCCGAAGACCGCCGGAAAGTGCGCCGGCTGGATGCGTCCCAGCATGACGTTGGCGTCGGTGACCGTCAGGGGCCCGCCCCGGCGGTAGGCGACCGGCCCGGGATCGGCGCCTGCAGACGACGGTCCGACGCGGTACCGCTGGCCATCGAACTGCAGGATCGACCCGCCCCCTGCGGCAACGGTGTGGATGCTCATGACGGGCGCGCGGACTCGCACGCCAGCGATCTGGGTGTCGTACTGCCGCTCGAACTCCCCGGCGTAGTGAGACACGTCGGTGGAGGTCCCGCCCATGTCGAACCCGATGACGTGGGACAGGTCGGCCGCCTCCGCGGTCCGAGCCATTCCGACGATGCCTCCGGCGGGTCCGGAGAGGATCGCGTCCTTGCCGCGGAAATGGTGCGCCTCGGTGAGACCTCCCGATGAGCGCATGAACTGACATCTCACGCCCGGCAGTGCGCTGCTCACCTGGTCCACGTAGCGCCGCAGGATGGGCGACAGGTAGGCGTCGACGATGGTGGTGTCTCCGCGCGAGACCAGCTTCATCAACGGGCTGACCTCGTGGGAGAGGGAGATCTGGGTGAAGCCCATGTCCCGGGCAAGCTTCCCGATCTGCAGCTCGTGACCAGGGTTTCGGAAGGCGTGCATCAGGACGACCGCCACGCTGCGGAAGCCACGGTCGAACGCAGCCTCCAGCCCTGGTCGCAGCGACCCTGGATCGAGGGGAGTCACCACCTCGCCCCTGGCGTCGAGCCGCTCGGTGACCTCGACGACGACCGAGTGCAGCAGGTCGGGCAGCTCGATGCGCCGGTCGAAGATCCGGGGCCGGTTCTGGTAGGCGATGCGCTGGGCATCGGCGAAGCCGCGGGTGGTCACGAGGACCGTCGGCTCGCCCTTGCGTTCCAGCAGGGCGTTCGTGGCGACTGTCGTGCCCATCTTCACCGCTGAGATGTCCTCGACGGGGATCGGCTCGCTGTCTCCGAGCCCGAGCACCTCGCGGATCCCGGCGATCGCTGCGTCCTCGTACCGCTTGGCGTTCTCCGAAAGCAGCTTGTGGGTGACCAGGGCTCCGTCCCCGCGACGGGCGACCACGTCGGTGAACGTACCTCCGCGGTCGACCCAGAACTCCCATGGTCCTGTCATGGGCAGCATTATCCGGGGCTGTCTGCCAGGGCTTCCTGCCAGGAGCGCGGGCCGGGTCACTTCGAGGCTGGCAGGCCGACTGCCAGGTCTCGCTCGACCTGGGCCGGGTGTGCCGTCCCCGCACCGAGGGCCTCGGCTCGGGCCACCACCGCCGGCTCGTCCCGCATGAGGACGAGCCCCCGTCTCAGCAGGACCGTTGGTGGTTTCCGGCGCTCGGATAGGTCGCGCAGCAGTCGCCAGAGGAAGGTCACCAGCCGCGGCCGGTGCACGCAGTAGGCGGCGCGCAGGAGCCCACGTCGTCGGAGGTCGTCGATGATCTCGGCGGCGAAGATGCCCTCGGCAACGACGAGGTCGTCCAGCTCGCACGCCACCGTCGCGGTCCCGACCGCACGGCTGTGGGCGATGTCGTAGACCGGGATCACGGCGCTGCCGTGGCGGACCAGCTGGTCCAGGGCGGCCAGGGCGGCGTCCCGGTCCCAGCTGTCCGGGTGGTCCCAGTCGACGATCCCCAGCTCCTCGCTTCGGGGGACCGAGGGGTCGTCCCCGTCGCGGTAGAAGTCGTCGAGCCGGACGACCGGCCAGCCGTGGGCGGCCTGGAGCCGTGCCGCCAGCCGGGACTTGCCGGCACCGCTCGGTCCGGCGAGGATCACCACGCGGGCCAACGACACTGCCGACGGGCCACCGCCAGGAACCGCGACAGGATCGGGCCCCTGTGGAGCCGCCGCAGGATCGGGCCTCTGTGGAGCCGGCGTCCCGGGGGGCGCCACGTCCCGCACGCCGGGCGGCGCCCCGGCCCGCGCCCCGGGCGGCGCCTCGGGCCCCACCCCGGGCGGCGCCCCGGCCCGCGCTCCGGGCGGCAGCTCGTCGGCCAAGCTCAGCGACCCTTGGGGTGCCAGACGGTCTTGGTCTCCAGGAACGCGGTCAGGCGCGACAGGTCGGGCTCGGCCGTCCAGTCGGGCTCGACCGCGTCGGCACCGGCACCGCCGGGCCGAAGCACGCGCTTGAGGTTCTCCGCCGCCGCCAGCTCCAGGTCGCCCCAGCCCAGGCCCTCGACGCCCGCCGCGCCCGTGAGGTCGATGGCGTTGACGTCGCGGTGCGAGGCCAGGTGCGGCGCCACCTCCGCCGTCAGCCCGGTGATCAGGTTGACCACCCCACCGGGCACGTCCGAGGTGGCCAGCGCTTCGGCCAGCGTGATCGCCGGGATCGGCCGCTCCTGCGACGTGAGCACCACTGCGGTGTTGCCCGACACAACCACCGGCGCGATCACCGAGACCAGCCCGAGCAGCGAGGACTGCTGCGGCGCAAGGATCGCCACGACGCCGGTCGGCTCGGGTGCCGAGATGTCGAAGTACGGGCCTGCGACCGGGTTCAGACCGCCAAGAACCTGGGTGAACTTGTCGGACCACCCGGCATACCAGACCCACCGGTCGATCGCCGCGGAGACCAGCGCTTCTGCGCGGGCCGGGGTGACACCCTCGGACGCTCGCACGTCCGACGCGAACTGTGCCCGGCGGGACTCCATCACCTCGGCAACGCGGTACAGGACCTGGCCGCGGTTGTATGCCGTGGCGCCGGCCCAGCCGGCGAAGGCGCCTCGCGCGGCCAGGACGGCGTCGCGCGCGTCCTTGCGCGAACCCATGGCCGCGTTCGCCAGGAATGTGCGCGCCCGGTTGGCCGCGAAGACCTCATAGGACCGCCCACTCTCGCTGCGGGGGAAGGCCCCGCCGATGTAGAGCTTGTAGGTCTTCTTGACCTCGACTCGCGATCCAGCGAGGCCGCTGGCGCTGGTGCCAGCGGTGGTCCTGGTCGGGCTCACTTCGCGGCTCCGTTCTGGGGGCTCGTCCGGGGTCCGGTCCTGACGTAGGCCTCGAGCCCGTGGCGACCGCCCTCGCGGCCGTAGCCGGACTCCTTGTAGCCGCCGAACGGGCTCGTGGGGTCGAACTTGTTGAACGTGTTGGCCCAGACCACGCCGGCCCGCAGCTGGTCGGCCATCCACAGGATGCGCGAGCCCTTCTCGGTCCAGATGCCCGCAGACAGACCGTAGGGGGTGTTGTTGGCCTTCGCCACCGCCTCCTGCGGCGTCCGGAACGTCAGCACCGACAGCACCGGGCCGAAGATCTCCTCCTGGGCGATCCGGTGGGTCTGGCTCACCCCGGTGAAGACCGTCGGCCGGAACCAGAAGCCCCGGCTCGGCAGCTCGCACTCCGGCGACCACCGCGTGGCCCCCTCGGCCTCACCCACCGCCGTGAGCTCGGTGATGCGGTCGAGCTGCTCCCGGCTGTTGATGGCACCGATGTCCGTGTTCTTGTCGAGCGGGTCGCCCACCCGGAGGGTCGACAACCGCCGCTTGAGCCGCTTCTCGACCTCGTCGGCGATGGACTCCTGCACCAGGAGGCGGGATCCCGCGCAGCAGACGTGGCCCTGGTTGAAGAAGATCCCGTTGACGATGCCCTCGACCGCCTGGTCGATGGGGGCGTCGTCGAAGATGATGTTGGCCGCCTTTCCGCCGAGCTCGAGCGTGGCCTTCTTGCGGGTGCCGGCGATCGAGCGGGCGATCATCTTGCCGACCGCAGTCGAGCCGGTGAAGGCGAGCTTGTCGATGCCCTCGTGGTCGACGATCGCCTGTCCGGTGCGGCCGGCGCCGGTGAGGATGTTGACCACGCCGGGCGGGAGGTCGGCCTGCTGGCACACCTCCGCGAAGAGGAGCGCGGTCAGGGGAGTGGTCTCGGCCGGCTTCAGCACGACCGTGTTGCCCGTGGCCAGCGCCGGGGCGATCTTCCACGCGAGCATGAGCAGCGGGAAGTTCCAGGGGATGACCTGCCCGACGACGCCGTGCGGCCGCGGGTTGCTGCCGAGCGACGCGTACTCGAGCTTGTCGGCCCAGCCCGCGTGGTAGAAGAAGTGGGCCGCGGCCAGAGGGACGTCGACGTCGCGACTCTCGCGGATCGGCTTGCCGTTGTCGATGCTCTCCAGGACGGCGAACTCCCGCGCGCGCTCCTGCAGGATGCGGGCGAGGCGGAACAGGTACTTGCCGCGGTCGGCGCCGCTCATCCGCGACCACACCCGGGTGTATGCCGTCCGCGCGGCTCGCACGGCCGTGTCGACGTCCGCGCTGCTCGCCTCGGTGATCTCGGCCAGGACCTCCTCAGTGGCCGGGCTCACCGACTTGAATGCCGCGCCGCCCTCGCCCTGGACGAACTCGCCGTTGATGAACAGCCCATAGGAGGGCTTGATGTCGACGATGGCCCGCGACTCGGGCGCCGGTGCGTACTCGAACTTCGCCATGTCTGTCTCGTCTGTCTGTCTGGTCCGTCTGTCTGGTCCGGCTGGCTTGTTGGTCTGTCTGGTGGGTCTGTCTCGTCGGTCTGTCTGGTCCCTCTCGGTGGGTGCTCCGGCAGCCCAACCGGTGGTCCTCAGTCGATGGTCACGTAGTCGGGGCCGGAGTAGGCGCCGGTCTTCAGCTTCTGCCGCTGCTGCAGCAAGTCGTTGAGCAGGCTCGAGGCACCGAACCGGAACCAGTCGGGGTCGAGCCAGTCGTCGCCGGCAATCTCGTTGACCGTGACCAGGTACTTGAGGGCGTCCTTGGAGGTGCGGATGCCGCCAGCGGGCTTGACGCCGACCATCTCGCCGGTGAGGTCGCGCCAGTCGCGTACCGCCTCGAGCATGACCAGCGTGACCGGAAGCGTCGCCGCGGGCTGGATCTTGCCGGTGGAGGTCTTGATGAAGTCGCCACCCGCCAGCATCGACAGCCAGGATGCGCGCCGCACGTTGTCATAGGTGACCAGCTCGCCGGTCTCCATGATCACCTTGAGGTGGGCCGAGCCGCAGGCCTCCTTGACCTGCGCGATCTCGTTGAAGACCTCGAGGTAGTGGCCGGAGAGGAAGGCTCCGCGGTCGATCACCATGTCGATCTCGTCGGCCCCGGCCTCGACCGCATCTCGGGTGTCGGTCAGCTTCACCGCCATCGAGGCCCGCCCGGACGGGAAGGCCGTCGCGACCGCGGCCACGTGGATGCCACTGCTGCCGAGTGCGCCCTTGGCCACCCCCACCATGTCGCCGTAGACGCAGATCGCCGCCGGACGCGGGGTCGTGGCGTCGCTCGGGTCGGGCACCAGCGCCTTGGCGCACAGCGAGCGCACCTTGCCCTCGGTGTCGGCGCCCTCGAGCGTGGTCAGGTCGATCATCGAGATCGCGGTGTCGATCGCCCAGGCCTTGGCCGTGGTCTTGATCGACCGGGTGCCCAGACCTGCCGCACGGGCCTCGCACCCCACCTGGTCCACTCCGGGCAGGCCGTGCAGCCAGGTGGTCAGGGCGGAGTTGGTGAGGCGGCTGACGCCCAGGAGGTCGCGGGCTCGTTCTGTCGCGTCGACGGATGCATCGACTGCTGCTGTGCTCACCGAGCGAGTCTACCCGCGGTCGGGAGGCTCCCGTTTCCCGCGCGAGTCGGTGCAGCGGCCCTGGCGGGGGCGCCCCTCAGACGGCGGTGAGCGTCGTCATCGCCGCATGCAGCACCTGCAGCCGGGCAGCCGCGTCCGCGCGGGCGCGGTCGAGGTCATCTGGGCCGGAGACCGGCTCGATGGCCTCCAGGTAGACCTTGAGCTTGGGCTCGGTGCCAGACGGCCGGACGATCACTCGCGAGCTGTCCTCCAGGTAGTAGCGCAGACCCTCGGTCGGGGGCAGCGAGTCGCTGCCCTGGGCGAGGTCGTCGGCCCGGCTCACGGCGATGCCGCCGATCTCCGTGGGCGGGTTGGCCCGCAGCCGCGCCATGATCTGCCCGATGAGCGACAGGTCCTCGACCCGGACCGAGAACGAGTCGGTCGAGTGCACGCCATGCTGTCGCTCGAGGTCGTCCAGCACGTCCTGCAGGGTGCGGCCCTCGGCCTTGAGGATCGCCGCCAGCTCCGCGATCAGGAGGGCGGCGCTCACGCCGTCCTTGTCGCGCACCGAGTCGGGGTCGACGCAGTAGCCGAGTGCCTCCTCGTACCCGAACCGCAGACCCTCGACCCGGGAGATCCACTTGAACCCGGTCAGCGTCTCCTCGTGCCGCACACCGTGCTGGGCGGCCATGGCAGCCAGCAGGCGGCAGGACACGATGGAGTTCGCCAGGGCGCGGTCCTTGGGGACCCCCCGCATCAGGATGTGCGAGCCGAGCAGCGCCCCCACTTCGTCGCCGTGCAACATGCGCCAGTCGTCCCCCGCCGGGATGGCCACGGCGCAGCGGTCCGCGTCCGGGTCGTTGGCGATGACGATGTCAGGCTTGACCTCCCGGGCCAGAGCGAGCGCCGCGTCAATCGCGCCCGGCTCCTCCGGGTTGGGGAAGGAGACCGTCGGGAACTCGGGGTCAGGCTCCTCCTGGCTGGGGACGGTGTGCGGCCGTGGGAAGCCCGCCCGCTCGAACGCCTGCACCAGCGTGTCGTTGCCGACCCCGTGCAGGGAGGTGTGCACCACGGACAGGTCGCGTGGAGTGTCCGGCCGGACGACCGCGGCCACGGCGTCGAGGTAGGCGTCGACGATCTCGTCACCGAGGGTCTCCCAGCCGTCGTCGGCCATCGGCACCTGCATGACCCGCCTGACCCGCGCGATCTGTGCAGCGATCTCGGCATCGGCGGGCGGCACGATCTGGGAGCCGTCGCCGAGGTAGACCTTGTAGCCGTTGTCCTGGGGTGGGTTGTGGCTGGCGGTCACCATCACCCCCCCGGCCGCCCCGAGATGACGAATCGCGAACGCCAGCACGGGGGTTGGCAGCGGGTGCGGCATCACCATGGCGTTGCCGCCCCCGCCGACGACGACCGCCGCGGTGTCGTGCGCGAACACGTCGGAGTTCTTCCGCGCGTCGAAGCCGATGACGACCAGGAACCCTGCGCCCTGCTTGGCCACGTGGTTCTTGAGGTATGCCGTGAGCCCGGCTGCCGCTCGAATCACGACCGAGCGGTTCATCCGGTTCGGGCCGGCGCCGAGGGCGCCGCGCAGGCCGGCTGTGCCGAACTCGAGCATGCCCGAGAACCGGTCCCTCAGGTCCTCGACCGCGGCCTGGTCACCCCCCTCGGCCCGCTCCACGACCTCGTCGAGCTCGTCGCGTGTCTCGTCGTCGAGGTCGTCCTCGGCCCAGTCCTGGGCCGCCTCGATCAGGTCTTCGACCGACTCGACACCGATGGTGCCGTCCTTGGCGTGGTGGCCGGCATACTCCATGGCTCTGTTCCCCCTTCAGATGGCCGCGACCACGGCGGCCAGCAGCCGTCCGCAGCGCTCGGCCGCGGCCTTGCCCGCCTCGATGACCTCCTCGTGCGACAGTGGCTGGTCGCTGATGCCGGCCGCCGGGTTGGTGACCAGTGAGATGCCCAGCACCTCCAGCCCCGCCTGGCGGGCTGCGATGGCCTCCAGCGCGGTGGACATCCCCACGAGGTCGCCCCCGATGATCTTGGCCATCTGCACCTCGGCGGGCGTCTCGTAGTGCGGGCCCGGGAACTGGACGTAGACCCCCTCGTCGAGGTGCGGGTCGACGCCGCGGGTGATCTCGCGCAGCCGCGGCGAGTAGAGGTGGGTCAGGTCGACGAAGTTGGCGCCCTCGATGGGGGAGCGGGCGGTGAGGTTGATGTGGTCGCGGATCAGCACCGGTGTGCCGGCCGGCCAGTCGGCGCGCAGCCCGCCGCACCCGTTGGTGAGGACGATCGTCGAGCAGCCCGCCGCCGCTGCAGTGCGCACCCCGTGCACGACCGCCCTGACACCGAGCCCCTCGTAGTAGTGGGTGCGGGTTCCGAAGACGAGGGCCCGCCGCCCGGTGTCGCCGACTGCTATCGAGCGCATGCTGCCCGAGTGCCCGGCGACGGTCGCCTTGTGGAAGCCGGGGACCACCTCGTTCGGGATGGTCGCCACGGTCGCTCCGATGAGGTCGCCGGTCTGCCCCCAGCCGGACCCCAGGACGAGCGCGATGTCGTGGCGCTCGGCGCCGGACTGCTCGGCGATCACCGCGGCTGCGGCCCTCGCCACCTCGAACGGGTCCGTCGCCGGGTCGGCGAGGGTGGGGACGAGGGAGTCGGGGGAGTGCAGATCGGTCACGCGCGCAGCGTACCCACCCGGCTCCCGGTTTTTGGGGGCTACGCGGAGTAAGCCCTCCGGCACGGCGGAGCAGCCTGGGGACACGACAAGATGAGGGTGTGTCCGGGAGCCGACCACCCGGCATACCGGCTGGTGACGGGCAGCACGGTGAGCGAGTGAGCGAGTGAGAGGGCCGCTCAGCGGGCGGACACGGCGAGCGCAGCGTCTCCGGTCGGCCGGGCGGACACCCGCATGCCGGGCGCGTAGCCGCTCACGGCGGAGCTGGGCACCTGCACCAGCACCGGCTCGCCGTCGACGCTGCGCTGGCCCGGGCCGGGGTCGATGATCACCCGGCCGTTGGCACCGAGGAAGCTGGCGCTCACGACCGTGGCGGCGCCCGCCGGGTCGGCGGCCACGGTGATGTGCTCAGGGCGCACGAGGACGACCACGGGACCGCTGTCGGGCGAGCCCGGCAGCAGGGGCACCGACCCACCCAGGACCTCGGCGCGCCCTCCCGACGCCGTCCCGGGAAGCCGGTTGGTGATGCCCACGAAGTCGGCGACGAAGTCGTTGACCGGCTGCGAGTAGAGCTCGTGCGGAGCGGCGACCTGCTCGAGCCGGCCCGCGCGCATGACCCCCACCCGGTCGGCGACCGCCAGCGCCTCCTCCTGGTCGTGCGTGACGAACAGCGTGGTGGTGCCGACCTCGAGCTGGATCCGGCGGATCTCGTCGCGCAGCTGGGCCCGAACCTTGGCGTCGAGGGCCGACAGTGGCTCGTCCAGGAGGAGCACCTGGGGCTCGATTGCCAAGGCCCGCGCCAGGGCGACCCGCTGCTGCTGGCCGCCGGACATCTGGTGGGCGTACTTGTCGGCCTGGTCGGAGAGCCCCACCAGCCCGAGCATCTCTGCCGCCCGGGCGCGCCGGCGCTCGCTGGTCTGCTTGCGCAGCTCCAGGCCGAACTCGACGTTCTGGCGGGCGGTCATGTGCGGGAAGAGGCTGTACGCCTGGAACACCATGCCCATGTCACGGCGGTTCGTGGGGACGTTGGTGAGGTCGCGGCCCCCCACCTCGATCCGGCCCTCGTCGGGATCCTCGAGGCCGGCCAGGCAGCGCAGTGCCGTGGTCTTGCCGCACCCGGACGGACCGAGCAGGGCGACGAGCTCGCCCGGCTCGAGCCGCAGGCTGAAGTGGTCGAGGGCGTTGACCGCTCCGTAGGTGCGGCGGAGCCCGGACAGCTCGACCGCCACGCCCTTGGCGGTCGGGGCGGCTGGCTCGGGCCGGCGCTCAGCGGCCGGGGTGGTCGTGCTCATGGGGACTCCTTGCGTGGCCGGCGCAGGCGGGCCAGGGGAGATGTCGTCGAGCGCTGGCCGCCGACGAAGGACATGGCGAACAGGACGAGCACGGCGAAGGCCAGCATGGCCAGGCCGACCGCGATCGAGATCTGCGCGTCGGACTTGCCGAGCAGGAACATCGCCACCTGCAGGTTGGTGCGGCTGAACAGGTTGGCGATGGTGAACTCGCCGAGGGTCAGCGCGACCGACAGGAAGGATGCCGACAGGATGGCGGTGCGCAGGTTGGGGAGCACGATCCGGATGATGACCCGGCCCCAGCCGGCGCCGAGCGACCGCGCCGCCTCGGAGAGGGTCCGCACGTCGATGGCGCGCAGGCCGGCGTCGAGTGCCCGGTAGGCATAGGGCAGCACGAGCACGACATAGGCGAACGAGAGCCAGATCGCCGACCCGCCCAGGAAGTAGGTGACCCAGGCGTAGACCGGGGTGAGCCCCACCACCAGCACGATGGCCGGCACGGTGAGCGGCAGGAGGCACAGGAACTCGATGGTGCGGCTCAGCCCGGGCACGCGCAGGCGGACCCAGGTCATGGTCGGGACGAGCAGCACCAGCATGATCGCCACCGTGAGGACGGCCAGGCCCACCGAGGCGATGAAGCCCGCCTTCAGGTCGGGATAGTCGGCAGAGACCTTGTTGACGTTGGCGAGGGTGGCCCACGTGGTCAGCGTGCGGTTGCCGGCCGCGTCGCGGGTCGTGAACTCCAGCATGCCGAACAGTGGCGCGGCGAAGAAGATCATCACGAGCGTGACCACCACCCACCGCATCACGTCCCGGCGTCGCCGCATCGTCGCGCGTTGGCCGCTCATCGCACCAGCCACCTCGAGGTGCGCCGGTCGAGGACGGTGTAGGCGGTCATGAGGACGGCCACCACGACGACCATGGCCAGCGCCATGGCCTTGCCGACGTTCTCCTGCCCCAGGATCACCTCGGAGGTGAACGTGCCGCCGATCTGGAGCGGGAGCAGCGGCGAGCCCTGGGACACCAGAGCGGCGGCCGTCGCGTAGGCGCTGAAGGCATTGGTGAACAGGAGCAGCACGGCCCCGATGAACGAGGGCAGCAGGATCGGGCCGGCCACCCGGCGCCAGTAGAGGAACGTGCTGCCGCCCAGCGTCTCGGTGGCCTCGCGCCACTGGGGCCGCAGGCCCTCGACGGCGGGGAGAAAGACGATGAGCATCAGCGGGATCTGGAAGTAGAGGTAGACCAGCATCAGGCCCTTGTCCCACTCGTAGAGCCACAGGCCGCCGCTGGCGTTGAGGCCGGCGCTGGTGAGGACCTTGGCGAGGTAGCCGGTGGCCCCGAACGTGGCCAGGAAGGCGAACGCGAGGGCGACGCCACCGAACTGGGCCAGCACGCCGCAGAGTGAGCTCACGAAGCGCTTGAGGATGCCGTCGGGCTTGGCCGTCGACACGGCATACGCGAGCACCGCGCCGATCGTGGCGCCGGCCAGGGCAGTCACCGCGGAGAGCACGATGGAGTGCCACAGGGCCGAGGTGACGGCTGGCTCGGCCAGCGCCCGGATGTTGCCCAGGGTCGGGCGCCCCTCGCTCACGAACGCCCCGATGATGACGACGAGGGTGGGGATGACCAGGAAGACCGTGACGTAGGCGAGGAACGGGACCACCCCGAACAGGGCGCCCGACGGCCGGAGGCCGGCGAGCGCCCTGTGGCGACGGGCGTCAGCCAATGGCATTGGCCCAGTGGGACGCGAGGTAGGCCTTGGCCGAGTCGGAGTCAGCCTGGGTCGGGACCACCGGCGTGCCGCTCACCTGGGGCAGCGCGGCGGCCGCGGTCTGGTCGAGCGTGCCTGCGGCCTTCATGTCGTCGAAGCGGACCGGCCGAGCACCGCCCTTGAGCCACAGGTTCTGGCCCTCGTCGGAGTACAGGAACTCCTCCCACAGCCGAGCCGCCGCGGGGTGCGGGGCGTCCTTGTTGACGGCCTGGATGTAGTAGCCCGCGACCACGGCGTTGCCAGGGACGAACACCTTCCACGTCTTCACCTTGGCGCTCTCCGCGGCGTTGAGGTAGTCCCAGTCGATGACCACGGGGGTCTGCCCGGACTCGATCGTCGCCGGCGTCGGGTCGACCGGGATGAAGTTGCCGGCCTGCTTCAGCTTCTTGAAGAAGTCGACGCCCTTGGCGACGTCGCCGGCCGTGCCGCCGTTGGCGATCGAGGCCATCTGGACGCCGGCGAAGGCTGCGCCCGCCTTGGTCGGGTCGCCGTTGAGCGCGACCTTGCCCTTGTATGCCGGCTTGAGCAGGTCTGCGAGCGCCGTGGGTGCCGGGACCTTGGCCGAGTCGTAGCCGACGGACATGTAGCCGCCGTAGTCGTTGACCCACGTGCCGGCGGAATCCTTGTAGCTCGCCGGGATCTTGTCGAACGTCGCCACCTTGTAGGGAGCGAACATCGCGGTGTTGGCCATGGCGACCGCGGTGCCGAGGTCGAAGACGTCGGGGGCGCTGGTCTGGCCCTTGAGCCGCTGCGCGGCCGAGATCTCGTCGGCGCTGCTGGCGTCGGGCTGCGCGCTGTTGACCTTGATGCCGTACTTATCACCGAAGGCCTTGATGATGGCGCCGTAGTTGGCCCAGTCCGGCGGCAGCGCAATGACGTTGAGCTGGCCTTCCTTCTTCGCCGCGGCCACCAGGGCGTCCATGCCCCCCAGGTCCGCTGCGGACGTCGCCGTCGACGCGCTCTTGCCCGTGGAGGACGAGCCGGAGCCGGACTTGCTGGGCGGGGAGCAGGCCGCCACGGCCAGTGCAGTGACTGCGGCGGCAACCGCAATGGTCGCCGTGCGCAGGGAATGAGCTGTCATCGATCCATCCTGGAGTCATGGCCCGACATCGGGCCCCCGATACTGCCGGTGCGGACCATATTGCCCCCCTCGCAGGCAAAGCGGTGGATCTTCTGGCCACCGGATGAACGTGGCGTGGACAGCCAGGGCATCCGAGCGCAGTGGTTGGATGGTCGCTGTGAAAGTGCATGGAGTCTCGGTCGTCATCATCGGTGGCGGGCCTGGTGGTTACGAGGCCGCACTCGTCGCAGCGCACCTGGGCGCGAAGGTGACTGTGGTCGACCGCGACGGACTCGGCGGTGCAGCGGTGCTGACCGACTGCGTGCCCAGCAAGGCCCTGATCTCCACCGCCGACTTCATGTCGCAGTTCGAGACCGCCTCCGAGCTGGGCGTCCATCTCGAGGACCACGAAGGCGACGAGGTTGCCGAGTCCGTGGCCCAGCTGCCGACCATCAACCGCCGGATTCTCACCCTGGCTGCCGCGCAGAGCCGCGACATCGCCCACCGGCTGGACGAGGTCGGCGTGCGCGTTGTCCGGGGCACTGGCCGCGTCCTCTCGCCCACCCTGGTGCGCGCCCAGCCTGCGGAGGGACCAGCCGAGGACCTGCCGGCTGACGTCGTCCTCCTCGCGACGGGTGCCACGCCCAGAGTCATGACCACGGCACAGCCCGACGGCGAGCGGATCCTCACCTGGCAGCAGATCTACGGGCTGACCGAGCTGCCGGAGCGCCTGGTCGTGGTGGGATCCGGCGTGACCGGCGCGGAGCTCGCCCAGGCCTATCTCGGCCTGGGCTCGAACGTCGTGCTCGTGTCGTCGCGGGACCGCGTGCTGCCGGGAGAGGACGCCGACGCCGCGCTCGTGATCGAGGAGGTCTTCCGCAAGCGCGGCATGGAGGTGCTCAACCGCTCCCGCATGGCTGCCGTCGACCGGACGCCGTCGGGGGTCGTGGTCACTCTCGTGGACGGCCGGCAGGTCGAGGGGTCGCACGCCCTCCTGGCGGTCGGGTCGATCCCCCAGACCGCCGGCATCGGTCTCGACGAGGTGGGCGTCGCTCTGGCCGAGTCCGGCCACATCGTCGTCGACCGGGTGTCCCGCACGTCCGTGCGAGGTGTCTACGCGGCCGGCGACTGCACGGGCGAGCTGCCACTGGCCTCCGTGGCGGCGATGCAAGGCCGGATCGCGATGCAGCATGCCCTCGGCGACGCCGTGGTCCCGCTCAACCGGCGCGGTGTCTCCGCCAACATCTTCACCGACCCCGAGATCGCGACGGTGGGGTTCTCCCAGAAGGACGTCGATGAAGGGCGCATCGACGCCGACGTGGTCATGCTGCCCCTGGCCACCAACCCCAGGGCGAAGATGCAGGGGATCACCGACGGGTTCGTGAAGCTGTTCGCGCGGCGCTCGGCCGGCACGGTCCTCGGCGGCGTGGTGGTCGCCCCGCGCGCCTCGGAGCTCATCTTCCCAGTGACCCTCGCGGTCCAGCACCGGCTCAGCGTCGACCAGCTCGCGGGCACGTTCACGATCTATCCCTCGCTCTCCGGGTCCGTGGCCGAGGCTGCGCGACGCCTGCACCCGACCGAGTAGCGCCACGACTGCGGGCCGCATGGCGTTGGTGCCGCAATGGCCCCCGGGTGCCGCATGGCCCCGGGCGCCGGGGGTAGGAGACCAGCGACCACCGGAGGGAGGGAGCCGTGACCGCCACACGAACTCGCCGCAGGCACTTGGTCGTCACCGGGGCGACCGGGCGCTCCGGCCCTACGTGGGCACTCGACCTGGTCCGTCCCGCCTGGCGCTCTCGGCGCCGCTCGACGCCGTCGCACCAGGGGCAGGACGGCATTCGCCCGCGGGAGGTCCAGACATCAGGGCACACCGAAGGGAGCCTGGTGTGAGTCCCCGGCCCAGGGAGTCCGTGGATGCCGTGGTCATCGGCTCCGGCCCGAACGGCCTGGTCGCCGCCGCCATCCTCGCCGAGGCAGGATGGGAGGTCCTGGTCCTGGAGGCCTCGCAGCAACCCGGTGGGGGGGTCCGGTCAGCAGAGATCACACTGCCGGGCTACCAGCACGACCTCTGCAGCGCGTTCTATCCCCTGGCTGCGGCCTCTCCCATCTTCGCCGGCCTGGAGCTGGAGCGCCATGGGCTGGTCTGGCGCCATGCCCCCACGGTGCTGGCGCACGTCTTCCGCGATGGAGCAGCCGCCATCGTGTCGCGAGACGTCTCGGCGACGACCCGGTCTCTGGCGCAGTTCGCGGATGGGGATGCAGAGGCGTGGCAGGCCGAGCTTGCGCTGTGGCGACGGGTCCGTGAGCCGCTGATCGACGCGCTGCTGCGGCCCTTCCCCCCGGTGCAACCCGCCGCACGGCTGCTTCGAGAGCTGGGAGGGGGCGGCCTGCTGAGGTTCGCCCGCCAGGCCACCCTCTCGGCGCGCAGGCTCGGCAACGAGCGGTTCGCAGGCCGCGGGGCACATGCCGTCATCGCGGGGAACGCCATGCACACCGACCTGGGGCCGGATGAGGCGGCCAGCGGGCTGTTCGGGTGGCTGCTGGCGATGCTCGCCCAGGACGTGGGCTTCCCGGTCCCGGAGGGAGGCGCCCAGGCGCTGACGGAGTCGCTGGTGCGGAAGCTGGAGTCCAGCGGCGGCCGGATCCAGTGCGGCCGGCGGGTCGCGTCGGTCGTCGTGTCGCGTGGCCAGGCCCTGGGGGTGCGAGACGCCTCGGGTGGGGCAGTGCAGGCCCGCAAGGCGGTGCTGGCCGATGTGTCTGCGCCGGCTCTCTACCGGGAGCTGGTCGGCGCGGAGCACCTGCCCAGTGCCCTGGTGCACGATCTCGAGAAGTTCATCTGGGACGGTTCCACGGTGAAGGTCGACTGGGCGCTGTCAGGTCGCGTGCCCTGGGCGCACCCCGATGTGCGCACGGCAGGAACGGTGCACCTTGACGCCGACCTCAACGGGCTGGCCGATGTGAGCAACGACCTGTCGTGCGGCCGGGTCCCACAGCGCCCGTTCCTCATCGCCGGGCAGATGTCGCCAGCTGACCCGACGCGCTCACCCGACGGAACCGAGACGATGTGGGCCTACACCCACATCCCGCACGGTCAGGACTGGCCCCGGGAGCGCCTCTCGGCGTTTGCGGACGGGATGGAGGCCGTCATCGAGGAGCATGCCCCGGGGTTCCGTGACCTCGTGGCCGGCCGCGCGGTCTCGGGGCCATTGGACCTGCAGGAACACAACGCCAACCTCGTCGAGGGTGCGATCAACAACGGGACGGCCGGCATCAGCCAGCAGCTGTTCTTCCGGCCGACTCCCGGCACCGGCCGGGCAGACACCCCGATCGACCGGCTCTTCCTGTGCAGCTCAGCGGCACACCCCGGTGGCGGCGTTCACGGAGCTCCAGGCTCGAACGCGGCGCGTGCGGCCCTGGCCCGCGGCGGCGCTGCCGGGCTGCCCTACGCACTGGTCCAGCGCGGACTGCTGAAGCTCGTGCAGTAGCTATGACCGACCCCGCCATGCAGCGCCGTCATGGAGTGTCACATCCACCGGCGACTTGGCGTGCCTAGGCTCCGGTGCCGTTGGGTGTGGCGTCGCCCGTGGGTCTCGTCGCGAGGTCGGACAGCCGGAGCAGCGTCTCGCGGTTCCGAGGCACCAACAGGGCCGCCTGCACCCGCGCCGGCAGGAGGCCGAACGGTCCCTCCTTCAGCTCCTCGTCCATCACCACGGTGGTGGCCTCGGCACCTGCAGAGGTCAGGTCGAAGCGGACAGTGGCCGCACCGAAGGGCCAGAGCCGAGCACGGAGTACGAGTCGGCGTCGGCGTTCGAGCTCCTCCACGAGGGTGACGTCCTTCACCACCAGAGGCCAGGGACCGATGCTGTGGTGGATTCGGCTCCCAGGCTGCGGCCACCCGCTGTCGACCCTGCGGATGTGGGAGGCGCCCACCACCCACGAGCTGTAGGACCAGCCGTCCGCAAGGATGTCGAAGACCCGCTCGACCGGCGCGGGAATGCGCTGCTCGACTCTTGCCACTGGCTCCCCCTTCTGGCCACGCTTCACCTGCACGCTCAGCAGCGTCTCAACGCCCGTATGCCGGGGCGCTGGACAGTCTGCCGCAGGGCGAGTACCCAGCGCGGCCCTGCCCATGCGATCTGGCCCCGCGCCGGAGCGGTCCAGGAGCAGGCAGTCCCGGACGCCCAGCCCGACCTCACGCCGCCACTGCCCCAGGGCGGGCCAACCCAACAGGCGAGGGGACCAAGGCCGTCCGCACTCCGGGTGCTGACCAGCCCGATGCCGGCGGGCCCGGCATACCTGCCGTGCCCGTCTGCTGGTCAATCCCCATGAGGAGGGGCCGTCACCGCTGCCTTTGTGACGGTCCCTCCTCGGCCTGGCCGCCGCCTACGGGAGCAGGTGCTTCATCGCCGCTCCGAGGACCGCCGCCTGTTGGTCCTTGAAGGTGATGCCCTCGACGCCGTAGCCCATGAGGACCGTGTCGGGCGTCGTGATCGAGGCGCCGACCGGGAAGCTGCCGGCGTCGGTTCGGACCCAGTCGTTGGCGTTGACGGCGCTTCCAGGCGGTGGTCCCGACACCGTCCAGCCGCCCAGGTCGCTCTCGAAGGACTGGGTGGAGCCGTCCGGCAGCGTGACGTCGTCGACGAAGGCGCCCACACCCTGGGTCGCCCAGTCGCTGGCGTAGGCGATGGAGACCTCGACCGTCTTGCCGGCCCACGCGGACAGGTCGACCTGCCACTGCTGCCAGCCGCCGGAGTTGCCGGTGGCGGCGTTCCACGACCCCGTGGTGCCGGTGGAGGTGCACGCGTTGACGCCGTCCCAGGTCTGGTAGTGAGCCAGCTGCGGGTGGAGGTCGAACCATCCGGCCGGGCAGCTTTCGCCGGTGCCCGTCGCGGTGTGGCCGTTGGCGTCTGGGAGCGTGGTCCAGTCGTCGCCACCTGCGGTCCTGGCCTCGACGAACAGGTAGTCCCAGTCAGGCTCGGTGTCGTAGGAGGTCCAGAACGAGAGCGAGCCGCCGCCCGCCGGCACCGAGATCTGCCGGGTGAGGCGCTTGTAGGACACGTCGGCGATCTGCGAGTAGACGTACTTCGTGCCCGTGTGCGGCTCGAACGGCCCGCCTGGCTTGACCCACCTCGACGACGGCCAGCTCTCGAACTGCGGGAAGTCCTTCTTGGGCAAGAGCCCGCTCGTCGCCAGGAACGACGACGTGTCGTTCTGGTTCTTCGCGCTCTGGCCGCCGTTGAGGCTCCAGTCCAGTCCCTGGAACGGCGTGTCGGTGCCGGTCAGGTCGAAGGTCTTGCCCTTGTCGTCGACCCCGTCGCCGAGGACGGCGAGGTAGCCACCGAAGTAGTACTGCAGCACGTCGTTCGTCCCGTCGCCGGAGCCGCGCAGGGCCAGGCAGCGGCGGGGGTCGACACCCTTCGGCAGCGGGTTGCACGCGATCTCGCCCTTGGGGTCGTAGAGCTGGTTGCCCACGTTGCCGGTGTACTGCTCCCCGGCGAAGTCGCCGGTGTAGGCCACCGTCCCGCCCTCGTTGAGGTAGGCGCGGAACTCCAGCATCTCGTCGAGGGCCAGCCGGTCGGCGTTGCCCGCGCCCCAGCCCGCGCGCCGCGTCACGATGTCGTCTCCGCCGTACCAGACGACCGAGTCGTAGTGGCTGAGCACGCCGAGCGCGTCAGGGGCGACCCGTCCGCGCGCGTCGATGTCGTAGAGGTCCGCGTCGATGCCGTTGGCCTTGAGGGCATCGAGGTAGTAGCTCGCGTAGTGCGGGCCGGGACTCTGGACGGGCGAGGCGCCTGTGTAGTCCTCGGCCGCCACGACCAGGACCCGTCGTCCGGTGTCGGAGACCACCGAGTAGGTGAACGAGGAGCTCTTCTGGCCGCCGCCCTCGAACCACACCTCGACCGAGTCGCCAGGCTTCGTACCCGTGACCACCCCGCGCATCTGGTGGTAGTAGACGTCGGCCGGCGTGTAGCGCTCGCCGCCCGCCCATTCGGACGTGGCCGCGGACTTCACCGCTCCGCCGTTGACCCGGTACTTCGCGGTCACGGTGCCGATGCTCCGCTTGGCCAGCACCGCCACCGGCTGGGGGTCGCCGTAGGAGTACCTGAAGGAGAACTGCGTACCGGGGACGCCACGCTTGTACGGGTCGTCGCTGTCGATGTAGAAGGGTTTGGCCTGGATGCCGGTCACCGTCTTGGGGTTGGCCGGATCGGTGGCCGAGTTGGCCACCGACTGCGCGAAGGGCAGGTTGCGCAGGAACTCCTCCTGGACGAGGGCCTCGTCGTCGGGGAAGACGAACCCGCAGCCGTCACAGCCCTCGGACAGCTCGGGAGTCCAGGCCAGCGTGCCGTCGACGGCGTGGGCGTAGTCGGTCGTCTCGCCGTTCGTCACGTAGAGGACGTCCGAGCTCAGGCCAGGGTGGAAGTCCTTGATCGCCGGGCTGTCGAGGTTGCCGGACATCGCGTAGTAGATCGGGTCGTCCGCGGTGGGCGTGGCGATCTGCCACCCCTCGGCGTAGAGCAGCCACTGGCCGTTGGAGTGGTAGTTGACCTGGAACTTGAACCGGATCTGGTCCAGCAGCCCCTTGAGCGCCTTGGTCTCCGGCTCCGAGTTCGCGGCTGGACCCCGGTAGGTCTCGCTCGACGCGATCGAGGACGAGCCCTCCTCGTCGTAGCCCCAGTGGTTGGGGTAGTTGCGGTTGGGGTCGACGCCGTCACCGAAGTTGACCACGCCGTTGCCGTCGTTGTCCCTCAGGTTCTTCCGCCAGAGCCGCTCGTGGTCGAAGGTGTACTGGTAGCCGTCGGGGTTCGCAACCGGCATGAACCACAGCTCGGTGGTCTGCAGCAGGGCCTTGACCGCGGGGTCGTTGGCCTTCCACTTGTCGATGTACCAGTTCATGAGCCGGCGGTCGACCTCGGTGGAGATCCACTCCCGAGCGTGCTGCGTGGCGCTGTAGAGGACCGCCGGGCGGCTTCCGTCGGCGATGCCGGGAGCGCCCTGGGTGAGCTTCACGGCCAGGATCTCCCTGCCTTGGTACGTGGTGCCCAGCTTGACCAGCTTGGCCACCGAGGGGTTATTGGCCGCCACGGCATACATCTGGTCGCGGATCCCGCCGGGCTCGTCCCACGAGCGCCACACGGTGTACCCGCCCACGGCCTGGGCGGCGGCGAACTCCCGAACGGTCTTGCCGCCCTGCACCCGGGTGAGCGCCACGTCCACCCCCTGCTTGGCCAGCCTTCGGCTCTCGGCCGGCGTCAGGACGAGGGAGACCTCGACCTTGTCGCCGAGCGCCTTCTGGTCGCCGACGTCGTAGCCCGCCCTGACCAGGTCGCCCAGCTGGGCAGACGTCACCTGCGCCGTGTAGGCGTCGAGGTGTTCTGAGTCAGATGATCTTGCCAGCGATACCTGGGTGGGAAGAGCCACGACAGCAGCCGTGGCGAGCGAAGTGAACAGGGTTGCCCGAAGAATGCGTCCCATGACCCGACCTCATTAGACAGAGGATGTGACGGTGATCACGGTCCCACCGAAGCCGGTGGCTGGCAACCGGAGATCTTCGGCGTCAGCGGCGCCTGGGACGATCATTCAACGGGTATGCCGTCCGGTTGCGTCGTTCTTCCGGCTGGCACGTTGCTTGGCCGGACACCCCTGTCGGAGAACCCGCCGGAGCGGGCGTCGGAGCGGGCGGTGGGATCGAGCGGTTGGGACGCGCGCGGTGGAAGGCGGGCAGTGGGAGGCGAGCTAGCCGGCGTCCTTGATCTCGGCGATCACGGCGCCGTTCGTCACCGTCGCGCCGACCTCGGCAGTCAGGCCGGTGACCGTGCCGGCCTTGTGCGCCGTGATCGGCTGCTCCATCTTCATCGCCTCGAGCACGACCACCAGGTCGCCCTCGGCGACCTCCTGGCCCTCCTCGACGGCGATCTTGACGATGGTGCCCTGCATGGGTGCGGTGAGGGCGTCCCCGGAAGCGGCCGTCCCGGCCCTGGCGCCGCTCGAGCGCCGCGGGGCCTTCTTCTTGGCGGCCGCACCGCCGCCCAGGGCGAGGCCACCGGGCAGCACTACTTCCAGGCGCTTGCCACCCACCTCGACGACGACGGTCTGGCGCTCGCCGTCCTGCTCCGGCGCACCGGCGACTGGGCCGGCATACGGCGGGATCGTGTTCTCGAACTCGGTCTCGATCCACCGCGTGTGCACGGCGAAGGGCTCGCCGGGGTCGGCCGGTGCGAAGGCGGGGTCGTGGACGACGGCCCGGTGGAACGGCAGCACCGTCGGCATGCCCTCGACGACGAACTCGTCAAGGGCCCGCCGGGCCCGCTGGAGCGCCTGCTGGCGGTCGTGGCCGGTGACGATCAGCTTGGCGAGCATCGAGTCGAACGCCTCCGCGACCGCGTCGCCCTCCACGACGCCGGAGTCCAGGCGCACCCCGGGGCCTGATGGTGGCCGGAACGCCGTCACGACCCCTGGGGCCGGCAGGAAGTTGCGCCCCGGGTCCTCGCCGTTGATGCGGAACTCGATCGAGTGCGCCCGGGGCGCGGGGTCGGTGTAGCCGAGCTCCTCGCCGGCTGCGATCCGCAGCTGCTCGCGCACGAGGTCGATGCCGGTGACCTCCTCGGTGACCGGGTGCTCGACCTGCAGCCGGGTGTTGACCTCGAGGAAGGAGATCGTGCCGTCCTGGCCGACCAGGAACTCGCAGGTGCCGGCCCCGGTGTAGCCCGCGTGAAGCAGGATCGCCTTGGAGGCGCGGACCAGCTCGGCATTCTGCGCTTCGGACAGGAAAGGGGCGGGCGCCTCCTCGACGAGCTTCTGGTGGCGGCGCTGGAGTGAGCAGTCGCGGGTGGAGACGACGACCACCGTGCCGTGCTGGTCGGCCAGGCACTGGGTCTCGACGTGTCGGGGCCTCTCGAGGTAGCGCTCGACGAAGCACTCGCCTCGGCCGAACGCCGCCACGGCCTCGCGGACCGCGGACTCGTACAGCTCGGGGATCTCCTGCAGGGTGTGGGCCACCTTGAGGCCACGCCCGCCGCCGCCGTAGGCGGCCTTGATGGCCACCGGAAGTCCGTGTGCCTCGGCGAAGTCGATGACCTCGACCGCGCTGCCGACCGGGTCAGGGGTGCCCGCCACGAGGGGCGCGTTGGCAGCGGCCGCGATGTGGCGCGCCTTCACCTTGTCCCCCAGGGCGTCGATGGCCTCGGGGGAGGGACCGATCCAGATCAGCCCGGCGTCGATGACCGCCGCTGCGAAATGGGCGTTCTCGGCGAGGAACCCGTAGCCGGGGTGGACGGCGTCGGCCCCCGAGCGCTTGGCGACCTCCAGGAGCTTGTCCTGGGCGAGGTAGCTGTCGCCGGGCGTCGACCCTCCGAGTGCGTAGGCCTCGTCCGCCAGCTTCACGTGCAGGGCGTCCCGGTCCGGGTCCGCGTAAACCGCCACCGACGCGACCCCGCTGTCGGTGCAGGCCCGGGCGATGCGCACGGCGATCTCGCCGCGGTTGGCAATGAGGACCTTGGAGATCGGCTTCAGGACGGGCGCCATGCTGCGGAGCCTAGCGTCTCGAATAACGGGGCCAACCACCCCGCGGACGTGAGGTGCGTCAACCTCCGGGAGCCCCGATTTGTTCCCCGGCGTCCCCCTCCCCGAGACGGCTTCGGGCCTGTCGCCAGACCGGCATACAGTCGTTGCCATGACCGTTGTACCCAACGTTTCCCTGTCCGCTGGCACTGGCTCGATCGAGAACCCGCAGCTGGGGTTCGGGGTCTGGCAGGTGCCTGACGACGAGGCGGAGACGGCCGTCCTGAAGGCACTCGAGGTCGGCTACCGCTCCATCGACACCGCTCGGCTCTACCACAACGAGGAGGGCGTGGGCCGAGCCCTGAAGGCCACCGACGTGCCCCGCGACGAGATCTTCGTGACCACGAAGGTCTGGAACACCGACCACGGCTTCGACACCACGCTGGCGGCGTTCGACGCGTCGGCGCAGCGGCTCGGCCTCGACGTCGTCGACCTGTTCCTGATCCACTGGCCCACACCGGCGAAGAACCGTTACGTCGACACCTGGAAGGCGCTGCTGAAGCTGCGCGAGGACGGGCGGGCGCGCGCCGTGGGCGTGTGCAACTTCCAGCCCGACCACCTGCAGCGGCTGAAGGACGAGACCGGGGAGTTCCCGGCGATCAACCAGGTCGAGCTGCACCCCTACCTGCAGCAGAAGGCGCTCCGGGAGTTCCACGCCGCCAACGGCATCGTGACCGAGGCCTGGAGCCCCCTCGCGTCTGGCGGCGACGTCCTGACCGACGCCCAGATCAAGGCGATCGCCGACAAGCACGGGGTGACCCCGGCCCAGGCGATCCTGCGCTGGCACCTCGACATCGGCAACGTCGTGATCCCCAAGTCGGTCACGCCGAGCCGCATCGAGGAGAACTTCAACCTCTTCGGCTTCACCCTCGACGAGGAGGACCTCGCGACGATCGCGACCCTCGACCGAGGTCACCGCACGGGTCCCGACCCCGACCAGTTCAACTGAGCCGTATGCCGGGTGGTCGCCTTCCCAGGGAGGCGACCACCCGGCGTCGTGCGCCGTGCCTGGCCGCCGAAGAACCCCGCCATGGCACGGTTTTCGACCGTGGGCGCCGAGTCATGGCGGGAGAACCCGGCCGTGGCGCGGTTTTCGACCATGGGCGGCCGTGGTGGGCGGAGAACCCCACCGTGGCTGGGTTCTCCGGTCCCCGGCCTAGGGTGTGCGCCATGGGCTCCAACCAGGCCGACCCGCGAGCGGTTCGCGCGCTCGAGCAGGGCGTCCAGCGCGACTTCACCCAGGCGATGTCCTACGGCGACTACCTCGGGCTCGACCAGCTGCTCTCCGCCCAGCACCCCCGGAGCCAGCCGCCGCAGCATGACGAGCTGCTCTTCATCATCCAGCACCAGACCTCCGAGCTCTGGCTGAAGCTGATGCTCCACGAGCTGCGCTCGGCCCGCAGTCTGCTCGCGGCCGACGAACTGGCTCCTGCCCTGAAGCGCCTGGCCCGGGTCAAGCACATCCAGAAGACCCTCATCGAGCAGTGGTCGGTGCTGGCGACCCTGACGCCGAGCGAGTACGCCGAGATCCGGCCCTTCCTCGCCACCAGCTCGGGCTTCCAGTCCTGGCAGTACCGCGCCGTCGAGTTCCTCCTCGGCAACAAGAACGCCGAGATGGTGCAGGTCTTCGACCACGACCCAGACGCCCGCCGCCTGCTCGAGGGCCTGCTTCACGAGCCGAGCCTCTACGACGAGTTCCTGCGCTTCCTGAGCCGGCGCGGCTACGCCGTCCCCGCAGACCTGCTCGACCGCGACTTCTCCCAGCCGTACCTGCTGCACGAGGGCCTGGTCGACGTGTTCGCCGAGGTCTACGCCGTACCTCACGACCACTGGGGCGTCTACGAGACCTGCGAAGAGCTTGTCGACGTCGAGGACAACTTCCAGGAGTGGCGCTTCCGCCACCTCCAGGTAGTCACCCGCACCATCGGGCACAAGCGGGGCACGGGGGGCTCGTCCGGGGTCGACTTCCTGCGCCGGGCGCTGGACCTCACCTTCTTCCCGGAGCTGTATGCCGTCCGCACCCGGATCGGGTAGGCCATGCCGCGCGTGATCCACACGGCGCAGGCGCTCGTCGACGTGGTCGTCGAGGTGGCCGGCCTCCCGCGGCGCGGCGGCAACGCGGTTGCGACGAGCTACGCGCGGTATGCCGGGGGAGCGGTCAACATCCTCGTCGCGGCGGTACGCTCCGGCGCCACCGCGGTGCACGCCGGAGCGCATGGGACGGGCGCCAACGGCGACCTCGTGCGAGCTGCCCTTGCAGCCGAGGGGGTTGCCCTCAGCAGCCCGCGTGTGCCCGGCCTCGACACCGGCATCTGCTTCGTCATGGTCGAGCCGAGCGCGGAGCGCACCTTCGTCACCACCCAGGGCGCCGAGCGCCACATCACCGTCGAGAGCCTGCAGACCTCCGCACCTGACGCGGGCGACCTCGTCTGCGTCAGCGGCTACTCCCTCGTCGGCCGCACCCGCGACCCCCTGCTCGAGTGGCTCGGCCAGCTGCCGTCGGGAGTCGAGGTGGTGCTCGACCCGGGGGCGGCCTTCGCCGACCTCGACCCCACGGTGCGCGAGCGCATGCTGGCCCGCACCACAGTCTGGACGAGCAACGCCGAGGAGGCCCAGGCGCTCACCGGCGAGCCGGATCTCCCGGCCAGCGCCGCGGCCGCGGTGTCGCGCCTCCCCGGGTGGGCGGTCGCGATCGTCCGCGACGGCCCCAAAGGCTGCGTGGTGCACGCTGACGGCCACACGGCATACGTGTCCGGCTTCCCACAGCGGGCGGTCGACACCAACGGCGCGGGTGACACGCACACCGGTGTGCTGGTCGCCGAACGGGCAGCGGGCGCGGACTGGGTCGAGGCGGCCCGGCGGGCCAACGCAGCCGGGGCGATCAAGGTCACCAGGCGGGGACCCGCGACGGCACCCACGGCCGCGGAGATCGACGCGTTCCTGGCGGCCCAGGAGACGGTCAGATCGGCAGGTTCCGGGTGACGAACTGCCGCAGCTGCTCCAGGTTGCGGCACTCGTGCATGTCCGCGATGCGGGCGTAGAGCGGAGCGGCCGAGTCGCCGGTGCCCCAGGAGGTCTCCGGCTCGGGGTTGAGCCACACCGCGTGTCGGGCCCGGCCCACGATCTCGCGGAAGGCGTCGAGCTGCGGGTCGGTGCCATTGCTGCGCGCGTCGCCCAGGACGATGACCGACGAACGGGGCCCGACCGCCGACAGGTACCGGTCGACGAAGTCGGCGAAGGCCGTGCCGTAGTCGCTGTTCCCGTGGAAGGCCGCGACTCTCGCCTCCTGCGCGACGAGCTTCCGCACGTCCTGCGCCTGCCCAGCCGCCGCGATGATGGGCGTGATGTCATCGCAGATGTTGACGAACCCGAAGACCCGCACTCGCCGGAACTGCGCGCTCAGTGCCTGCATCAACAGCATCGTGAATCCGGAGAAGTTGGCCACCGAGCTGGACAGGTCGCACAGCAGGACGAGGTCTGGCTTGCCGGGGTGGCGGCGCTGGAAGGCCGGCTTCATGGGGACGCCGCCGGTCGACATCGACGAGCGCAGCGTGCGCCGGATGTCGATCTGGCCGCGGGCGGCGCGCCGCCGCCGAGCGGCCACCCGCGCCGCCAGCCTGCGCGCCAGCGGACCGAGCGTGTGCCGCAGCTCGGCGAACTCCTCGGGTGAGGCCAGCGTGAACGGCCGCCGCTCGAGCGGCGCGCGGACGGCATACCTCGCAATCCGCTCCTGACCGCGCACTTCGGCATTGCGACGGCGCGCCTCGGTCTCGACCCGGCGGCGGAACGCCGCCACCCGTCGCCTGATCTCGTCGCGGTCATACCGGTCGGACAGCCGCTCAGGGCGTATGCCGGCTGGGCCGGCTCCGCTCGCGCCAGCCCTTTGGCCCCGGGTCCCGATGCCGGCGGAGCCGCCGTCGAGGGTGCCGGTCTCGTCGACTGCCCGAGCGATCGCGAGGGCGCCCACGATGGCGGTCTGGGGGTTGAGCGCGTCGAGGGCCTGCTGGGCCGACCAGCCGCCGAGCGTTGCGGAGTTGCCGAGCCGGCCGAGCTCGTCGAGGGCACGGGCGGCGAGCCTGTCGAGGGTGTGGTCGTCGTTCTCGGCCAGGGCTCGGGTCAGCTCGTGCCGGATGAGTGCGGCCCGGCTGCGGGGGTCGAGTCCGGCGCGCTCGACAGCAGGCGGCTGGGAGCGATCTCCCGCCGCCGCCGGGCTGAACCGATCTCCCACTGCCGCCGGGAAGTACACCTCGAAGAGCTGGTCGAAGACCGAGCGCTGTCCGGCACGACGCATCAGCGCTGCGGCAAGCCCTTCGCGCAGCCGATCTCGACGCTCGAGCCCCAGCGCGCTGATCACGGCGCCCGCGTCGACCACCTCGCTCGTCCCGACCGCCACCCCGTGCGTGCGCAGGGCGCCGCAGAAGGCCACGAGCCGCGCCGCGAGGTCCATGGGCTGGGCCGACCCGCCTGACTCGGCCGGTGCGACCGCACCGCCCCCAGCGGGCGGCAGGTCAGCGGGCGGCAGGTCAGCGGACGGCAGGTCAGCGGACGGCATCCCCGAGCGGCCTGTCGAGGTCTAGGGCGACCGAGGCGCGGGCGATGTCCTCTTGGTGCTTGAGGACCACCCCGAGGCTCTGCTTCACCAGGGCGGGGTCCAGCTCGGCCGCGCCGAGGGCGAGCAGCGTGCGGGCCCAGTCGATCGTCTCGGCGATCGAGGGCGGCTTCCGCAGGCCCATGGCCCGCAGCGCCCCCACCAGGCGCACCACGGACTGGGCCAGGGCTTCGGTCAGCCCGGGCGCCTGGAGCTGGACGATCGCGCGCTCGAGCGCGGGCTCGGGGTAGTCGATGTGCAGGAAGAGGCACCGTCTGCGCAGTGCCTCGGAGAGGTCGCGGGTCGCGTTGGAGGTCAGCACCACGAACGGCCGGTGGCGGGCCACGATGGTGCCCATCTCCGGAACCGTCACCTGGAAGTCGCTGAGCACCTCCAGGAGCAGGCCCTCGATCTCGACGTCCGCCTTGTCGAGCTCATCGACGAGCAGCGTCGCCGGCTGCTCGCTCCGGACCGCCCTCAGTAGCGGCCGGGCCAAGAGGAACTCGTCGGTGAAGATATCCGAGCGCAGCTCGTCCCAGTGGCCCTCGCCGGCGGCGGTGATGCGGAGGAGCTGCTTGGCGTGGTTCCACTCATACAGCGCACGGGCCTCGTCGACGCCCTCGTAGCACTGGAGCCGGATCAGCTCGGCATCGGTCGCGGCCGCCACAGCCTTGGCGAGCTCGGTCTTGCCCACACCTGCCGGGCCCTCCACCAGCAGCGGCTTCCCGAGGCGATCGGCGAGGAACACGGTGGTCGCGATGGCCTCCGAGGCGAGGTAGCCGGTGCGGGCGAGCCGCTCGGAGACCTCCTCGATCGACCCGAAGCGCGGCTGAGTCATGGCGGGGTCATCGCCCGGCTGCCTGGGGGGCCTCGAGCCGCGCGAGGTCCTCCTGGCACCGGCGCTCGAAGTCGTCCAGCTCTCTCAGCGCGTCCTCGATGTCGCGGCGCCGCTGCTCGAGGTCGGCCCGGCGCTCGTCGATCTGCCCCAGAACGTAGGCCAGCTGGCTGGTACGACCGCGTGGCGCGTCGTAGAGGTCGATGATCGTGCGGATCTCCTCCAACGGGAACCCGAGTCGCTTGCCACGCAGGATCAGGTTGAGCCGGGTCCGGTCTCGGCGGTGGTAGATCCGCACCGTGCCACGGCGCTCGGGGGAGATCAGCCCGAGGTCCTCGTAGTGCCGCACGGTCCGGTGGGTCACTCCGAACTCCTCGGCGATCTGCCGGATCGTCCAGGTCTGGTCCTCGCGGGAGTGCCGGGATCGCGGGCTTGTCATGGGGGCAATCATTGCTTTACGTTAACGTTAACGTCAACACCCACCGACAAGCAGGGACCACGATGTTCGAGTTGAGCAAGGACCACGAGGACTTCCGCAAGGTGGTCCGCGAGTTCGCCGAGGCCGAAGTCGGCCCGCACATCGCTCAGTGGGACCGCGAGCACCACTTCCCGGCCGACCTGGTCCCCAAGATGGGCGCCCTCGGCCTGTTCGGCCTGGTGGTGCCGGAGGAGTACGGCGGCAGCGCCGACGGCGGCCCCGACTTCACGGCCCTCTGCGTCGCCATCGAGGAGCTCGGCCGGGTCGACCAGTCGATCGGCATCACGCTGTCGGCAGGAGTGGGCCTGGGCATCAACCCGATCCTCACCTACGGCAGCAGCGAGCAGAAGGAGCGCTGGCTGCCCGACCTGGTCGCCGGGCGCGCGCTTGCCGGTTTCGGCCTGACCGAGCCG
The DNA here is from genome assembly GCA_035691065.1 of Dermatophilaceae bacterium. Taxonomy (GTDB): domain Bacteria; phylum Actinomycetota; class Actinomycetes; order Actinomycetales; family Dermatophilaceae; genus DASSJT01. The sequence goes on from DASSJT010000203.1 coordinate 60,594, forward strand.
GACGCCGGCTCCGACGCGGGCGCCACCAAGACGAAGGCGGTCCGCGACGGGGAGGAGTGGGTCATCAATGGCGCCAAGGCGTTCATCACCAACTCGGGCACCTCGATCACCTCGGTGGTCACGGTCACTGCCCGCACCGGCACCAACGACGACGGCTCGGCGCAGATCAGCGCGATCCTCGTGCCCTCGGGCACACCGGGATTCGTCGTCGAACCGCCGTACGAGAAGCTGGGCTGGCGCGTCTCCGACACGCACGGCCTCACCTTCCAGGACTGCCGCGTGCCGGTCGCAAACCTCCTCGGCCAGGAGGGCGACGGCTTCAAGCAGTTCCTCAAGACCCTTGACGACGGCCGCATCGCCATCTCTGCGCTCTCGGTCGGCATGGCCCAGGCGATGCTCGAGCTGTCCACCGACTACGCCAAGACCCGCACCGCGTTCGGCCGGCCGATCGGCGCCAACCAGGGCGTCTCCTTCCAGGTCGCAGACCTCGCCGTGATGGTCGAGGCGGCGCGGCTCCTCACCTACAAGGCGGCCTGGCTCAAGGACGAGCTCGAGCGCGGCCGCCGCTCGGTGCGCGAGGTGAAGCAGGCGGCCTCGATCGCCAAGCTCTACTCCAGCGAGGCGGCCGTCACGGCGACCCGCATCGCGGCCCAGGTCTTCGGCGGCAACGGCTTCATGGAGGAGTACCCCGTGGCCCGCTTCTACCGCGACGCCAAGATCCTGGAGATCGGGGAGGGCACCAGCGAGGTCCAGCGCATGGTGATCGCCCGCAACCTCGGCCTCCCGAGCGACTGACGCCATGGCAGCCGACCGGTCCGCAGACCACAGGGGTATGCCGGTGAGCCCCGCAGGCGCCCCACCTCCCTTCGCGTCCGGCGGCGACGCCGGCGGCGACCCGCGAGTGGCGGACATCCGCGAGCGGCTCGCCGCGGCATACGCCGCCTCGGCCGCACCGTCGGAGAAGGCGGCGGCCAAGCTGGCCTCGCAGAACAAGCTCTATGTGCGCGACCGGATCGCCCTGCTCTTCGACGAGGGCAGCTTCGTCGAGGACGGGCGGTTCGCGAACGCCATGGCGCCGGGGCTGCCGGCTGACGGGGTGGTCACCGGGCGCGGGACCGTTGACGGCCGTCCGGCGATCGTCGTGGCCAACGACCCGACGGTTAAAGCCGGCTCGTGGGGGGCCCGCACCGTCGAGAAGATCGTGCGCGCCACCGAGATGGCGCTGCGCGAGGAGCTGCCGGTCTTATGGTTCGTCGACTCCGCCGGGGCGCGGATCACCGACCAGGTGGAGCTCTTCCCGGGCCGGCGTGGCGCCGGGCGCATCTTCCACAACCAGGTTGCGCTGTCGGGGAAGGTGCCCCAGATCTGCTGCCTGTTCGGCCCGAGCGCGGCGGGCGGTGCCTACATCCCGAGCTTCACCGACGTGGTGATCATGGTCGAGGGCAACGCGTCGATGTACCTCGGCAGCCCGCGGATGGCCGAGATGGTCGTCGGGGAGAAGGTCTCGCTGGAGGAGATGGGCGGGGCCCGCATGCACTGCACGGTCTCTGGCTGTGGGGACCTCCTCGCATCGGATGACGCCGAGGCGATCGAGCTCGCCAAGCTCTACTTCTCGTACGTCCCGCAGAGCTGGCGCTCGGAGCTCCCGTCGTACGTACCGGAGGAGCCGGCTGCGCCGCTCACCCGCCACACGGTGCCGGAGCGGGAGAGCCAGCCGTTCGACGTCCACGAGGTCATCGACGGCCTCGTCGACGACGACTCGTTCTTCGAGATCAAGCCGCTGTTCGCCGCCGAGCTGGTGATCGGCTTCGGCCGCATGGCAGGCGAGACCGTGGGGATCGTCGCGAACAACTCTGCGGTCAAGGGCGGTGTCCTGTTCACCGACAGCGCCGACAAGGCCTCGCGGTTCATCTGGGTGTGCGACGCCTTCTCGATCCCGATCATCTACCTCGCCGACGTGCCCGGCTTCATGATCGGGTCTGAGGTCGAGCGGGGCGGGATAATCCGGCACGGCGCCAAGATGGTCTCCGCGGTCTCTAGCGCCACGGTGCCGCAGTTCTGCGTGGTGATCCGAAAGGCCTACGGCGCCGGCCTTTACGCGATGGGCGGCCCAGGCTTCGCCCCTGATGCGACCATCGCCCTGCCGACGGCGCGCATCGCCGTGATGGGGCCCGAGGCGGCAGTGAACGCCGTCTACGCCAACAAGATCGGCGAGATCGACGACGACGAGGAGCGGGCCCGCTTCGTCGCCGAGCGCCGGGCGGAGTACGACGAGGACGTCGACCTCGAGCGTCTCGCCGCCGACCTGGTCCTCGACCAGGTGATCGAGGCCGACGCGCTCCGGGCGGAGCTGCTCCGGCGGCTGAAGTACGCCGCCGGGCGCGAGCGGCACTTCGCCACCAAGCGCCGCGACATCCCGCCCGTCTGACCGCTCTAGGCGGGCGCGGGCGACTCCCGGAGGTGGTGGAACTCCAGGCCGATCTCGCGCAGCAGGTCTCGCAGGAGTGGGAGCGACAGCCCGACCACGTTGGAGTGGTCGCCCTCGATGCTCGTGATGTAGGGGCCGCCCAGCCCGTCGATCGTGAAGGCCCCGGCCACCCGAAGCGGCTCGCCCGTGGCGATGTAGGCGCTGATCTCCGCGTCGTCCAGCTGCGCGAAGTGGACGACGGTGGAGGCGACGGCGCCGAAGGTGGCGCCGGTGCCGTCCTCGCGGTCGTCGATGAGCCAGTGCCCGGTGTGCAGGGTGCCGGACTGTCCTCGCATGCGCTGCCACCGCGCAGTCGCCTCTGCCGCGTCGACCGGCTTGCCGTGGACCTCGCCGTCGATGTCGAGGATGGAGTCGCAGCCCAGAACCAGGTGGTCGGGCCGGTCGGCCAGCGCCGTGGACACCGCTTCAGCCTTGGCACGGGCGAGCACGAGCGCCATGTCGGCCGGATCCAGCTCGCCGTAGCTCTCCTTGGCATGTGCCATGACCGCGCCCTCGTCGACCTCGCTCGCGAACACCCGTGGCTCCACGCCGGCCGCGTGGAGGAGCTTCAGCCGGGCCGGTGAGGCTGAGCCGAGCACGATGGCGACAGTCACGGACGGCAGGCTATCCCGGCGCCAGAGCCGTCGGCGACGAGCGTTGTCGCGTCGCTCGCCCCCGCGGCTCAGCCGGTGCGGCGCCGCGTCCCCCCGTTGCGGGCGGCCGCGACCGACACGGGCCGGCGTGACGCAGCTGCACGCGACCTGCTGGCGTTCAACAGCCCGGAAACCAGGCGCTGCGTGTCGTCCTCGGGTGGGAGGCCCAGCTCGGCCAGCAGCACGCGGGAGAGCCGCTGGAACTGGGCGAGCGCAGCCATTCGGTTGCCGCTGGCGAGGTAGCTCTGGATCAGGGCGCGGTGCGATGACTCGCGCAGGGGCTCCAGCTCGATGGCGCGGTGGGCCAGGTCGACCGCGTCGCCGTAACGACCCTGCTCGATGCACGCGTCGGCGCCCGCCTCGAGCAGGTGGAGCTCCAGCTGGCGCAGGCGCTCCCGCTCGATGGTCAGCCACTCGTCGGCCCATCCGGGCAGCAGCTCGGCTCGGTACTGGCGCACGCGGCCCAGCCCGTTGAAGTCGCCGTCGAACACCTCCTCCGCGAGCGCGGACAGCAGGTGTACGTCGACCTCCACATCGGGAGCCAGGGAGATGGCCGTGGGATCGGCGACCAGGACCGGCACGTTGCGCCGCAGGCGCCAGAGCCCGGTGCGCAGGTTGGAGGATGCCCGAGCCTCGCTGGCATCGGGCCAGAGGTGGGCCGCCGCACGGGTGCGCGGCACCCAGGCAGCCTGCAGTGCGGCATACGCCACCATCCGCTGGAGCGTCAGTGGCAGCGAGACCGCCCGGCCCTCTTCCTCGATGTGGAAGCCCCCTAGGAGGCGCACTTTGATGGCCGCGCTGCGGCCCCGTCCTGCACGTGTCTCACCCGCCATGTCAGTTCCCCGTGCTCGTCGGCTGCCCCATCTCAACCGCGCGTGACTAGTTACACCGTACTCACGGATGGAGCCCTCTGCTGCCGTTTCCCGCTGTTGTCCATGTTTGACCCGATATCGGCTGGGTGCGACTGGTTACCGGGCGTAGAGGCGCGGCGTTGACGGAGGAGTGACGTCGCGGTGCACTACGTGCGACGCGACGCGCGGCGCAGCAGTGGCGGCGGGTGCACGCGGTCGTGGCGTGTGCGAGAACACGGGCGAGACGAGCCGCTGGTCTAGTGGAAGGTGCATTCGAACCACGTCATGGGGAGGGGGTGAAACAACCATGAACGAGTTCACCTACGAGGAGCTCGAGGTCGAGCTGTTGCCGTCACGCGAGGCGCTCGGCTTCTTCCACACCAACTGGGCGGGTATCGCCGCGACCAACGTGGCGCTCGCACAGAACGTCGGCTCGGTCAACTCCGCAGCCTGGGCCGCTGCGGGCCAGTCCATCTGGGTCAACCAGCAGTAGCCGGCCAACAGGTTGACGAGAGTCGGCCTGGAGAGGAGGGAACGCAATGGGCACGAACGTGCTGTCGCGCGCCGAGCTCGAGGCGACGACCGCGGAGCTGCTCCCGCCACGGGAGACACTCGCGTGGATCAACGTCACGAACATCACGGCGGTGAACATTGCGATCGCCATCAACGCTGCATCCTATGGATCGGTGGCTCAAGCGGTAGCCCTGCAGGGGATTACCGTCGGCCAGTCCTAGCCAGGGGGTGCAGCCGGGCACGACGTGTCCGGCGGGGTGGGGTTCCGAAAGGCACGGGGCCCCACCACCAGGCACCGCGACCTGCGGGTGCCGCACACGGGGTCCACGGGGAGGGACCGATGAATATTGCCGCACCTTTCGCATCGCCGCGTCTCGCGCCGGGTGTGCGGATGCTCGGCGAGTACCAGGGATCTGGCTTCACCGAGCCGCGCTACCTCATCGCGCGCAATGACAACCAGGTCATCCAGGTGTCCGAGCTGCTGTTCCTCGTCGCCTCACACCTCGACGGGATGCGGGACACCGACGAGATCGCTGCCCTCGTGAGCGGGCAGTACGGAAAGGCCCTCACAGCGGAGGGCGTCGACTACCTCGTCTACGAGAAGCTCGGCCCGCTCGGCATCGTGGACGTACCTACACCAGATGAGTCTTCCTCGGGGCAGACCCCGGGGATGCACGCGGGCCCGGGGGAGGCACCCGGCGCCTCCCCGCCTAGGGCAAGGCCCCTGCTGGGGCTGCGCCTGCGCCGGGTGCTTTTCCCCCCGCGTCTGACCAACATCCTCGCGGCGACCTTTGCCCCGCTGTTCTACCCGCTGGCCATGGTCGCGGCGCTGGTCGGCGTCGCCGCCGGCGACATCTGGCTCACGCTGAGCGCAAGCCCCGGGAGTGCCTTCGCTGCCACGATGGAGAAGCCGGTGACGATGCTGGGCGTGCTCGCCCTGCTGCTCGTCAGCGTGGTCTTCCACGAGATCGGTCACGCTGCAGCCTGCCGGTACGGCGGGGGCCGTCCAGGCGCGATCGGCATGGCGCTCTACCTGATCTTCCCGGCGTTCTACACGGACGTCACCGATGCCTACCGCCTGTCCCGGCGCGCACGGCTGCGCACCGACTTCGGCGGTGTCTACTTCAACGCGCTCTTCATCGGTGCGCTGACTGTCACCTATGCGGTCACGGGGTGGCCGCTGCTGGTGCTCGCTATCGTCATGGTGCACGTGGAGATCCTCCAGCAGCTCCTGCCCCTGGGCCGGCTCGACGGTTTCTACCTGCTCGGCGACGTCGTGGGCGTGCCGGACCTCTTCGGCCGAGTCCGCCCAGTGCTCGCCAGCCTGGTCCCCGGCACCGACACGCCGAGCCGGGTCGGCCTGCGACCCATCGTGCGGGTGGTGGTCACCTTCTGGGTGCTGATCGTCCTCCCGCTCCTCATCGGGCTGTTCGTGCTTCTGCTGTGGCGCTCGCCCGACTTGGCGAGAGACACCTGGACCAGCCTCCAGCGCGAGTGGAACACCTTGAGCACCGCTCTCGGGGCCCGGGACGCGGCGGCCGCGCTGCTGGCCCTCCTGTCGATGCTGCTCCTGCCCCTGCCGCTCCTCGGCCTCGTACTGATCGTCGTCGACCTGGCCAGACGCACCAGCCGCAGCCTTGGCCAGGCTCTCGCGGCACGTCGGCGGCGGCGCGTGGCTGCTGCCTTGGAGGCGGAGCTGGCTGGGCGCTCGCTCCGGGCCGACGAGTTCACCGACGAGGCCATGCTGCGGCGGCGGCTCGACCTCGACAAGGTGCACGGTTGGCGGCGGCTCGTGGTCGCCCTGACCGGAGGCCGGGTGCGGCCCAAGCCGCCGAAGGCCGAGCTCCACCGCCAGGCGTTGCTCGCAGCCGTCCGGACGCCGGCCCCGGAGTGCCGCCGGGTGGTGGTGCTGTCCCGCAAGGGCGGCGCCGGCAAGACCACCACTGCGCTGATGCTCGGCCACGTCATGGCCAGCAACCGGGGCGACCGTGTGGTGGCCATCGACGCCAACCCCGACGCGGGCACCCTGGCCGACCGTCTGGGGCGGGCCACCCGCTCGACCATCACCGACCTGCTCAACGACCAGGACCAGGTCGACCGCTACACCCGGATGCGCACGTACACGTCGCAGTCCGACACCCGTCTGGAGGTCCTGGGCAGCGACGACGACCCCCAGGTCACCCGGTCGCGGCGGGCCGAGGACTACCGCCGGGCGATCGACCTGCTCGACCGGCACTACAGCCTGATCCTGGTCGACACGGGCACGGGCATCCTCGAGGACGCCGTGCAGGGGATCCTGGGAGAGGCCGACCAGGTGATCGTGGTGATGCCGCCGGCCCTCGACGGCGCCCGAGCCGCGGCGATGACCTTGGACTGGCTCCAGGAGCACGGGCACGGCCGGCTCGTCGAGACCGCGATCGTCGTGATCAACGGCGTGCGCTCCTCCTCCCAGCTGGACCTGTCTCGGGTGGAGAGCCACTTCCGCGCCCGGTGCTCCCACGTGATGCGCCTCCCATGGGACCCAGCACTGGAAGCCGGCGCGCGCACCGCGCTGGATGACCTGCACTGGCGCACCCAGGCGGCATACTTGGAGCTCGCTGCCATGGTGGGGGCCGGCTTCGCCCGGCCGGGCACCCGGCAGCAGCAACCTGGGCGCCTCGAGACCTGGAGCACGGCATGAGCGGCTCACTGCGACGTTTTGCCAGCACGTCGATCCTCGCCGCGCTGGCGCTGGGCGCCGCTGTGGTGTCACCCGCCGACGGGGCACCAGCGCAGCCGTATGCCGGGCACGTCACATCCGCGACGGTCCAGACCCTGCACGCCGACCGCGGCTCAGGGCATCCGCTCATGATGTGGTCCGACGGGGTCACGTCGAATGTCTCGGACGTCTTCAACGGCGGCCAAGGACACCTCAAGGCGAGGACCCGCATGGCGCTGGTCAGCACCAAGGACGGCGTCGTGAGCGCGACCAACCGCGCCGTCGCCGAGAGCCAGTGCTCCAACTGCCGCACGGCCTCGGTGGCAGTCGAGGTCGTCCTCGCGAGCGAACGGCCCTCGTCCCTCGACTTCGCCAACACGGCCTTCGCGCTCAACACCGGCTGCCAGCACTGCGAGGCCCTGGCGATGGCCTACCAGCTTGCCGTGGTCGCTCCCGGGATCCGGCTGTCCGACCGGGGCGTGGCCGAGCTTCGGGACATCAACGGCCGGCTGGGCGATGTGGTCGTCGCCGACGAGTCGCTCGACGCCGTCGCCGATGCCGTGAAGGCGCTGGTCGCGGAGGCGGTGTCGGTCTTGGACGCGGAGCTCACGACTACCGGCGCCGACTCCCGTGGCCGGGGCCGGTCGCGAGCGCCTTCGGTCAGCGTCCACAGCGCCGTCCACCGCACCTGAGCCGGTCCGCTGGCCTCGGCCATTGAGGTGTTGCGGGCTCAGGGGCCATGGTCAGGCGGCCCGCCGGCGTCTCGGTCCGCCGGGCCCGGCCGTCGGGCTCCTCCGCCCAGGGTCCGATCCGCCCAGGTCCGACCCGGCTGGCGTTGCAGAATGTCACAACTCCGCGTGGTGCCTTGTCTTCAAGGGAAACACCGCGCGGAAGGAAAGATCATGCGAGTCTTCGTCACGGGAGCGACCGGGGCACTGGGACGGCACCTCGTCCCCGGGCTGGTCGCGGAGGGTCACGAGGTCACGGCCACCACGAGGAGTCCCGGCAAGGTCGCGCAGCTGCGCGAGGCGGGTGCGGAGCCGGTGGTGGTCGACGGGCTCGATCGCGAGGCGGTGCTCGCGGCGGTGCGGGCCGCTGCGCCCGAGGTGATCGTGCACGAGATGACCGCGCTGGCGGACATGCGGAGCCTCCGCAAGGTCGACCAGGAGTTCGCCGCCACGAACGAGCTGCGGACCCGGGGCACCGACAACCTGCTGGCGGCCGCCGCGCGGGTGGGCACCCGCCGGCTCATCGCGCAGGGCCACAACTTCGTGTACGAGCGTTCCGGCGGCCCGGTGAAGACCGAGGAGGACCCGCTCGACTCGCGGCCCATCCCGTCAGCAGCGCGAATGGTGGCGGCGTTGAGGCATGTCGAGCAGACCGTGCCGCTCGCGGTGCCGGAGGGGATCGTGCTGCGTTACGGCACCTTCTACGGGCCGGGCGCCTCGGATCTCCTGGTGGAGGCGGTGCGGAAGCGGCAGATGCCGGTGATCGGCGGCGGGACCGGCATCTGGTCGTTCATCGAGATCACCGACGCCGCTGCCGCGACGCTCGCGGCGGTCGACGCCGGTGCCCCAGGCGCGTACAACATCGTGGACGGCGACCCGGCGCCGGTTGCGGAGTGGCTGCCGTACCTCGCGGAGGTCGCGGGCGCGAAGCCGCCGCTGCGCCTGCCGGCCTGGCTCGGACGGCTGCTCGCGGGAGAGTTCGTCGTGGCCCAGATGACCGACGCGCGGGGGTGCTCGAACGAGAAGGCAAGGAAGGAGCTCGGCTGGGAGCCTCGGTATGCGAGCTGGCGGGAGGGATTCGATGCCTGGGTCAACGGATAGGTCAACGGATAGGTCAACGGATGAGACCGGCGTCGCCGAGTACCGGCCGCTGCTGTTCTCCATCGCCTACGGCATGACCGGGTCGGTGGGCGACGCCGAGGACATCGTGCAGGACGCGTTCCTGGGCCTGACCCGGGCGCGCCAGGCGGGAACCACGATCGCCGATCGGAAGGCCTACCTGACGACAGCGGTGACCCGGCTGGGAATCAACTACCTGAGCTCGGCTCGGGTGCGACGGGAGACCTACGTGGGGGACTGGCTGCCGGAGCCGGTCGTCGTGCCCGCCGACCGGCCGGGGCCGGCTGAGCATGCCGAGCTGGCCGACTCCCTGTCGATGGCGTTCCTCGTGCTGCTGGAGGCCCTCTCGCCGGTGGAGCGAGCGGTGTTCATGCTGCGCGAGGTGTTCGAGTACGGCTACCCGGATGTCGCGAGGATCACGGGCAAGACCGAGGTGAACTGCCGGCAGATCTTCGCCCGCGCCAGGCAGCGCATCGCCGCCGGAGGGCAGGCGCGCGACAGCGCGCCACCCCCGGCGCGGCGAGCGGCGGGCGAGGAGCTCGCCCGCAGGTTCTTCGTGGCCGCCGCGGGCGGTGACCTGGACGCGCTGCTCGGCATGCTCGCGCCCGATGTGGTGCTCCAGGGGGACGGTGGCGGCAAGGCGCAGGTGGTCGGGAAGCCGTTGGCCGGGCGGCAGCGTGTGATGCGGATGCTCGTGGGCCTGCTGCGCCGGGGTCGGACCCTCGGCGCCTCCCTCCGGTTGGCCTGGGTCAACGGCCAGCCGGGTGCGGTGTTCTACGACGCGGAAGGGCGCGTGCTCAGCGTGGTCGAGCTCGACATCGCCGACGGCGTGGTCCAGGCGATCCGTGCTGTGGTCAATCCCGACAAACTCGGTCACCTCGGCCCGGTGTCCGATGTGGCCCGACGGCCAGAGCCCTAGCCCAGGAGCTGGTCGACGAAGCACCACCGCCAGGCCTCGCCGGGCTCGAAGCTGCGCATGACCGGATGGCCGTACTCGTGGTAGTGCTTGGTCGCGTGGCGGCCGATCGAGGAGTCGCAGCAGGCGATGTTGCCGCAGGTCAGGCACATGCGCAGGTGGACCCAGATGAGCCCCTCGGCGATGCAGCGCGCGCACACCCGTGAGTTGGTGGGGGCGACGGCGCAGGTCGCCGCGCGAAGGTGCTCGCAACCACCGCCGGGCAGCTCCGGCGGCAGCAGCGGTGCGTCGCGGAGCGTCCGGTCGCGGTTGTCGACGAGGTCGAGCATGGACTCCTCGACGTCGAGGGCGCCGAGGACGGTCGAGAGCACCTCCTGGTCGGCGGTGCCCGCGTCGCGGAGCCGCAGCAGCTCGGCCCGCTCTGCAGCCAGCATGTGCAGGCGCACCCTCCGGTAGCTCTCGCTCGGCGTCTCGCCGGAATCGGCCCCCCAGCCCAGGCGCTCCCAAGCCCGGTTGACGCGGTCCTCCCCGCGGGAGCGGACCACCTTCAGGGTGCGGTCGTCGGCATCGGCCGTCTCGAGCGCGGCCACGCCGGCGTCGACGGCGCGCTGCAGGATGGTCGCCTCCTGCAGCGCGTCCTCGCGCGGGTCGGGCCCCCGGACGCCGAGGCGACGGGCGACCCATGGCAGGGTCAGTCCCTGGAGCAGGATCGTGCCGACCGCAACGACCATCGCGATGAGCACGAGCACGTCACGCTGCGGGGTGTCGATCGGCAGCACGAACGCCGCGGCCAGGGTGACCACCCCTCGCATGCCCGCCCACGACGTCACGCCGGTGTGCCGCCAGAACTTCGAGCTGCCCACTCCCCGGCCGCGGGCGATCTCCTCCAGCCGCATCAGCAGCATCCAGATCGGTCGCAGGAGCAGCACGGCGAGCAGGACAGCGCCACTGGCGAGGAGGATCCGACCCCAGCCGAGCGAGGACGTCCCGGCAGCCGACACGATCCGGCGCATCTGCAGGCCGATCAGCAGGAAGACGGCATTCTCCAGCAGGAACTGGACGCTGGCCCAGTTGATCCGCTCGCTGAGCCGCGAGCTGGCGGTCTGCAGCACCGGCGCCTTGTGTCCCAACAGGATCCCGGTGACCACGACGGCCAGGACACCCGAGGCGCGCAGCTCCTCGGCGGGGAGGTAGGCGAGGAACGGCGCCAGAAAGGAGATCGCGGTGTCGAGCGCCGGCACCGTGACCTGCTTGCGGACCCAGGCCAGTCCGGCCGTGACCACGAGGCCGACGAGGACACCCCCGACCACCGCCCACGCGAAGTTGCCAGCAACCGTCCAGAAGGTCATGGCCCCGGCGACCGAGAACGCCGTGATCGCCGTGCGCAGGGACACCAGCGCGGTGGCGTCATTGAGCAGCGACTCGCCCTCGAGGATCGTGACGATCCGCCTGGGCAGCCCGATCTGCCGCGCGACCGCGGTGGCGGCCACGGCATCCGGTGGGGCGACGATCGCGCCGAGCGCGAACGCCACCGCGAACGGGATCGGCAGCAGCCACCACGCCGTCAGCGCGACGCCCGCCGCCGTGAAGAGCACCAGCCCGACTGACAGTGCGCCGATGGTGCCGCGGTTCTCCCGGAAGTCGACCAGGCTGGTGCGGATGGCGGCCGCGTAGAGGAGCGGCGGCAGGAGCCCCACGAGCACGACCTCGCTGGAGAGCGTCGGCTCGGGGATGAAGGGCACGTAGGACCCCGCCACGCCGACCACCAGCAGCACGAGGGGGGCCGGAAGCTGCGCACGGGCCGACAGACCGGCGACGGCGACGACCGTGGCGGCGATGGCGAGCAGGGTCAGCGCGAACTCCACGGCTGCATCCTTGCAGGCACAGCGGGTCCAGCAGCAGGGGATTCCACGGCAGCGGTATGCCGGGTGGTCGCCTCCCTGGCGCGGTCACCCGAGGCGACCACCAAGGCGACCACGGAGGGGGCCCTGCTGGCGACCACCCGGCATACGGCCTAGGAGAGGCCTCCGGTCAGGTTGCCCGTCATGGCCTCGCGCAGGGTGTCGAGGCCGAGCCCGCCGAGGTCGAGGGCGCGCCGGTGGAAGGCCTTGAGGTCGAAATCGGCGCCCTCGCGCCGCGCCACCTCGTCGCGCAGCTGCATCCACAGCCGCTCGCCGATCTTGTA
>DASSJT010000204.1:0-11713 GCA_035691065.1 Dermatophilaceae bacterium
GTGCCGGGTCGCCACGAGGAGGCGGATGTGCCACAGGTTGATACCGCAGAGGACGACGCTCATCGCCACCATCGGCCAGATCTCCAGCACCGCGTTGAAGCCGGCCAGGATCGCCGACGCCGCCAGGTTGAGCACCCGGAACCGCAGCACCCGAGCCTGCAGCAACGAGAAGATCAGCAGGGCGGACCCCGCCCAGCCCAACAGATCCAGCGCATCCATGCGGCGCAGGCTATCGACATCCGCCGTCGCCGCGGCCCTGCCTCCATCCCATAGGTTGGCGGGCATGCGAGGCGTGCTCTGTCGTGAAGCGGGTGGACCCGAGGTCCTCGAGGTCCGCGACCTCCCCGATCCCACTGCCGGACCCGGCGAGGTCGTCGTCGACGTCGCCGCCACCGCCATCAACCAGGCCGACCTGCAGCAGCGCCGCGGCGTCTACCCGCCGCCACCCGGTGCGAGCGACGTGCTGGGCCTGGAGTGCTCCGGCACGATCAGCGCGGTCGGCGACGGGGTCGAACGCTGGCAGGTCGGTGACGAGGTGTGCGCCTTGCTGGTCAGCGGTGGGTACGCCGACAAGGTCGTCGTACCTGCTGGCCAGCTGCTCCCGATCCCGCCGGGTGTGAGCCTTGCCGATGCGGCCGCGCTGCCCGAGGCCGCGTGCACCGTGTGGTCCAACGTCTTCATGATCGCCGCGCTGCGACCCGGTGAGACGTTCCTCGTACACGGCGGTGGAGGTGGCATCGGCACGATGGCCATCCAGCTCGCGCACGCGCTCGGAGCGAAGGTTGCGACCACCGTCGGGTCGGAGGAAAAGGCAGAGACCTGCCGCCGGCTCGGCGCCGACCTCGCCGTCAACTACCGCGAGCAGGACTTCGTCGAGGAGGTACGGGCGGCCACGGGCGGGGCTGGGGCCGACGTCATCCTCGACAACATGGGGGCGAAGTACCTCGCCCGCAACCTCGACGCCCTCGCGACCAGAGGGCGGCTCGTGGTCATCGGGCTACAGGGCGGCGCCAAGGCCGAGCTGAACCTGTCGCAGCTGATGGCCAAGCGCGCCGCGGTCATCAGCACCTCACTGCGGGCCCGGCCAGCCGCCGAGAAGGCGACGATCGTGGCGGCGGTGCGCGAGCACGTCTGGCCGCTGGTGGAGTCCGGACGGATTCGGCCGGTCGTCCACGCCCGCTACCCCCTGGCCCAGGCCGCTGACGCACACCGGGCGATGGAGTCCAGCGGCCACATCGGCAAGATCCTGCTCACCGTCTGACGCTCACCGTCTGACCCGGCCGCCCTGACGCTCCCGTCCCGACGCTCCCGTCCCGACGCTCCCGGCGCTGACCTCCCGGCGCTGACCCACGGAGATGCAGCGAAATGACGCCTCCTGCGTCGCTCGCTCACCCAAATGCAGCGATAGCGACGGCCACACGCCCGGCGTGTCGGGCAACCAGTGGGAATCCGACCGGCTCGTGGCTGCGAGTCTGACGCCATGTCGACCGTCGCGACCGTCCTCGTCGCACTCGTGGCCCTGATCCACGTCTACATCGTGGTGCTGGAGATGCTCCTCTGGACCACGCCTCGCGGCCGGGCTGCCTTCGGCCTCGAGCGCGACTTCGCCAGAGCGACCCGGGTCCTCGCGGCGAACCAGGGGCTCTACAACGGCTTCCTGGTGGCCGGGCTGGTCTGGGGACTGGTCGGGCCCGAGCACCTGCGCTTCGCCGTGCAGGTCTTCTTCCTGCTGTGCGTGGTCGTCGCCGGCGCGTTCGGTGCGCTCACCGCCAGTCGCCGGATCCTCTACGTCCAGGCCCTCCCGGCCGTGGTAGCCCTCGCGGCCGTCCTCCTCGCCCGCTGACGGGCCATGTCGTCTGACGCCGCACTTGCCTGAGCTGGCGACGGCCAAGCGTCGGGAACGCATCGAGTCAGCGGGCAGTGATCACCCCGAGGGGCAGCCCGGGACAAGGGTGGAAGACCCATCGGTCGTGGGCGACGTCCTCGCCACGCCACCACTGCGAGACCGGCAGCCCCCGGATCAGGTCGCCGGTCACCCACCGGGGGTCGGACGCGGTCACGACCCGCCCCGCGCTGTTGACGATCGCGCAGGTACCGGCCACCCGGCCGAGCGGGGCGAAGAGTCGTTCCTCGAACGACCGCACCAGCACATCGGCGCCGGCGACACCGAGGAAGGCGCCCTCGCGCACCACCGGAACCGTGAAGGTCAGCGTGTACTGGTCGGTGCACACGTAGTCGACGTAAGGGCCCGTGATGTGCCGGGCGCCGGTCTCGAGGGGCACCGCATACCAGGGCAGCGTCGTGTAGTCGCGGAATCCCACGGCTCGCGGATCGGTTTCTGCCGCAAGGCGTTTCGGTGCACTCCCCTCCCCCGGATCAGGCGTCCACCATTCCAGCCAGTGAGGTGCGTCCGCCAGCAGGCCGCGTGCTGCAACCCATCCAGCACCAGCCACGAGGCCGTCGGCCTCCCGCATCAGCTGGTGGCACCTCGCCTCGATCGCCACGTCGGCCCGGCGCGCCCCCTCGGCCGGCAGGCTTGTCACGAGCATTCCCCGCAGGTCATCGAGCTCGGCGAACAGGCGCTCGCACAGGTCGGAGACCAGCCGGCCGATGTCGGTGCCGGTCAGGTCAGATGCAGTCAGGTCAGATGCAGTCAGGTCAGCTCTCGTCTGGTCGGCACCCGCCAGGTCGGCCCCGGCCAAGTTGGGACCCGCCCGGCCCCGGCTGGTCTCTGCAGTCATGGGAGCCTCCCGGTCCAGGCCTGGCGGTGCAGGTCGCGCACCGCCGAGAACATCTCGCGAACATGGGTTTCCGCGCCGGCTCGCGCGGCGGTCGCATCCCCTGCGGCGATGGACTCCACCATGGCCGTATGCCGACCGGCGCCGTTCGCGAGTGAGCCGGACTCCGCGTGAGAGAGCCACAGCATCAGCCCGATCTCGCCCTGGAGGGACATCTCCTCCCTGGTGAGCCGGGCCGACTGGGCGCTGGCCGCGACCTCGAGGTGGAAGGCGCCCTCCCCCTGGCGGCGGCCGACCTCGCTGGGCGCGTCACGACACACCGGCGCCAGGGACCTCAGCCGGCGCACGTCGTCCTCGTCCGCCCGCTCCGCCGCCAGCGCCGCCGCCATGCCGCTGATGGCGGCGTAGTGGTCGGACAGGTCGCGCAGTTCGCCCAGTCCCAGCCGGCGCAGCCGCGACAGGAGGGCGGTGCGCCCGCCGTCGGCGGGCGCGCAGACGAACGACCCGCCTCCACGACCGCGGCGGGTGCGGATCAGGCTGTCCTCGCGAAGCACCCCCAGGGCCTCGCGCACCGTCACCGTGGCGACCCCGAACCGGTCGGCGAGGTCGGACTCGGCGGGCAGGGCGCTGCCATCCGGAAGGAGCCCCAGGGCGATGGCCTCCCCCAGGCGGCGGGCGATCGCCTCGGCGCGCCCCTCGGCCTCCAGAGGGGCGAAGACCGCCGCGTAGGAGCCCAGCGCGAGCGAGGAGTCGGCCACGGGTCCCTTTCATCGATTCGGTGCCTACTGTGCCTACCCGTACCTCCCAGCGCCTACCGATGCCTACGGTGCATTCTGTGCCTGCGGTGCGCGAAGCCTTCGGTTTCCGTGCCAAGACGGGATCTGGACGACGATTTCGAGTGTTTCAGGCGCGGCTGGCAGCTGGTTTGGTCATCGGATGGTATCGATTGGGCTGAACTGGTTGCGGATAAACCTATGGAGCCATAGGTTTTCGCCAGCGTCCAGTCCCCCACTCTAGGAGCAGGCGACGATGCCGCCCGCCGACACACCTGAACCCGAGCCCGGCAGCGACGCCGGCAGAGGTAATGCTCCCGAGCGAGCCACGGCCACGGCAGCCGTCGCGCCTGCCGCCACGGCCCCCGGGACACCCGCCGCCACCCCAGCTGGGACACCAGCGGTGGTCCTGCGCAGCCTGCGCAAGGCCTTCATGGGCAACCCGCCGGTCGTCGCGGTCGACGGCATCGACCTGACCGTCAACGACGGGGAGTTCTTCTCGATGCTGGGCCCCAGCGGCTCCGGAAAGACGACGGTGCTGCGCATGATCGCCGGCTTCGAGGAGCCGACGCATGGCCACATCGAGCTCGCCGGGCAGGACGTCACCGAGAAGCCGGCCTATGACCGCGACGTCAACACGGTCTTCCAGGACTACGCCCTTTTCCCGCACATGAACGTGCTCGAGAACGTCGAGTACGGCCTCCGGGTGAAGAAGGTCCCGCGCGGAGAGCGGCGGTCCAGGGCTGAGGCGGCACTGGAGCAGGTGCGCCTGGCTGGCTACGGCACCCGCCGCCCCGGGCAGCTCTCCGGAGGGCAGCGCCAGCGCGTCGCCTTGGCCCGCGCCCTCGTCAACCGTCCGCGGGTACTCCTGCTGGACGAACCGCTCGGCGCGCTCGACCTCAAGCTACGCGAGCAGATGCAGGTCGAGCTCAAGGCGATCCAGCGCGATGTCGGCATCACCTTCCTGTTCGTCACCCACGACCAGGAGGAGGCACTCACCCTCTCCGACCGCATTGCCGTCTTCAACGCGGGCCGGATCGAGCAGGTCGGCACCGCCCGCGAGGTCTACGAGCAGCCGGCCAGCGCCTTCGTCGCCGGCTTTGTCGGCACCTCCAACCTCCTCACCGGCCATGCCGCCAAGGAGCTGGTGGGCACCGAGGGCGTCTACGGCATACGACCCGAGAAGCTGACCGTCCTGCGCAAGGGGCGGGCGCCCGCAGACGGGCACACAGTGGCGCCGGGCACGATCCAAGAGGTTGTGTATGCCGGCCCCGTGACGCGGTACGTCGTCGCCCTCGAGGCGGGTGGCCAGCTCACCGCGCTGGAGCAGAACCGCGGTCACAACACGTCCGGAGCGCTCGAGCGGGGCGACTCCGTCGATCTGGTGTGGAACCCCGAGCACGTGATGGCCGTGCCCGAATCCCCCACGGAATAAAGGAGATCCACGTGCGAAGGAACACAACCCTCGCGGCGCTTGCCGCTGCTGCTGCCCTGGCCCTGGCGGCCTGCGGCTCCGACTCGGGCACCTCGTCGACCGGCGGCAGCACGGGAGCGGGCGGCTTCAAGGTCCCCAGCCTCAAGGCCCTCGACAAGCTGGGCACGCCAGAGGGCCAGGTGAGCGTTCTCGCATGGCCGGGCTACGTCGAGGACGGCAGCAACGACCCGAAGGTCGACTGGGTCACCGGCTTCGAGAAGGAGACCGGCTGCCAGGTCACGGTGAAGCCGTTCGGCACGTCGGACGAGGCGGTGCAGCTGATGCGCACCGGCCAGTACGACGTGGTGTCGGCATCGGGCGATGCGACCCTGCGGCTCATCGCGGGCGGCGACGTCGAGCCCATGAACACCTCGCTGATCACCAACTACGCCGACATCTTCGACGCCCTGAAGCTGAAGCCGTGGAACTCGGTCAACGGCGTCGCCTACGGCATCCCGCACGGGCGTGGCGCCAACCTGCTCATGTACCGCACGGACCTCGTCAAGCCGGCACCCGACTCGTGGTCCGCCGTCTTCGACCAGGCCTCGGCCCAGAAGGGAAAGGTCACGGCCTACGACTCGCCCATCTACATCGCCGATGCAGCCGTGTACCTCATGGCGACCAAGCCCGACCTGGGAATCAAGGACCCCTACGCGCTCGACTCGAAGCAGCTTGCCGCCGCTGTGGACCTGCTCAAGGCCCAGAAGGCGAACATCGGCGAGTACTGGTCGGACTACCTCAAGGAGGTCCAGGCCTTCAAGAAGGGCTCCACGACGGTCGGCACCACGTGGCAGGTGATCGCCAACCTGGCGAAGAGCGAGAAGGCCCCCGTGGAGGCCGTACTGCCGAAGGAGGGCGCGACCGGGTGGTCCGACACCTGGATGGTCAGCTCCAAGTCGAAGCACAAGACGTGTGCCTACAAGCTGATCGACCACCTCGTGTCGCCGAAGGTCAACGCACAGATCGCCGAGTGGTTCGGTGAGGCCCCCGCCAACCGGAAGGCCTGCGCCGAGACCGTCGACAAGAACCACTGCGCGACGTTCCACGCCGAGGACGAGAGCTACTTCTCCAAGGTCTACTACTGGAACACCCCCATCGCGGCATGCCTCGACGGCCGCACCAACGTCAAGTGCACCGACTACGCCGAGTGGACCAAGGCCTGGACCGAGATCCGCAACAGCTGACCCGCGCTCGCTGGCGCGGGCTTGGGCGTTGGGCGCCGAGCCGCGCCGGGCCGCCGACCCGCTGGGCCGCCGACCCGCGCTGGCCAGCGGCGACACCAGTTCTGAGGCAGGACGAGACTCGAGGTAGGCGACGATGAGATCAGGCAGGGCACTGGCAGCATTGCTGACCCCGCCCATGCTCTGGCTCGTCGTCGCCTACCTCGGCGCCCTCGCGGCGATCTTCGCCACCGCGTTCTTCACGACCGACCCGTTCACCAACCTGGTCGTCCACACCTTCAGCCTGGAGAACTTCCAGACCCTGTTCACGTCGACCTACCTGCGCATCATCGGGCGCACCCTGCTCATCGCCGTGACGGTCACGGTGCTGTGCACGGCCATCGCCATCCCCTTCGCGTTCTTCATGGCGCAGGTCGCGCCCGCCCGGATCCGCGGTCTGCTGGTGGCGGCGGTCCTGGTGCCGCTGTGGGCCTCCTACCTGGTCAAGGCCTATGCCTGGCGCGCCATGGTGCAGCCCGGCGGCGTCCTGGACGGCACCTTCGGCGCCGCCCCGGGCTATGGGTTCGCGGCGGTGGTCCTGACCCTCACCTACCTCTGGCTGCCCTACATGATCCTGCCGGTGTATGCCGGGTTCGAGCGTCTGCCTGCGTCCCACCTCGAGGCCTCGGCGGACTTGGGCGCGCGCAACCTCACGACCTTCCGCCGGGTGGTGGTGCCGGCCGTGCTGCCGGCGATCGCGGCGGGCTCGGTGTTCACCTTCTCGCTCAGCCTCGGCGACTACATCGCGGTGCAGATCGTCGGCGGAAAGCTACAGGTGCTGGGAACGGCCGTGCTCCAGAACATCACCCTCGACCTGCCGTTCGCCGCCTCCCTCGGGACGGCCTCGGTCGTGATCATGGTCCTGTACCTTCTCGCGGTCCGGCGCACCGGCGCCCTCGACAACCTGTGAACCGCCCGACAACCGCCGAGGTGAGCCGCGGATGAAGCTGCGCACGGGCTCGCGACTGGCGCTCATGGCATACGGCGTCGTCGTGCTCGCCTTCGTGTATGTGCCCCTGGGCGTGGTTGCGGTCAACTCGTTCAACAGCGACCGCACCTTCGGGTGGCCCCCGCCCGGGTTCACCATGAGGTGGTGGTCAGCCGCGCTGCAGGCGAGCGGACCGCGCGACGCCCTGCTGACTTCCGTCAAGGCGGGCCTTGGCGCGACCGCGGTCGCCCTGGTGCTGGGCACGCTGCTCGCGATGGCGCTGACCCGATATGAGTTCTTCGGCAAGAACGCCATCTCGCTGCTCGTCGTGCTGCCGATCGCGCTGCCGGGCATCGTCACAGGTGTCGCGCTGCAGTCGGTGATCCAGACTGTGCTCAGCCCGGTGTTCGGGATCAACGCTGGGTTGTTCACGATCATCGTGGGCCACGCCACGTTCTGCATCGTGGTGATCTTCAACAACGTGACCGCACGGCTGCGGCGGCTGGGCGGGTCGATCGAGTCGGCGTCCGCCGACCTGGGGGCGCGGCCCATGACGACGTTCCGGCTGGTGACCTTCCCCCTGCTGCGCACCGCGCTGCTCGCGGGTGCGCTGCTGGCGTTCGCGCTCAGCTTCGACGAGATCGTCGTGACGACATTCACCGCGGGGCCGGGCACGCCGACCCTGCCGATCTGGATCTTCAGCAACCTGTTCCGGCCCAACCAGGCGCCGGTGGTCAACGTGGTCGCCGTCGTGCTGGTGCTGTTCTCGATCCTGCCCGTCTGGCTGGCACAGCGGCTGGGCGGCACCGACGCGGCGGAGTCCCGGCTGTAGAGGCCCCGATGCGGGGTCGTCGGCATGCCGACGGCCCCGCTCCAGCCGGCGCGGGGTGTGGGGCGCGGTCATGGTCGCCACGGTGGCGGCGGCGCCGGGTCCGTGCCGGTGACCGGCTCACCCCAGACGTCGAACGCCTGACCCGTCCCGGCCGCGTTTCCGTCCGGGCATGCCTCGGATGACCCTCGCGCACGCGCGTCCCCGGCGGCCGCCTCACGGCTGTCGAGCCACAGGTCATAGCTGCCAGGCGAGAGGTCCCACTCGACGCGTTGGCCGCGGACCCGGCCCAGGTATCTGCGCTTGTGCACGAGGGTGTGGTGACGTCCACACAGGAGGGCAGCGTTGCCGAGGTCGGAGGGGCCACCGTCGGCCCAGTGCCAGAGGTGATGGGCGTCTGACCAGGCCGCTGGAGCCGGGCATCGGGGGAACGTGCAGCCGCCATCGCGCAGCCACAGGGCCCGGGTCTGCGCCTCGGTGAACAGGCGCACCCGGCGGCCCCAGTCGAGCACTTCGCCGCGCTCACCCAGCACGACCGGCACGATGCCGGCGTCGCAGGACAGCCGTCGCACCGTCTCGGGCCCCAGGAGCGTGCCGGTTTCGGCGGAACCCACCACGGTGCCCGCGCCCAGACCCGCCCGGAGGTCCGCCAGCGACATGGTGACGAACAGCTGCGCCTTCGTGGTCGTCGCCACCCCCTCGGCTGAGGCCACCCCTCGGCGCACCACGTCGAGCAAGGCATCGAGGCGGCGCTGGCCGGAGGGGCGGCGGTCGGGCTCGCCGTCGGCGGGTCGAGGGGCCGAGAGCGCCCCCACAGCAGCCTCGATCACGGCCTTGGCCTCGGCGTCGACCACCAGGTGGTAGTCGAACAGCCCGCCGCCGTCGGCACGGGGCTGCGACATCGAGGTGCGCTCCGCGAGCCGGTCCTGGTCGGCCTGGAACTCCCCATCGTGCCCGTAGCGGGCCACGATCCGCTGCCGCACCGCCCGGATCTCGCGCCGCCCGGCGGTCTCGCCCAGCCCGACCATGCAGTCCAGCGCGGCTTCGTGGGCCTCCGGGTGGAGCCGGTGGCGCAGCCGCTCGAACTCCTCCACCACACAGGCGGCGTTGACCACCGGCAGGCGAGCCGCAAGCACAGCGGTGCGCAGCCCGGCATACCTCTGCTCTCGGCTGGCCTCCACGACCCCCACCAGCTGCGCCGAACCGCCGGCGTGGAACGAGCCCGCCCACTCCCGCAGCCAGCGGTGCGCACCCGACGTGCCATCGCCCGCCTCCCCGCGCTCGATCGCCTCGCCCAGCACGGCAGCCTGGCCCGCGGCCGCGCGCTGCGCCACCTGGTCGACCAGCGACATGAACGGGCCGAGCTCGCTGCCCTGGGCCCGCCACAGCTCGGCGTCGAGGCCCTCCAGGGCGGCGCACGCCCGCCGCAGCGCCTTGCGCCGCTGCGCGAACGTCATCCCCCCGGCCATGACACCAACCGTAGCCGGGGCCACCGACAGCCCAAGTTGCAGCTACCAACGCGGATCACGTTGTCCCACAGAGGATTACGACGACGTTGTCAAACTCTGTGCCGCATCCTGTGGACACGCGATCCGTGCTGGAGCCACCTGTGGACAACCGGCCGATGCGGCCCGCAACCCCCAGACCCCGGAGGTATGCCGGACGCGACCACCCAGCCATTGTCGTGACCGGCCGAGCTCGCGCCCATTGTGGGCTTTTGTCGGTAGCAGAGTGCACGGATGCCGCGAGCTGCACGGGTCGCTCCAGCGGCCGCGCGCGCCGGGGGGCTCACTGCCGAACCCACGGGTAACTGGCGGTGGCAACCTACGGTTCCGTAGCCTTCAAGGGAATCCCCCTGGAAGGACGACATCATGACCGCACCCGTCTGGAGTCAGACCGATCTGCTCCGCGAGCTCAACCAGGTCGTCGAGGGCGAGCTGAACCGCCACATCGAACAGGCCAAGGAGTGGTTCCCGCACGACTACATCCCGTGGTCGGAGGGGCGCAACTTCGACGGCCTCATGGGCGGCGAGCCCTGGAGTCCCGAGGACGCCCCGGTTTCGGACGTCGCCCGATCGGCCCTGATCGTCAACCTCCTGACCGAGGACAACCTGCCGAGCTACCACCACGAGATCGCGCTCATCTTCGGCCGCGACGACGCCTGGGGCGACTGGGTCCACCGCTGGACCGCCGAGGAGGGCCGGCACGGTATCGCCATGCGCGACTACATGCTGGTCAAGCGCATGGTCGACCCGGTGGCGCTGGAGCGGTTCCGGATGACCCACATGTCCCAGGGCTATGAGTCGGCGCACTCCGGCGAGCTGGTCCACTCACTGGCCTACGTGTCGTTCCAGGAGCTCGCCACGCGCGTGTCGCACCGCAACACCGGTCGCTACACCAACGATCCCCTGTGCGACCAGCTCCTCGCGCGGATCGCCGCCGACGAGAACCTCCACATGGTCTTCTACCGCAACCTCCTGCGCGCTGCTCTCGAGCTGGCGCCCGACCAGACCATGCAGGCCATCCGGGACGTGGTGAAGGGGTTCCAGATGCCTGGAACCGACATCCCCGGCTTCCAACGCAAGGCAGTCGAGATGGCGGTCGCCGGCATCTACGACCTCCGCTCCCACCGCGACGAGGTGGTGAGCCCGATCCTGCGCTTCTGGAAGGTCTGGGACGTCGAGGGCCTGGGCGCGGAGGGCGAGCAGGCTCGCACCGAGCTCTCCAACCTCATGGACGACCTGGACAAGCAGGCAGCCCGGTTCGAGGACAAGCGGGACACGCTCAAGGCTCGGATGAAGATCGGCTGACCTCCGGCCGGGGCGTGACGTCCGGCCTGGGTGACGTCCGGCCGGGGCGTGACGTCGAGCCGGGGCGTGACGTCCGGCCGGGGCCTGACGTCCGGCCTGGGCGTGACGTCCGGCCGGGGCGTGACGTCGAGCCGGGGCGCCCGGCGGCCGGGCTGCCGGCGCCAAGCCGGCCACCCGGCATACGCCCTGCGTTTGTCCGCTCCCACGTGGGGCAAGATGGGGCTCATGAGCGAGCAGCAGCCGGAGCAGGCCGAGGGCCTGGACGAGCGGAGCGAGGTGCCGCAGGACCGCGTGGTCGTGGTGACGCCCGAGGGCATGGGCGTGCACACGCCGTCCGGTGAGGACGAGGAGAGGAGCCCCGCCGACCTCATCGAGCAGCCGGCCAAGGTCATGCGGATCGGGTCGATGATCAAGCAGCTGCTCGAGGAGGTGCGCAACGCCCCGCTCGACGACGCCGGGCGGGCGCGGCTGGCGGAGATCCACCACCGGTCCATCGAGGAGCTCAAGGACGGGCTGGCGCCGGAGCTGGTCGACGAGCTCAACCGCATCGCGCTGCCCTTCGGCGACACCGCACCCACCGACGCCGAGCTGCGCATTGCCCAGGCCCAGCTGGTGGGCTGGCTGGAGGGCCTGTTCCACGGGATCCAGACTGCGCTGGTCGCCCAGCAGATGGCCGCACAGGCACAGCTGCAGCAGATGCGGCGCGCCCTGCCGCCCGGTTCGATCCACCCCGGCGGTCCGATGTCCGACCAGTCCATCCCGGGTATGCCGCCGCCCCCCGACTCCCAGTCCCCACGCCGGCAGGAGGGCACCGGCCAGTACCTCTGACGGTACCTCTGGCCGGTACCTCTGATCGGGCACGTCTGGCCCTTAACCTCTTGCGGGTACGTCTGGCGGGTACCGCTGACCCCGACCTCTCAGCCGCCTCGGTCCGCTAGCCG
>DASSJT010000205.1:0-2611 GCA_035691065.1 Dermatophilaceae bacterium
GTCGCGGCCAACCTGATCTGACTCGGAGAGAGGAACCCCATGAGCGTCAGCGTCCGGATCCCCACCATCCTGCGCACCTACACCGGCGGCGAGTCCGAGGTGAGCGCCGTCGGGTCGACCCTGGCCGAGGTGCTCGACGACCTCGAGTCGAACCACAGCGGGATCAAGGCGCGGGTGCTCGACGAGCAGGGCGCGATCCGGCGGTTCGTGAACGTCTACGTCGGCAACGACGACGTCCGGTTCCTCGAGTCGCTGGAGACGCCGACCCCCGAGGGCGTGCAGATCAGCATCATCCCGGCCGTGGCCGGGGGTGGTTCCTGAGCAGCGAGCGAAGCGACGCGTGTCGAAGGGCGCTTGAGGCTCAGCTCCGCGCGCGCTTGTGCAGCCGGTCGCGCGCCCGCACCCCCTCGGTGTACCGCACCACCGTGCTGGCCTTGCCCAACCCGTGCGGCGGCATGTTGCCGTAGACGGCCTCGTACTCGCCTGCGCGCACCAGGAAGGTCTCGTGCCAGATCCCGGTCCGACTGCTCGTGCCCACGCGCTTCCAGTAGTTGCGCCACGCGGCCACGTGCGGGTCTGCCGTGTCGTTCGCGAACCGTTCGAGGTGCTCGAAGGAGCGCCAGTACTGGACGATCGTGCCCAACCCGTAGATCTCGTAGCCCAGCAGTCCCTTCTCGGGGTCCTCGCTCAGCTTCTTCAGCATGTAGGGCATGCCACGGCGCCCACCGAGGTCGCGCAGGGAACGCAGCAGGTGGAACCGCTGCGGCCTGGCGCCGATGATGAACACCACGAAGTCCCCGTCGATCTGGGCCATCCACCGGCCCGTCCTCACTTCGGCCATGGCCCATGCTCCGTCGGTGGCGGGTGCTTGGCAACGGGTCTGGTGCGGACCACTGTGACAGCGTTACTGTCACGGTCATGGCGTTGCACCGGATGCACTGGCTGCGGAAGATCGCGACCCTCGACCCGGAGACGGACTACGAGGAGATCTACCGGATCGACACCATGCTCGAGTTCCCCTGGGACATGAACCAGTCGCTCGGCCTCGCGCTCTACCGCACCTACGCCGTGCCCAGCATCGGCGGCCTGCTGGCCCGCACCGGCGAGTTCACCGAGCGCACGCAGAAGCGCTACGACGACACCGGTCTGATCCTCACGGCGATCGGGGAGAACGGCCTGGACTCGCCCGAGGGCAGGGCCGCGATCCGGCGGATGAACCAGATGCACGGCCGCTACGGCATCCCCAACGACGACATGCGCTACGTGCTCAGCACGCTGGTGACGGTGCCGATCCGGTGGCTCGACGAGTACGGGTACCGCCCACTCAGCGAGGCCGAGAAGGTCGCGAGCGCGCACTACTACGGCCGGCTCGGCGGACTGATGAACATCAGGGACCTCCCCGCGACGTGGCAGGAGTTCGGCGAGCTGATGGATGCCTACGAGCGAGAGCACTTCGGCTACGACGAGGGGGCCGTGGCCGTGTCCGAGGCGACCCTGGCGCTGATGGCGACGTTCCCGCCCAACGACAAGGGCCCGCGCCGCCTGATGCGGCGCTCAGCCCTCGCGCTGATGGACGACGACCTGCTCAGCGCCTTCAGGTACGACGCGCCCACGCGCCTCGAGCAGGTGCTCTACCGCGGGGCGATCAAGGCGCGGGCGGCGCTGCTCCGGCACGTCCCGGCGCGCAGGGAGCCTGTGCACTTCGCGGACCTGCCCCAGGTGCGCAGCTATCCGGACGGCTTCGAGATCGCGGCACTCGGCACCTTCCCCGACAGCAGATCATGACGACCCGGGTCATGGTCGAGACGGTCCGCGGGTCGCAGGACTTCTGGCAGGCGATCGGCCTCGCCACGTCGATCGCCAGCGCCGTACTGGTCGGTGCGGTCCTCCTGATGGCGATCCGCCCGTCCGGCCGCCAGCACGGGCCGGCCCTGCTCGTGCTGCTGGTGACGTTGCTGCTCGCATCGCTGGTGGTGCTGTCCGTGGACCAGTCCGAGGTGGCCCTCGGGTTCGAGATCTCCGTGCTCGGGCTGGGCCTCGGGGTCGTGACCGTCGTGCAGGCCGCGACCGACTCCACGACCGGTCCACGCTGGCGCAACGCGCTCCCGATGCTCACCGCCGCCGGGCTCGTCGTCGGCGGCATCCTGCTGGAGACCGACTCCGCGACCGGCTTCACCTGGATCTTCGCCGCGATCGCCGTGGGCCTCGCCGTCGCCGTCGACCGCGCCTGGGCGATGGTCACCTCCGGCCCCGGCTGAGCCCGGCGACATGTCGTCGGTCCTGCTCGTCACGTCCTCCGACCTGCCCGCTGGCGAACCCCGGGGACACCTGCTGCCCGAGGCGTTCGCCGCGCGGGGCGTCGACGCCCGCTGGGTCCGCTGGGACGACCCGGACGTCGACTGGGCGGCGGCCGACCTGGTCGCGGTGCGCTCGACCTGGGACTACGACGGCCGCCTGCCGGAGTTCCTGGCCTGGGCCCGGTCCGTCGGACCGAGCCTGGTCAACGGCGTGGACCTGTTCGCCTGGAACACCGACAAGTCCTATCTCGTGACGCTCGGCGCGTCCGGACTGCCGGTCGTGCCGACACTGGTGGCCGAGAGCGAGGAGGACC
>DASSJT010000206.1:0-12209 GCA_035691065.1 Dermatophilaceae bacterium
TCCATCGTCAACGCCATCCGCGCCCTGTTCACCCAGCAGCCGGTCGGCACCGACATCTGGACCGCCCTCGCCTGGTGTACCGCCACCCTCGTCGTCGCGTACAGCTTCGCCATGGTCACCTACCGCCGCAGGATCTCCTAGAGGACGACGACGGCACCCATGGCAACGGTCCGGTCCTCGGGCAGACGGAAGTACTCGATCGGTGATGCCGCATTGTGCGCCAGCCCCAGGAACAACCGCTTGCGCCACCGGCTCATCTCGCGGCCCGGGACTGTCCGCTGAACGGTGTTTCCGGCCCGACGCGCCGACTGGGTCGGCGGGGAGGGTTGGGCCGTCATGGCCGAGACAATCCCGAGCATGAGCTCGAAGCCGAAGGATCCGAAGCGGGAGCGGTCCTGCAGGGCGACGGCAACGGAGCGGGCCGCGGTCGCGGAGCTGGTCCGTGCCGCCCGCGCCCGCGGTCAGGACATCACCGGCCCGGACGGGCTGTTGAAGTCGATCACCGCGACCGTGCTCGAGACCGCTCTTGAGGAGGAGATGACCGATCACCTCGGTCACGCCAAGCACCAGGCACCTGCCGGTGGGGCGGGGAGCGTCCGCAACGGCACCAGGGCCAAGACCGTGGTCACCGACGCCGCCGGTCGGGTGAGCATCGAGGTGCCGCGGGACCGGGCGGGCACGTTCGAGCCGGTGATCGTCAAGAAGCGCCAACGCCGGCTCTGGGACGTTGACGCGGTGGCGATCTCGTTGTACGCCAAGGGCCTGACCACCGGGGAGATCAGCGCGCACTTCGCCGAGGTGTACGGGGCGAGCATCTCCAAGGACACCGTCTCGCGGATCACCGACAAGGTCGTCGAGGAGATGCAGGGCTGGTGCTCCCGCCCGCTGCAGGGCGTGTACGCGGCGATCTTCATCGACGCGATCTACGTCAAGGTCCGCGACGGCCAGGTCGGCAACCAGCCGTTCTACGCCGCGATCGGGGTCGACCTGGACGGCCGCCGCGACGTGTGCTCGGCCTGTGGGCCGGCCATGGCAGTGGCGAGTCGGCGAAGTTCTGGATGAACGTGCTGACCGACCTGCGCAACCGGGGTGTACGGGACGTGTTCTTCGTCGTCTGCGACGGCCTCAAGGGGCTACCGGACGCGGTGAGCACCACCTTCCCGGCCGCGATCGTGCAGGCGTGCGTGATCCACCTGGTCCGCGCCACCCTCCGGTACGCCTCGCGCCGCTACCGGGACCAGCTCGCCAAGGACCTGCGGACCATCTACACCGCGCCCACCGCCGACGCCGCGCGGGCGGCGTTCGAAGAGCTCCAGGAGAAGTGGGGCAAGCCCTACCCCGCCATCCCCAGACTGTGGCGGGCCGCCTGGGAGGAGTTCACCCCGTTCCCGGCCTACGACGTGGAGATCCGCCGGGTGCTGTTCTCCACGAACGCGATCGAGTCCCTGCACTCCCGGTACCGGCGAGCGGTCACCGTGCGGGGGCACTTCCCCACCGAGCAGGCCGCCCTGAAGACCCTCTACCTGGTCACCCTGTACGGCCTGGCACTGCCCCTGCTGCCCGGGATGCCGGCGCTGAGCGTCGTGCCGGACGCCATCCTGCCGGTGGTGCTGCCACCGCTGCTGTTTGCCGCGACGCAGCGGGCCACCGTTCGGCAGTTCCGCGATCAGGCGCGGCCCATCTTTCTGCTGGCCGTGGGGCTGACCGTTGCCAGCGCTGCGGCGGCGGCGTGGGTCGCTCACGGCGCCGGCCTCGGCTGGGGGGCGGCGTGGGTCCTTGGTGCGGTTGTCTCGCCTCCCGACCCGGTCGCGGCCACCGCGGTCGCCCGGAGGCTGCGACTGCCGAATCGCCTGGTGACGGTCCTGGAAGGCGAGGGTATGTTCAACGACGGCACGGCCCTGGTGCTGTACGGCGCGGCCGTCGCCGCGGTGGTCACGGGGCGTGTGACGGCCCAGGAGGTGAGCGGCCGGCTGCTGCTCGCCCTGGCTGCTGGGGTCGCGGTCGGGCTTCTCGCGGGGGTGCTGACACGATGGGCGCTGGCTGCCCTGCATGAGCCGACGGCGGAGACCACGGTGACGGTGGCGGTGCCGTTCGCGGTCTACTTGCTCGCCGAGCGGGTCCACGGCTCGGGTGTTCTTGCCGTGCTCGCGCTGGGCCTGTTCCTGCGCAGCTACGGGCACCCTGCGATGACCTCGGGTGGTTGGCTGCTGGGCCGAGCTGTCTGGCGGTACGCCGACTACCTCATCACCAGCCTGGTGTTTGTCCTGATCGGCTTCGAGCTGACCGCAGTCCTGAGGGAAAGCCGCCTCGACCGCTCGCTGCTGTCTCTGACGGCGGGCGTCATCGGCACCATGATCGCCCTGCGGCTGCTGTGGGTGTTCCCCGCCGCGGCACTGGCACGGTTGCGCGTGAGCGGGCCGAATGAGTCCACGCCACTGGGCAGCCGCGAGACGCTAGTCGCGGGGTGGGCCGGGATGCGGGGTGTGGTGACCGTGGCTACTGCGCTGGCACTGCCGCTCACCACGGACGTGGGGGCGCCGTTCCCGCACCGCAACGCGATTGTGGTCGTCGGTCTGATGACTGTGCTGGTGACGTTGGTCGTGCAGGGTCTGGCGCTGGTCCCCCTGGTCAGGGCTCTTCAGGTAGGCCGTGGCGGTGAGGTCGGTCGGGAGGTTGTGTCGCTGGGAAGCGTGCGGCCACCGCCGCCCTGGAATCCGTGCGCGCTTCGGCCACCTCCGAGGACGTGCCCGAGCCGGTCCACCGCGCCGCCCAGCTCCAGTACGAGGGGTATCTGGCCGCGCAGGGGGCGCTGGACGAATTGCGCAGCCGTCCCGTCGAGGAGACCGCCCTGGAGGCGGACTACGCGCAGACCCTGGAGGACCTGCTGCGCCAGGCCAGCGAGGTGGAGCGGGGCGTCGTGTTGGAGGCCCGGCGCAGCGGCGATGTATCGCCCGAGGCGGCCGACGAGGCCCTCTCCGACATCGAGGCACGCGCCATCCGGGACCTGTCCTGACCGTGGCCCTGGGCCGCGGGTCATACGTGGACTGTTCGGTCCGGCTGTCGGGGGTTATCGGCTCTGGTCGGCTCTGCGCCACCAGGCTGCCGTGCCCGCCACGCTGCCGAGTCCCACCAGGACCACCAGGGCGTAGCCGGGGAGGCCGGCTGGTGGCTGGGCCGTCCCGGCCAGGCCGCTGTAGATCGATGGCACGGAGTACGGAAAGTACTGTCCGTAGCCAAGGATGGCGATGACCTGCGCCAGGAACACTGCCAGAAACATGAGCCCGATGGCTGCAAGGTAGCCGCGGCCCAGACTCGCGGCGAGCGCGAATGAGGCTGCCAAGAGAACGGTCATTGCCGCGGTGGCCAGCAGTCGGACCAGCCCGTGCAGCGCTATGTCAGCCGACCATTGCGGCAGCCGCAGCGCCGCACCGATGACGAGCCCGAGCAGGTAGCACTGAAGGGACAGCGCTAGGCACCACGCTGCTGTGACCGCGAACTTGGCACCGATGATGGTGGTGCGCGAGGTTGGCAGCGCCAACAGGTCCTTGGCCGTGTGGTCGGTGAACTCGCGGCCGAAGACCCAGATCGTGACCAGGCCGAAGACGATGAGACCGCCCACCGCGGTGGTCTGCGCCAACAGAGCCAGGTAGGTCGGCCAGTCGGCGGTGCCGGAGGCCAGTTGCGCCTTGGCGCCGAGCAGGCCCAGGGACCTGGCCCGCTGCGGGTCCTGGAGGATGAACATGAACAGCCCACCGACCCCGGCGGCGACGGTGAACGCCAGGACGGTCACCCAGGGCAGCCGGGAGCGAAGCGCCTTCACCGCCTCCGCCCACATCGCGTCACCCATCACGCACTCGCGGCGCTCGTGCCGACCTGGCGCAGGAAGTAGGCCTCCAGATCCTCGTGCTCCACCACCAGCCGAGTCGGGGGGCAGCCCGCTCGCACCAGAAGGGACGCCACCTCATCCGGTCGCCGCACCGCCCGGTCCCCGCGAAGGACGATCCCACCCCGGCCGTCCGGCTCGGGATCGAAACCCGCCGCCAGCAGTGCCCTCATGGCCGCCGCCACATCGGTGCGAGTGGACACCGCCAGCCACTGGCGTGCCCGCGTTGCCAGCTCTTCTGAGTCGATCTCGCGCACCAGCCGGCCCTCGTGGATGATGCCGACCCGGGTGGCCAGCCGCGCTACCTCGGCCAGGATGTGGCTGGACATGAACACCGTGACTCCCCGTGATGCAGCCAGGTCGGCCAGAAGTCCGCGAATCTCGACAACCCCCGCGGGGTCGAGACCATTCACCGGCTCGTCCAGGATCAGCAGCTCGGGTCGATGGATCAGGGCCTTGGCCAGCCCGAGTCGCTGCGTGTTGCCGAGGGACAAGGTGCGTGCCCGCTGGTCGGCGTACCGCTCCAGTGCGAGCCGGTGCATCACCTCAGCAACCGCATCCTGGTCGCTCACTCTGCGCAGCCGCCGCACCACCTCCAGGTTCTGCCGGACGGTCAGCTCGGGATACGCCGCTGGGCTCTCCACCAGATACCCAACCCTGGACCAGACAGCCCTCGACCGTGGATTCACCGCGGTGCCGAACAGCGACACGGCGCCCCCCATCGGTCTGATCATGCCCAAGAGCATCCGGATGGTTGTCGACTTCCCCGCCCCGTTCAGGCCGAGCAAGGCGTAGATCTGTCCCCGACCAACGCGCAAGGAGACTCTGTCCACGGCAAGCAGATCGCCGTAGCGCTTGGTCAGCCCCGAGACGCTGACCACCGCTGTCTGCACCGGCACCACCTCCGACCTGCGCCGTAGCACCGACCCAACAGGATCCTCAGTCTGGCACGGGCAGTCGGCCGCAAACCCACCCCTCTGAGCACATTTGCGAAAGCGCCAGTCGCGGCCTGAGTGTGCATGACTGGAGGCGCACGCCTGTCGACGCCGCAAGGGCCCAGTATCCCCACGGCACCGCGAACGGGCCTTCGATCCTCGGTATACGCCGGGGCAGCATGAGCCAAAGACGGGCCCGCCGCCCCTCGAGTTCGTGGTCGGCCTCGACCTCGCCCACCGCCTGCTGACCGTGACGATGGCGACCGTGAACGTCGAGGAGCACACCTATCCCCAGCCTCCGCCCCGGGTCTCCTGCAACCGGGGGCGGCGCCCGCGCCGGGGCTAACTTGCCGACGGCGCTGCAGGGTCTGGCCGACCGCGACCGGTCTGGTCATCCTGTCCCGGTTCGGCGACGGCATCGCCGTGGCCGGCCTCGATCTCGGACTCACCGTGCTCCTGATCCGGCTGGTGATGGTCGGCACTGTGGCGCACTACCTGACCCGTTCGCCTGTCGCCAGAGGGTCGACGTCGGCCTAGTCTCGTAAGTAGGCGAAAGGGGGCACAGCCATGAGCCAGAAGGTACTCGTCCTCGGCTGCAATTTCGGCGGCCTGACTGCGGCGCTCGCCGTCAAGCACGAGCTCGACGGCGATGTCGACGTCGAGGTCATCTCTCCGAGCGACCGCTTCGTGTTCAACCCCAGCCTCATCTGGCTGCCGTTCGGCAAGCGCAAGCCGAAGGACATCACCTTCCCGGTCGAGCCGACGCTCAGCAAACGCGGCATCGGCTTCCTCCACGCCGAGGCCACCGAGCTCGACCCAGAGCACAAGCGGGTCCGCACCGGGAGAGCAGCTGGCACGACTACGACTACCTGGTCATCGCGACCGGGTACCGCAACCGGCCGGACCTGGTGCCGGGCATGTCCGACAACGCGGTGACCATCACGACGCTGGAAGACGCCATCAAGGCCGGCGAGGCCTGGCAGCGGTTCCTCAGGGATCCCGGTGACGTCATCGTCGGAGCCGCGCCGGGCGCGGGGTGCTTCGGGGCGGCATACGAGTTCCTGTTCAACCTCTCCTACCGGCTGCGCAAGGCGGGGCTCAAGGACCAGGTCAAGGTCAACTACGTCACGTCCGAGCCCTTCCTGGGGCACTTCGGCATCGGCGGGCTCCCGCACGGCGAGACCCTGTTGGGCATGTTCCTCGCCAAGGAGCACATCAATGCCGAGGTGGGCGTGGCCATTACGCATGTCGACCAGGGCGCCGTGGGGCTCGAGGACGGCAGGGAGATGCCGTTCAGGTATGCCATGATCGTGCCCGCGTTCCACGGACAGACCGTGGTGCGCGACACGCCCGGCATCGCGGACGAGAAGGGCTACGTGGCGGTCCGCCCCACATACCAGACGCAGAAGTATGACGACGTGTATGCCGTGGGCATCGCCGCGGCGGTCGACGTCCCGTGGCAGACGGCAGTGCCCGTGGGCATTCCCAAGACCGGCTACCCCACCGAGGTCCAGGCGCATGTGGCAGCCACGAACATCGCTGCCCAGATCAGGGGCGACACACCGAGCGAGACCAAGGACTTCGCCAACATCCCCGCGGCCTGCGTGATGGACGCCGGCAACAACGGCGTGGTCATCCTCGCCGACAAGATGCTGCCGCCGCGCAAGCACGGGGTACTCATCCCCGGGCCCCAGGCTCACATCATGAAGCTCGGCTTCGAGAAGTACTTCCTCTGGAAGGCGCGGCACGGGTACGTGCAGCTTCCCTGAGACATACCGTGCGCAGGAGGTCGGGCGCCGCCCTACGGCTATGCGCACGGTCCGGTATGCCGTTGGGCTCCGGCCGGACGTCGTAGTTGCGTTCCTACGCGCGTTGCCGAGGCACCCGCGCCCGCCGGGACCAGCCTCCAGGGCGTCCTCCGCTGGATCAAGGTCGGCTACGCCCGGTCCGCGCCCTGGACCGGCATAGTCGCGTCGAGCAGCAGCTCGACCGTGGTCTCATCACCAAACTCGGGGTCCTGGGTGACGTCAAACAGCGCACGGACGACGTGCTCGCGGACTGGCTCGTCACTCATCTCTAGTCCGTTCCGTCCACGGCGCGGGCGCTGCGACTTGGGGACGCCACCACGGAGCACGGGACTGTCACCTCGCCATGGCGCTACGGGGTCCATCACCCCAGGAACGGGGTCACGACACCTTGTGGCACGGGGGCTCATTGAGACGCCACCGTGCCTGGGTTTTGGGATCGCGGCAGGGTAGCGCTGCGAGATTCCCGCCCACGCAACGCCACACGACACATGCGGTCCCACGGGCAGTGACGGCACAGCCTGCCCCCACTGTTGAAGACACACGGCGCGTCAATGGCCGCTACCCGGGCGCCGAGACGTCGCACCGGACACCCCTGCAGTCCGAGCGCGGCCACCGGGCCGGGCCCCCCGCCTCTGTTACTCCGACATTTTGTGTCAAACCGGGCATGCGAGCCCTCGCGCCGACATATAGTGCGGATCCAGGCCCTGGTGCGTGCGGTCGGTGTTGTAGTCCTCCGCCCAAGATCGAGCGCCTGCTGCGCCTTCTGCACGGTGGTGAACGGGCCGGCAGTATCAAGAAACTCCGGCCGCAGGGTCCCGTGAGACCTCTCCACTCTGCCGTTCTGGTTCCGCGATGCCGGCTTGGTCAGCCGGTGAGTGATGCCGTTCTTGCGGCAGACCGGTCGAACCTCCCCGACACCGGCCCCGAACCGGTCGGTGAACTGCTTGCCGTTGAGTTCCTAACGGATGTCAAGCCGCTCCGGCCGGCTTAGCGTTGGTGGTGGAGTGGCCGGTTGATGGAGCACGTTGTGACTCCTTGCGTCGCCGGCTCGTCCGCATGCCGGAGAAGGTCCGGGCGCGGCGGATGCCCGCCGGCACGGTGTACCGCTGGGCGATGATGGCGCGGGCCTGCGCGGGGGTGATCGCGGTCCCGTCGGTGTCGCGCAGCTGGTAGGGCGTCTGGTTCCGCCAGCACGCGACGACACGGGTCAGCAGGGTGGTGGCGATGTGGCAGGTGGCGGAGGTGTGGTGCTTGCCGGCGGCGACCATGAGCCGGTGGTACTTCGCGGCCAGCGTGGGGTCGTGCCGCCGGGCCTGACTGGCGGCCAGGAACAAGGCCTCGCGCAGCAGCGCGTCACCGCGTTTGGTGGGCCCACCATGGCGTCCGGTGGTTCCGGAGGAGTCCAGGGCGGGGACCAGCCCGGTGTAGGCGCGAACCGCGGCCAGGGAGTGGAACCGGTCGGAGTCGCCGAGCCGGCCGAGGATCACGGCTCCAGTCACGGCACCGATACCGGGAGCGGAGGTGATGATGCCGTGCGGGTCGAGGTCGGCGACCAGGACGCCGATGCGTTCGTCGAGGTCGTGGATCTCCTCGGTCAGGGCCAGGGCGAGGCGGGCCTCGACGGCGATGTCCTCGGCCAGCTCGGGATAGGACAGCTCCTCGCCCCAGAGCTCTTCGGGCGCCTCCGGGGCCGGGACCGGGACAGCCCCCGGCGGGCCAGGATCCGATCGATAGTCCGCTCCGACGGCGCCACGATCCCGGTCCGCGGTTTGCGGACCAGCTCCATCCGGATCCGCCGAGACTCCACCGCGGATGCCCCCGCCGCATCGCCGCGACCACGACCTCCACCGCATCCTCGACCTGGTGCGGGCAGGACCCGGGACGGCGCGGGCGGTCCACCAGGCCCGCGAGCCGGTCGACCAGATAGCGATCGACCCACCGGTGCAGGGTCGAGCGGGACACCCCGCCTTCGCCGTCGTTTCCACTCACCGTGCCGCCCGCCAGGGCCGCGCGGACCACGTCCAGACGATGCTCGACCACACACAAGACAACCAGTGCCAATCCCGGCCTCCACGCCTCCGAACGCCCCGCGGAGGCGTCCCGCCCAGAGTGGCGGAGCCGGGCCGGTGTCGCTGGTGCGACGGTAAGGGTTCCCCGGTCAACGGTAGTCGGCCTGGCCAGGAAGGGCTGCCGCAAGCTGGTCGGCGAGCGTCACAGCGACTTGGCGTTGCGTCGTGGTCGGCCGGGCCACGTGGGTGGCTGCAGTGATGAGGAAACGACCGCGGTACGTGCCCGCGTGCTGGAGCAGGAGCTCGATCTCGGAGTCGACCGGCATCCCCTGTCGGGCGACGTCGACAAGGTAACCCGCTCGGGTGACCGTGCCGTCGGACTCGAGGCGGGGGAGGTCCGATGCGGCCGGCTCGACATCGAACCGACAGACGTCTGCATCCAGGATATCGACCAGCTGGTGGGCAACCTGTTCGATCAGGACCTCCAGGCGCGAGCCGCCGGCAGCAACCAGTCCTGCCATCCTGACCACCCCGCTCAGGTATCCCTCCTGGCGGCTGGCCTGGGCTTGCTGGCGACGTCCCCACAGCGCGACCTCCGTGACGGCGACGCCGACCAGCACCAGGAGGACGGCCGTTTCGATATCAGTGCGGTCGGTGATGGTGAACCGCTGGAACGGCTGGGTGAGGAAGAAGTCGAACCACAGGGCGCCGGACACCGCCGCGACGACGCCAGCGGGTCGTATGCCGGTGGCCGCGGCCGCGACGATGACCAGGACCAGCCCCAGTGCGGCGTTGGTGTTGGCCACGTCGTTGCGGAAGGGCACAACCACCAGACATAGGGCGAACGGTACCGCTGCGGAGGCCGCGATCACGGCGGACCGGTGCCGCTGCAGGATGTCTGTCGTTCGCATGCCCCCATCATCGTGCTCGCCGAGAGCCGTCGCGATGCTCCTCGCAGATGTTCGTGTCAGAGCCGTGTGAGAGGTCGGCGGGCCTGCGTTAGAAGCGTGTGAGAACGTCCCGGCTGCGGCTTGACTGGTGTGTCGTGGCCCGTCATGAGCACTTCGGTCATGTGGCGACGACCGTCCCTTCGCACTCAGTCCTTGCCTGACTTTCCGTTGTCCGCCGGTCGGTACCCAAAACCGTCGCCGCGGCTGTCTGCGCAGTCGACGGACCAAGGAGGTTCCGGAAATGGCTGATGTGGTGCTTGTCCTCCTCGCACTGGTGTTTCTGGCCATGACTGCTGCGTACGTCCGCGGTTGTGAGGCGATCGTCCGCAGCGGTCAGTCCGATGGTTTGGTCCCGGCCGAGACGGCGGCGACAACCGCGGACGAGGGGGCTCGGTAGCGATGGAGAACGTCGTCCATTTGGGAACTTGGGCACAGCCGAAGTTTGTGTCGAGCCCTTGGTGTTTCAGCAGCCACTCCCGGCCCAGGGTCACCCCGCGACCCGCGCACGGGTACGGGTTGCTGCCGGTGACCTAGTCGTCAGCGTTTCCCGAACGACGGCGCTCGAGGTGGCAGGTCACCGAGTGCCTCTCCGAGCCGGTGCCGCTCCCCGGGGCCCAGCCGTGGGGCATGGGGAGGCGGGAGCCGAAGTCGACCACGGCGAGCCGGCCGTCCTCGAGGAGCCGGAAGCTGCCCGGGATGCGGGTCACCGTGCAGCCGCCCAACCCGTGGTGGGCTCGAGAGCAGAAGACGGGCCAGGAGTAGCCCGACGCGGTCGCGGTGCTGCTGGGAGCCGCTGCGGGGCGATCTGCGCCACGGGCGTACCGGCAACCCAGTCGGATACGAGCATTCGGTCGGAGGGGCCAGCCGGTCCAGCTGCACTGAGCAGGTCTGATCGGTCTGACCCACAACGCAGGCTACGCCGCCTACCTCTCGTCCATGCCGTCAGTTTTGACGCCACAACAGTGTTGCTTTGACGTCAATCTGATGTCACCATGGCGTCATGGACTTGATTCCCTATGTCGCTCGAGTGCACCGCGACCTGCGCTTCGCGGCCGAGACCGGAGACGAGCAGACCCTTGCCGTTGCCGAACGCCTCGCATCCGCACTGGAGCCCTCGATCCGCCTGCTCCTACTCGACGCGCTCGTCGAGGCTGCCGGCCAGATCACCCACGACCTCTCGCCGGGGTCGGTGGAGGTGCGGCTGCGCGGTCGCGAAGTGGACTTCGCGGTGACACCGCCGGCCACCACCCCCGGGAAGCTCGATGAGGCCCGCGCCACCTCGCCCGATGCACCCGATGAAGGCGGCGACGAGGGAGGCACTGCCCGCCTGAGCCTGCGCCTGCCTGAACGGCTCAAACCCAAGGTCGAGCAGGCGGCCGAGGCAGCGGGGCTGTCGGTCAACGCCTGGTTGGTGCGTTCCATCACTGCGCTCGTGGAGCCCCAGACCACACCGTCAGCGGCACCTACGACCCGAACCACGGGACAGCGGCATACCGGCTGGGTGCGCTGAATCCACCACTCGCCACATCCCCTTCAACATCCCGACCAGCCACGACCGGAGCCGGAATGCCTACCTTCGCCACACCAGACGCACTCACCATCGTCATCGACGTCTCCGGTGTCGTGCTCACTCTCCGCGCCGAGGACCGCGACGAGACCACCGTCGACTTGCGCCCGCACAACCCGGCCCGCGCCGCCGACGTCGAGCTCGCCAGGCGCACCACGGTCGACCTGGTCCACAACCGGCTGGTCATCCGCTCCCCCCGGACCGCGCGGGCCCGGCTGCGCTCACTGTTCGGCGGCGGGGACAGGGTCGACCTCGACATCGCTGTCCCCACCGGCTCAACCCTGGAGGTCCGCGGTTGGGGCGACCTGACCAGCAGCGGTGACCTGGGCGCTGTGGACATCGACACCGCCATGGGTGACATCGACCTCGACAGCGTCGGTCGGATCCGAGCCAAGACCTCGGCGGGGGACATCCGCATCGCCTCCGCCGCCGGGTCGGCGGACCTGCGCACCTCCGCCGGAGGCATCGAGGTTGGCCACGCCGGTGCCGATGTCACCGCCAACACCTCGGCCGGGGATGTCCGTGTCGACGAGGCCCTGGGCGACCTCCGGCTGTCCACGTCCGCGGGAGATGTCCGGGTGGAGCGCGCCACGGCGTCGGTGAGCGTGAAGGCCTCGGCAGGCGACATCCGGCTGCAGTCGGTCAGGAGCGGGTCGGTCACCGCCGAGTCCACCTACGGCAGAGTCGAAATTGGAGTCGTTGAGGGCACCGCCGCGTGGCTCGACGTCGAGGCGCGGCACGGCGTCGTCCGGACCGAGCTCGAGGACGCCCCGGGCCCTGAGGAATCGGACGAGACCGTGGAGCTCCACGCCACCACCGGCTACGGCGACATCATCGTGCGCCGGGCCTGACCCACCCCACAAACCATGAGGAGCCGACCATGCCCACCACTCCCGCTAACCACCCCAACCATGACCGCGGGCAACGAACCGTGACGCGAGAGGGAACGGATATCGAGATGACCGCCAGTCAGGTCCGGGGGCCCGCGATCCATGTGCAGGGCTTGGAGAAGTCGTTCAAGGAGCTGGAGGTGCTGCGCGGGGTGGACTTCGAGGTG
>DASSJT010000207.1:0-18271 GCA_035691065.1 Dermatophilaceae bacterium
GCTAGCGCATGGCCACGAGCCGCTGCAGGAGCTCTGGACCACGCCGCTCCAGCACCCGGCCGCCGACCCGCAGTCCCAGGGCCAGGGCGGCCGAGCCGAGCAGGGGGCCCACGACGAGGGCCGGCCAGGCCGCCCAGGTGGTGCCGCGCTCGGCGAGGAGCGCCAGCACGAGGACCGGGAGGGACAGCGCCAGCACCGCCATCGCGCAGACCGTCTGGACCGCGACCGTGAGGCCCGCGCCGCCCGGACGCGTCGCGAAGGGGCCCTCCCCCGGCTTGGGCGTCGGGTAGGGCAGCACCGCGCTCGCCACGCTTGCGACGGCGAGCCCCGACAGGGCCACGCCCGAGGCCGCACCCAGGGTCGCCGGCAGCAGGGACCAGCGGCCGCTCAGCGCCGCTCCCAGCAGCGCATAGCCGGGGACGCAGACCATCGCGAGGGCGGCCGAGGGCGCAAGCCGCCCGAGCCTGTCGCTGACCCCGTCGACTCCGGCGGAGACGTGCATCCAGAAGGCGGTCGAGTCGTAGCCGACGTCGTTGTGCGGGCCCCAGCCGATGAGGTAGGCCGAGACGAGGGGCATTGCGTCGAGCAGGCGCGTCGAGCCCGTGGAGTGCCACGCCGCGACGAGCCCGAGCGGAACCACCGAGGTCATGAACCCTGGGAAGTTGAACCGGGGGTCGCGGCGCCAGTAGGTCAGGGCCCGAGCTGCGACCGCACCGGCTGCCGTGCCTGGCAGTCTCCCGAGCAGGCCGAGCCCGACCGGACCCGAACCGCCGGAGGCGGCGGGCGGCGCCAGCACGGCCCGGCGCAGCACCGCCCGCCACGCGAGGCTGAGTACTGCGACCAGCCCGACGGCCAGGACGGCGCGGGCGGCGGCGGTCAGGTACCGGCCCTCGGCCGCATCGGCCGGTGCAGCCCACGCCCAGGCGAGCGGGGTCCAGCCCACGGCCTGGGC
The DNA here is from genome assembly GCA_035691065.1 of Dermatophilaceae bacterium. Lineage (GTDB taxonomy): Bacteria > Actinomycetota > Actinomycetes > Actinomycetales > Dermatophilaceae > DASSJT01. The sequence goes on from DASSJT010000207.1 coordinate 953, forward strand.
GATCGGCTCCGCGTGCGCAGTGACGGCGCCGCGGCTGGCACCGAAGGCGACACCGGGGGCGAGCACGAGGAGCGCCCCTACACCCAGGGCGGCGCCAGTGTCGCGCGCCCGCCGGGTCTGCAGCGATGCGGACAGCAGGCCGGTGACGATCCGGCTGAGCAGGGCGCACGTGGCCACCCCGCACGCCGCACCCACCGCAGCGAAGGCAACGGCCACCGGGGACCGGGACCAGGTGAACAGGGTCGTTGCGGCCAGGGCGAGGGTGGCCGCGCCGGGCAGCCCGATCAGCGCTGAAGCCGCGAGCCCCGTCGCGAGGACGCGCTCGGGTACCGCCAGCGTGGCGAACCGGGACGGGTCGAGGGTCGGGTCGACGCCGAACAGCATGACGGGGACGAAGGCCCAGGCCAGCACCAGGGCGGCCCCGCCCAGGGTGGTGGCGACCCGGCTGGGGGTCGGGTCCGGACCGGCGCGCAGCAGGAGGAGGACGACCTCGGCGGCGAGGAAGAAGATGCCGCCGTAGAGGATGCCGACCGCCATGCCCACGAGCACTGCGGGGCTGCGCCGGATGCTGTTGCGCAGCAGGAGCAGCTTCAGTCGGAGGAGGTGCGCAACCACGCCAGCCCCTCGACCTCGGTGTGGCCGCCGACCAGGTGGAGGAAGCGGTCCTCCAGCGGCATCCCGTCGCGCACGTGGTCGATGGGGCCACTGGCCCGGACCTCTCCCAGAGCGAGGATCGCCACGTCGGTGCAGATGCGCTCGACGAGGTCCATCACGTGGCTGGAAAGGATGACGGTGCCGCCGCTCTCGACGAACCCGTCGAGGATGCCGCGGATCGTGCGGGCCGAGACCGGGTCCACCGCCTCGAACGGCTCGTCGAGGACGAGGACCCGGGGCGCATGCACGAGCGCGCAGGCCAAGGCGATCTTCTTGGCCATCCCGGCCGAGTAGTCGATGACGAGCTGGTCGGCGGCGTCGGCGAGCGCGAGGGCCACCAGCAGCTCGTGGGCCCGGGATACCACCTCCCGCCGCTCCAGGCCGCGCAGTAGTCCGGCATAGGTGATCAGCTGAAGGCCCGTGAGCCGGTCGAAGACCCGCAGCCCGTCGGGCAGGATGCCGGTCAGCGTCTTCGCCCGGAGCGGCTCGGCCCACACGTCGACGCCCAGGACGTGGGAGGTCCCGGAGTCGGGTCGCAACAGCCCCGTGGCCATCGACAGGGTGGTGGTCTTGCCGGCGCCGTTGGGCCCGACCAGGCCGTAGAAAGAGCCGCGAGGCACGTCCAGGTCGATGCCCCGAACAGCGACGGTGTCGCCGAACCGCTTGGACAGGGCCCGCAGCCGCAGGGCGGGAACGCTCTGCCCCTGGGTCATGTGGGTGACGCTAACACCGACCGCCAGGCGAGGGGCCGGGCCCCGTCGAACCGCGACCGGTCGCCTGGGTGGTGGTACCGAGCCACCGGTCAGGCGGTGAACTCCTGGGACTTGCCACCTGCCAGGTCGTGGATCTCCGTGTCACGACCGCCGAAGTTGGCGGCGTGGCCGAGGTAGAGGCCGCGACCGACCTCGCTCAGCAGCGCGTCGTGGATCGGGATGGCATGTGGCGCGTTGAACCGCCGCACGAACGCGGTCATGTCACGGCCGCGGGACCACGGTGCGGCGAGTGGGAAGGCCAGGACGTCGACCGTCCCCGGCTCGGCGTCGAGGGCGTCACCCGGGTGGAAGAAGCTCGGCTCGCCCGGCGCATCGAGCCGGACGCCGATGTTGCTGACCCGAGGGATCTCCTCGTGGATCAGGGCGTGGAGCTCGCCGGCTGGGGTGATCGTGACCTGCCCGACCGTGGTGGCCGACCCGTCCTGGGCGTCTGCCTCGATCCCCTTCTCCTGCAGCAGCCGCGCCGAGTCCGGATCGGTGACCAGTCTCGCGCCCTCGTTGGCCGCCAGCAGTGCGGGGAGCCGCTCCACGTCGAGGTGGTCGGGGTGCTGGTGCGTGACCAGCACGGCGTCGAGGTCGCGCACGCCGTCGGTGCCGGGTGAGAACGTGCCCGGGTCGATGAGGATTCGGGTGTCGGCCATCTCCACCAGCAGGCAGGAGTGGCCGAGGCTCGTGATGCGCATGCCCCCACCGTATGCCGGTCGGCCGCCTGACGCAGTGCGGCTCCGCTCCCATGCACGGGCCCACGGCAAGGGGTTCCGGCACGTTGGATGGGAAGACTCACGACAGGAGGACTCACGTCGGATAGGAGGACTCAAGTCCCTCACGGTTGGAGGGGGCTCCAACCGACACTGAGGCCATGAGCAGCCCGACCAGGGTGGTCGCCACGCCGAACCGTGTTCTCGGGCTCATCGTGGGTGCCTTTGTCCTTGTGGCCCTGGCCGCGGTTGCCTTCGCCGCCATGAGACCCGCCACGACCTTCGCGCCGGGCACACCGGAGGCGGCGGTCCAGGGGTATCTCAGCGCGGTGCTGGAATCAGACAGCGAGAAGGCGGCCGGCTACCTGGCGCCGGGCAGCCCGTGCGCCGTGGGTGACCTCGACCGTGCAGGCGTCGCCGCCTCGGCTCGGGTCTCGCTCGTGGACTCGACGACGGACAGCGACACGGCCCGGGTCAGGGTTCGCGTGTCCTACTCCTCGGGCGACCCGTTCGGCGGTGCCGAGTCCGAGAACCAGACATTCCGGCTCACGCGGTCGGCCGGAACATGGCGGATCAGCGGGATTCCGTGGCCGCTCTTCGAATGCGGGGTGAATGTCAAATGATCAGTGGCGTTCTCATTCTGGTCGCCCTCATCGCTGTGGTCGTCCTTGTCCTGCGCAAGGTGACGCACAGAGCCGGCGCTGGGACGCCTGATGGCCACGCAGTGCGGCGCTTCTTCCAGTACCTGCTGCTCTACGGACTGCTCGTCGTTGGCGCCGTCGGGGTCTCCGGGTTGCTGGGCCGCCTGTTCGACCGCTCCTTTGCCGAGGATGAGGCGACTCTCGCCCTCTATGTCGCGTTCACCGTGGTGGGCGTGCCTCTCTACGCGGGCATGGCACTCTGGTCGCGCCGGACCTTCCGGACCAGCGCCACCGAGGGCCGCTCGCTCGGGTGGGCCTTCTATGCCACCGCGGCGTCGTTGACGTCGCTGGGGTTCGCGGCAACCGCCGCCTACGGGCTCCTGGCCTGGGCCACCGACCTGGAGCCGTACAGCGGTTCTGCGATCGGCCAGCTCCTCGTGTGGGGTGCGGTGTGGGGGGTCCACTGGTGGCTGGACGGGCGGGTCACGCCGCCGGACCGGTCTCGCCCCCACCACCTTCTCGGTTCACTCGCGGGACTGGTCACCGCGGCCACTGGCATGGGCACGTTCCTCGCCGGGGCGCTCGCAGCCCTGCTCGGCCTCGGGAGTGACCAGGTGCTCGCCGGCCAGGACCGCCGGCTCCTCGAAGGGGGCATCGCGCTGGTGGTCGGCGCGGCGATCTGGGTCGTCTACTGGCTGCTGACCGCTGCCCGCTCCGAGCGCGAGTCGCTGTGGCTGGGCTACGTGCTCCTCGTCGGGGTCGGCGGGGGGCTGGCCACCGCCATCGTCGCCGCCAGCACCGTTCTCTACACGGTCCTGGTCTGGCTGTTGGGCGATCCCGGCCCGGTGGAGGCAGCGGTGCATTTCGAGGGCCTGCCCGGGGGTGTCGGCGCCGCCGTGGTGGGTGTGCTCGCCTGGTGGTACCACCACGCAGTGCTCGCTCAGGCGGGCTCGGGGAAACGCACCGAGGTCCAGCGCATCTACGAGTACCTCATGGCCGGGGTGAGCCTCCTCGCCGCGGCTGCCGGCCTCACCATGGTGCTGGTGGCACTGGTCGAAGGGGTCTCCGACTCGGGTGAGGTGGTCGTCGGCGAGAGCGCCGTGAACACCCTCCTCGCCGCCACCACGCTGCTGGTGGTGGGCGTTCCGGTGTGGTGGTTCTTCTGGCACCGGATCCAGCGGGTGGCCGCAGCCACGCCCGCCGAGGAGCACGCGGCGCCGACCCGGCGGTTCTACCTGCTCGTGCTCTTCGGGGTCGGCGGCGTCGCCGCAGTGATCTCACTCCTGGTCGGCGTGTATCTCCTGATCCGCGACATCCTCGCCGGTACGGCGGGGTCCGCCACCCTGTTCGACGTGCGGTTCCCCGCGGGGATCCTCGTCTCGACGGCCGCGATCTCGACCTACCACTGGTTCGTCTACCGGGAGGAGCGCGAAGCAGTCGCGCCATCGGCCCACGGCCCGCGCTACGTGCTCCTCGTCGGTGCGCCGGATGAGGAGCTGGTCCGCGCCGTGGCCCGCAACACGGGCGGCCGGGTGCAGGCCTGGCGCAGGATGGACGACGGCGAGACGCACTGGTCGGCGGACGAGGTGATGACCGCGCTCAGCACGACGACGGAGGACGAGGTCATCGTGCTCTCCGACGCGCAGGGCCTGCACGCGATACCGGTCCACCGCAGCCGAGGCGATTGACGTCCGCCCAGCCGCGATGCGGTGACAACGGGCGGACAATGGGCGGGTGAGCGAGCCGGGACAGGACCTCGTGGTGCCGCCAGGACCGGGGGCACCGCGAGGCCTCGTCGTGCCCGCCACCGAGCTGGTCGAGCGGTTCAGCCGGTCCCCGGGTCCCGGCGGCCAGGGCGTGAACACCACCGACAGCCGGGTGGAGCTGCTGTTCGACCCCGCTGCCTCGTCCGCCCTGACCGAGGACCAGCGGGACCGGGTCCTCGCCGCCCTCGGTGCCCGGCTTTCCGCAGGCAAGATCTCCATCGCAGCGTCCGAGCACCGCTCGCAGCGGCAGAACCGCCAAGCAGCAAGGGAGCGCCTGGCCCGCATGCTGCGTGAGGCGCTCGCCCCTCCCCCGCCCCAGCGCCGCCCGACCCGACCGACGCGCGGCTCCCAGCAGCGACGCCTCGAGGCGAAGCGGCGCCGGGCCGAGGTCAAGGGCCGGCGCGGACCCGTCCCCCCCGACTGACCAGCGGCACAACGCGCACGGCCACACTAGGCGAGGAGCCGGAGGGTTGCCTCGTCCTCGCGTCCGGCGAAGTAGTGGTCCAGGACCGCCTTGAACACCTCCCCCTGGCCGCTGCGGTCGGCGGCCGCTCGGGCGAACAGCGTCATGGACGAGCGCAGCTTCATCGCGTCGACGGACCCGAGAACGGCCACGGGATCGGCCCCGGCCAACCCGCTCAGGGCCTGCGCCACCTCGACCAGCCTGGGGCCCAGCACCGGGTGCTCGAGGTAGGCCCGTGCCTCGTCGAGACCGGAGATGGCGTAGTGCTCTGCCATCGGGCTGTGGCCCAGTCCCGCCAGCTGGGGGAACACGAACCACATCCAGTGGCCACGCTTGCGGCCACCGCGCAGCTCGCGCAGCGCACCGGCATACGTGCCGCCGGCGTCCTGCGCGGCGACGAACCGACTCAAGGCGAAGGCGTCCTCCATTGCCCCATCCTGCCCCCATCGCGGGCCGGCCACGCACTACGCTGGCTCGGGCCACGCCGCAGGACAGGCTCCGCGATGGGTCGTCCGGCACCGGCCCTCGCGGACCGGCGAAAGGGAACCGATGGACACCCTTCAGCGGCGGCTGGGACTCGGCGACGCCGTCGTCCTGGGCCTGGGCTCGATGCTGGGAGCCGGGGTGTTCGTGGCGTTCTCGCCCGCGGCTGCGGCGGCAGGTGGTGCCCTGCTCTGGGCCCTGGGGCTCGCCGGCGGCATCGCGTACTGCAACGCGATGTCCTCGGCACGCCTCGCGTCCCGCTACCCCGAGTCCGGGGGCACCTACGTGTACGGGCGGGAGCGGCTCGGGCCGGCTTGGGGCTTTGCGGCCGGGTGGGCCTTCGTCGCGGGCAAGACCGCCAGCGCCGCGGCCATGGCGCTCACCGTCGGCACCTACGTGTGGCCCGCAGCCGCCGTGCCGCTGGCTGTGCTGACCGTCGCGGTCCTGACCGCCCTCAACTACCGGGGCGTGCACAAGAGCGCCCTGGCCACCCGGGTCATCGTGGCCGCGGTGCTGGCGGTGTTGGCCCTGTTCACGACGGCCTGCCTCCTCGCCCCTCCGGCGGCGGCGCAGACGCTGGCCACCGAGGAGCCGGTCCACGGGCTGGCGGGGGTGCTTGCGGGCGCCGGCTTCCTCTTCTTCGCGTTCGCGGGCTATGCGCGCGTCGCCACGCTCGGGGAGGAGGTCCGGGAGCCGGCCCAGACCATACCGCGCGCGATCGCGCTCTCCCTGCTGGTCACCCTGGTCGTCTACGGCGTGGTCGCCGCGACCCTGCTGCACGCACTGGGCGCCGAGTGGCTGGGCGGCCGGGCCTCGCCCCTGGCCGACGCGGTCGAGATCAGTGGGTGGTCGTGGTCGGCCCCGATCGTCCGCATCGGCGCGGCCATCGCCGCCACCGGCTCCCTTCTCGCCCTGGTCCTGGGCATCTCGCGCACCGTCCTGGCGATGTCTCGCGACGGCTTCCTGCACCACTCCCTCTCCGCCGTTCACCCGGCATACGGCGTCCCACATCGCGCCGAGGTCGCCGTGGGCCTGGTGGTCGGCGCCATCGTCACGGTGGCCGACCTGCGACAGGCCATTGGTTTCTCCTCGTTCTGCGTCCTCGTCTACTACGGCATCGCCAACGCGAGCGCTTGGACACTGGGCGGCTCCCCGGCCCGGGTCACCGCCGCGCTGGGGTTGGTCGGCTGTGCCCTGGTGGCCGCGATGCTGCCACTGCCGTCAGTGCTCGCGGGTCTGGGGGTCCTCGCCATGGGCGGGGTCGTCTGGCTGGTCGCCCACCTGGCCCGCAACTCCTCCCGGCCGGGCTGACGCCAGGCCCGGCGGCCAGACCGGGATGTCGGCGTCGCCATCGCTGCATCTGCGCAACACGGCGACGGCGGAGGCGTCACCATCGCCGAACTTGCGTGACGGAGCGACGTGACCAAGCGATGGGCGTGAGGTGCCGCGTATGCCGTCGGGCTCCTGCAGGCCGACCGGCCCGGTACCTTGAGCCGGGAGACCTTGAGCCAGGAGGCTATGCCTCGCAGCTGACGGAAGGGGCCGGTCGTGGGGGTGGCGGTGCTCACCGACAGTGTGGCGTGCCTGTCGCCGGAGACGCGGTCTCGGCTGGGCATCGGCATGGTGGGGATCTGCATCATCCTCGACGGGACGGCCTACCGCGAGAGCATCGACCTCACCGCCGAGGAGTTCTACGCCCGCATGGGCGAGACGATTTCACACCAGACGGCCTCCCCGTCGGTGGGCGACTGGCTGGAGGTGATGCGCGAGGCGGTCGACGCCGGTGCCGACGGTCTGCTCGTGGTCACCCTCGCCGCCGTGCTCAGCAGCACCTACGACAGCGCACGGGCGGCAGCCGAGCTCGCGTCGGTCCCGGCGGTCGTCGTCGACTCCCACTCGGCCGCGGCCGCACAGGGGCTGCTGGTTCGCCGACTTGCCGAAGAGGCCCGCGACGGGGCAACCCTCGAGCAGCTGGTCGAGCGGGCGGAGCGCCGTCGCGGGTCCTACCACCTCGAGTTCGTCCTGCAGGGCCTGCAACGGCTGGCCCACAGCGGCCGGATGCCCACAGCGATGGCGCGCCTGGGCGATGCCGTCGACCTGAAGCCCATGCTCACCCTCGCCCCGCGGGGGGAGGTGCGTCCCACGGGTGCAGTCCGCGGCATCGAGCGGGGGGTCGAGCGCATCCGCCACCGGGTGCTGCAGGCGTTCCCGCCTGCCACGCCGGGACGGGTCGTCGTGACGCACGCGCTGCTCGACGCCGATGCCCGCGAACTCGCCCAGCAGCTGCGGGTCGACCGCCCCGACCTCGAGGTCGACATCGCGATCTTCAGCCCCGTGATGGGCGCCAGCACCGGGCCCATCCTCGGGGTCGCGTGGGAGGACCCCGCGCTCATGTCCGAGGGTGGCGGATGACCCGGCCCTGGTCGAAGGCCCACTCCACGGCTCGGGTCACGGCGGGGACGGCGGCCGGCTGGAAGGAGTGCCCCATCCCCGCCACGAGGTCGAGCCGCCGAGGCCCCGGGGCAGCGGCGAAGAGGTCATGCGCAGCGCTGGGACGGATCATCCGGTCCTGCTGGCCGTGGACGATGGCCACCGGTATATGGACGCGGCGCACCAGCGCCGTCGGCGGCTCACCCCGCTCCCACTGGGATGCGACTCGTATGCCGGTGCGGCGCCGGGTGTAGGTGCGCCCCACCCGCGTCCGGGTCAGGAAGGTGGCGGCAAGACCGCGCGGGGTGAGCACCGAGTGCCATGACGTCGCCATGCTGACCAGGACAATGCCGGCGAGGCCATCCGGGCCCGGCTGGTCTGGCTGGTCTGGCTGGTCTGGCTGGTCACCGACTGCGTGCGCCAGGACTGCCACCGCGCCCATCGAGGCTCCGACGGTGACGACCGCCGGGACCTCTGGACGGAGCCGGCCCACGGCCGCAGCGACGTCGCAGGCCTCCAGCCGGCCGAGCGTGCAGTCCCCGCCCGACGTGCCGTGGCCTCGCGTGTCGAACGCGAGGACGAGGAACCCGCGGTCGGCCAGAGCCTTGGCCTGCTCGACCACGGCGGCCAGCCGGCGAGTGGCAGAGAAGCCGTGGACGACCACGACACCACCGCGTGGTGGACCCTCCGGATGGTAGATGTCGGCCGCGAGCTCGGTGCCGTCTCCCGCCTGGAGCAGAACCTCGTCGCGGGAGGTGGTCATCGCACCACCAGGCCGTACGCGCAGGAGGGGCGGTTGGTCCGGCGGACCTGCCAGTCCAGGTGCGGGTGTGCCCCGCGCAGCCTGTCCAGCACCTCAGACGCGTGGGAGGTCTGCTGGTCGAGCGCCAGCACGCCCGTCGTCGACGCCGGAGTGACGAGCGTTTCGGCGGCCGCGTCGAGCGTCTCCTCCGCGGTCGGACCAATCGCCACCGGGTGCGAACGGCCCATGGCCAGCCACTCGCCGGCCCGGACCGTTCCCAGCTCGGTGCGGGAGTCGCGCACCGCCTGCTGGATACGCACCGCCCGAAGGCGTCCCGCCGCCCGCTCCAGGCGCGCCGCCGCGGACGAGGCGTCGCGGTCGCGCAGTGGCCCAAGCTCCTCGAGAACGAGAAGGCCCGACACCATGTCGGTGGGAACGACGGCGACCGGCTCCGCGGCGAGCTCAGCTGCCTGCCGCGCTGCCGGGACGACGTCCTTGTCACCGGCCAACAGCACCACCGGCCCTGAGCAGGCGTCGACCACGCGCAGCAGCTCGCCGGTGGCGGGCTTGGCGGTCACCCCGCCCACCACCACTCGCTGCGCGCCGGCCTCGAGGTAGGCGGCGACCAGCCCGTCACCCTCGGCAACGGCGACCACCGACGGCACCCCAGTGGCACCTCCGGCGGGCCGCAGCCCGTACTCCTCGGCGCCCCGCTCGGCCAGGTCGGTGATCTCGACCTCGACGATCGTGCCCGCCTGCTCGACCGCGGCCAGGGCACGGCCTATGGCGTCCGTGTGCACATGACCCCGCCACGTCCCTCCGCCGCCGGCGAAGGCAACGGTGTCACCGAGCGCCAGCCACTGCTCCCGCAGAAGGTCCACCCGCTCGGCGGCGGCCTTGAGGAGGCAGAGAACCTCGAAACGCCCGCTCTGCGCTGGCTCCGCCGCGGGCGCCTCCCGAGTGACCCCGGTCGCCAGCACCGGTGCCGGGAGCTCGAGCGGTGGGGTCGCCGACCCCTTCCCGGTGACCGCCTGGGACAGGGAGTCGAGGAGGAGTACGTAGCCCAGCCCGCCGGCGTCGACGACGCCGGCTCGCGCGAGCGCGGGCAGCAGGCTGGGCGTTCGCGCCAGGGAGCGGCGCCCCTCTGCGCCGGCGGCCTGCGCCACGGCCGCCAGGCTCCCGGACTCGGCAGCAGCTGACCGGGCAGCGCGGGCAGCGTCGTCGGCGACCGTGAGGATGGTGCCCTCGACCGGGTCGGCCACTGCCTTCCGGGCCCCGGCTGCGGCTGCCTCGAGCCCGGTTGCGAGTCCGGCGCCGTCAGAGTTCTCGGGCAGCGCCTTGACGAGCTCGCGCAGCGCCTGGCCGAGGATCACCCCGGAGCTGCCCCGCCCCCCGAGCAGCGAGCCGGTGCAGATGGCCTCGACCACGCTGGACCGCTCGCTGTCCCCCGGCAGGCGCGCGGTGACCGACGCCAGCGTCGCGACGAGGTTGTTGCCGGTGTCGCCGTCGGGCACCGGGTAGACGTTGAGCCGGTTGAGCTCGCCGCGGTGTCGGTCGAGGCTCTCGGCGAGGAGCCGGACGGCTGCCTCCAGCGTCGGGGTATCGAGCTGGTCAGTTGGGGCCACTACGCAAGCCCCCCGGAGGCTGGGTATGTGCAGCCGGCGCCCCGTGCTGGTCGGCGTCGTAGAGCAGGCGGGCCCCGTAGGTCCGCAGGCCGCCCCCCGGCTCAGGCGCCGCGTTTCCCATGAGGCGCTTGAGCACCATGGGGAGAACCAGGGCCAGCGCCAGGGCCGCCCCCCGCCAGCCCCTCGCAACGGCGAGCGCCACCACGAGGAGGAGGTCGGCGATGAAGGCGGCCAAGCCCGCCTCGTCCACGAGCTTCCCGACCGCGAGCGCCGCGAGCAGCAGGAGCGCGCCGGGCCAGGCGAACACTGCCAGAACCCCCAACGAGGGAGACAGGCCCCGTCCCCCCGCGCCGCCCAGGAATACCGACCAGCAGTGGCCGGTGACCACTGCGGCGCCCACGAGAACCCGCGCCCGGTCGCTGTCGCCGGCGAGCAGCGCAGCCCCGGCGCCCTTGGCCACGTCGAGGCCGCCGCCGAGGACCAGTGGCCACAGGCCCGCCACGTTGTAGAGGCCGGTACCCGACACGGTGCCCGTCCCCACCGTGCGGAGGTCGATGCCCGTCAGTCGCCGGGAGACGATCTGGGTGAAGGGGACCGCACCGAGCAGGTATGCCGTCAGCACCGCGAGCGCGTCCATCGCCACCCTCCTCCCGGCTCTCAGGCTACGGGCCGTCAGGGGCCACTGCAGTCGAACCGCCGACCGCCGCACCCTCGAGCTCGGGTTGCGTCCGGGGAAGGCGGCGGCAGGTGAGGTCGCGTCCGCCGCCTGCGCTACCGGCGCGGTCCCGGCCACCCCGGATCACGCCGTCCACGCACCCGCAGTGCCGGCGCCACGGCATACTCCAGGCAGTGGTGGGGCAGAAGGGGACGATGGTCCTCGACCAGGGGGCACCAGCCTGCCTAGGCTCCGAGATAGGCAAGCGGGGTGGTGCAACCCCGGGGACGGGACGGTGTGATGGACGGCCAGCGAGACCTCACCCCACCTGCGCCACTCGGCCTGGGGATGCCGCGCAGCGGGCCGGTGCGCGAACGCCGCCCGGTCTACGTCGACCTGCTGCCGCCGTGCAATGCCGGGTGCCCTGCCGGCGAGAACATCCAGGCCTGGCTGGCCCTGATCAAGAACGGCGATGCCGAGGGGGCTTGGCGGCAGCTCACCAGGGACAACCCGTTCCCGGCCATCCACGGCCGGGTCTGCTACCACCCGTGCGAATCCGTCTGCAACCGGCGCGAGCTCGACGAGGCGGTGTCGATCCATGCGGTCGAGCGGTTCCTCGGTGACCAGGCCATCGTGCACGGCTGGGCGTTCGAGCCGCCGGAGCGCCGCACCGGACACCGGGTGCTCGTCGTCGGCTCGGGGCCCAGCGGCCTCTCCGCCGCCTACCACCTCGCCGTGCGAGGCCACGAGGTCGTCGTGCGCGACAGCGGGCCCAAGCCGGGCGGGATGATGCGCTACGGCATCCCGGCATACCGCCTGCCGCGTGACGTCCTGGACGCGGAGATCGCGCGGCTCGAGGGACTGGGCGTCACCTTCGAGCAGGACCACCGGGTGACCGACCTTGCGGTCGAGATGGCCGATGGCGGCTTCGGCGCGGTCTTCGTGGCCGTCGGCGCGCACCTGTCCAAGCGGGTCGACATCCCCAACCAGGACGCCAGCCGGGTGCTGGACGCAGTGTCCTTCCTCCGGGGGGTGGAGACCGGCGAGCAGCAGCCGCTCGCGGGCCGGGTGGCGGTCTACGGCGGCGGCAACACGGCGATGGATGCCGCGCGCGTGGCCCGGCGGCTGGGCGCCGACGACACGATCATCGTCTACCGGCGCACGCGCGAGCAGATGCCCGCCCACGAGGAGGAGGCGGCCGACGCCGAGGAGGAGGGCATCCGGATCAACTGGCTGCGCACCATCACCTCCCTCGACGAGGGCGACCTCACGGTCGAGGTGCAGGAGCTGGACGAGAGCGGGCGGCCCCACGGCACAGGGCAGTTCGAGACGCTCGCGGCCGACACGGTGATCCTGGCGCTCGGCCAGGAGAGCGACACGGGCTTCCTCAGAACCGTCCCAGGCGTGGAGTTCGACGGTGACACGGTCATGGTGTCGCCGACGACGCTCATGACTGGTGCGCCCGGCGTGTTCGCCGGCGGCGACGCGGTGCCGAGCGAGCGCACGGTGACAGTGGGCGTGGGGCACGGCAAGCGAGCAGCCCGCAACATCGACGCCTACCTGGGGCAGGAGTCGGCCGAGCGGCCGCCCAAGCACCCGCTCGCCAGCTTCGACCTCCTGAACCCCTGGTACTTCGGCGACCACAGCCGGCGGACCCAGACCCAGCTGGAACCCGCCGCCCGGGTGGTGGCCTTCGACGAGGTCGTCGCCGGGCTGAGCGCCGAGGAGGCGCAGTTCGAGGCGAGCCGCTGCCTGTCCTGCGGCAACTGCTTCGAGTGCGACGGCTGCCTGGGTTCCTGCCCGGAGGGGTCGGTCATCAGCCTGGGCAAGGGCCACCGCTACCGGTTCGACTACACCACCTGCACCGGGTGCGGCACCTGCTACCGGCAGTGCCCCGTCCACGCCATCGAGATGGTCAGCGAGCCGGTCACGGAGGAGGCCTGAGATGCGCGCGACCATCGACGGCAACGAGGCTGCGGCCAGCGTGGCCTACCGGCTGAGCGAGCTGTGCGCCATCTACCCGATCACGCCCTCGTCGACCATGGCCGAGCTCGCCGACGACTGGTCCAGCCATCGCCGTCCGAACGTCTGGGGCACGGTGCCGACGATCATCGAGATGCAGAGCGAGGGCGGGGCCGCCGGCGCGCTGCACGGCGCGCTCCAGGGCGGGGCGCTCAGCACGACCTTCACCGCCTCCCAGGGCCTGCTGCTCATGATCCCGAACATGTACAAGATCGCGGGCGAGCTGACCCCGGCAGTGTTCCACGTCGCGGCGCGGTCCCTCGCGGCCCAGGGCCTGTCGATCTTCGGCGACCACTCCGACGTGATGGCGGTGCGCCAGACCGGGTTCGCGCTGCTGGCCTCGGCGTCGGTCCAGGAGGCCCACGACCTCGCCGTGGTGGCGCACGCCGCGTCCCTGAAGACGCGCGTGCCGTTCGTCCACTTCTTCGACGGATTCCGGACCTCACACGAGCTCAACACCGTAGAGCTCTTCGAGGACGACGTGCTGCGGGCCATGGTCCCCGAGTCGCTTGTGCGTGCACACCGAGCCCGGGCCCTGACCCCCGAGCGGCCGGTCCTGCGCGGGAGCGCGCAGAACCCTGATGTCTACTTCCAGGGCCGTGAGACGGTCAACCCGTTCTACGAGCGCACCCCCGCGGTCGTCCAGGCGGCCATGGACCGGCTGGCCACACACAGCGGGCGGGCCTACCACCTGGTCGACTACGCCGGACACCCAGAGGCCGAGCGGGTCCTCGTGATCATGGGCTCCGGCGGCCAGACGGCGGCCGAGACCGTCGCTCACCTGGTCCGGTCCGGTGAGAAGGTGGGCGTCGCGCAGGTCAGGCTGTACCGGCCCTTCCCGGCCGAGGAGCTCCTCGCGGCACTACCTGCCTCGACGCGGGCCATCGCCGTCCTGGACCGCACAAAGGAGCCTGGCTCGGCCGGCGAGCCGCTCTACCTCGACGTCGTCGTCGCCCTGAGCAGCGCGCACACCTCCGGGCGGCTGGACTCCCTCCCCACGGTGATCGGGGGCCGCTACGGGCTCTCCTCCAAGGAGCTCACGCCCGGCATGGTGGCCGGCGTGCTTGCCGAGCTGACCAACCCCCAGCCGCGCCGCCGCTTCACCATCGGGATCCACGACGACGTCTCCGGGACAAGCCTCGAATGGGATCCGTCACTCGACGTCGAGGAGCTTGGCACCTTCCGCGCAGTCTTCTACGGCCTCGGCTCCGACGGCACCGTCGGCGCGAACAAGAACACCATCAAGATCCTCGGCGCCGACCCCGGGACCCATGCCCAGGCCTACTTCGTCTACGATTCCAAGAAGTCGGGCGGCGTGACCGTCTCGCACCTGCGGTTCGGGCCGCACCCGATCCAGGCGCCGTACCTCGTTCCCAAAGCGGATTTCGTCGGCTGCCACGAGCCCTCGCTGATGCAGCGGCTGGACGTGCTGGGCATCGCCAGGCACGGTGCGACCTTCCTGCTCAACTCGCCCCACCCGCCGAGCGAGGTGTGGGATGCCCTGCCGGGCCCGGTCCAGCAGCAGGTGATCGACAAGAAGCTCCGGATGTATGCCGTGGACGCCACCAGCGTGGCGCGCGAGGCCGGGCTGCCCGGCCGCACCAACACGGTCCTCCAGACCTGCTTCTTCGGGATCTCCGGAGTCCTCCCCCGGGCGGTCGCCATCGAGCGGGTCAAGGCCTCGATCCGCAAGACCTACGGGCGCAGGGGCGCCGAGATCGTGCGCCGCAACGAAGAGGCCGTCGACCGTGCACTGGGGGCACTCCACGAGATCCGGGTCCCCCACGCCCGCACGTCCGATCGCCCCCTGCCTACCGTCGTTCCGGAGCACGCGCCCGCCTTCGTCCGCGAGGTGACCGCCGCGATGATGGCCGGCCGGGGCGACGACCTTCCGGTGAGCGCCCTCCCGGTGGACGGCACCTTCCCAACCGGCACCACGGCATACGAGAAGCGGCGGATCAGCGACCTGGTCGCGGTCTGGGACCCGGACACGTGTATCCAGTGCGGGACGTGCAGCTTCGTGTGTCCGCACAGCGTCATCCGGTCGCGCTACTACCCCCCGGAACGACTCGAGGGCGCGCCGGAGGACTTCGCGTCGGCGCCGCTCAACGCGGTGGGGATGCCCGACGCCCGATTCACCCTCGAGGTCTACGCTGAGGACTGCACCGGCTGCGGTCTGTGCGTCGAAGCGTGCCCGGTCGACGTGCTGGGCCAGCCGGGCCGCAAGGCGATCAACCTCGAGCCCGCAGAGCCCCGGTTCGAGCCGGCCCGGAAACACGTGGCCTTCTTCGAGACGATCCCGGTCAACACCCGGGCCAACGTCGACTTCGGCACGGTACGCGGCACGCAGTTCCTCGAGCCGCTCTTCGAGTTCTCCGGTGCGTGCGCCGGATGTGGTGAGACCCCCTACCTCAAGCTGCTGACCCAGCTGTTCGGCGAGCGGCTGACCGTCGCCAACGCCACAGGGTGCTCGTCGATCTACGGAGGCAACCTCCCGACCACTCCGTGGGCCAAGAACCGTGACGGCCGGGGTCCCGCGTGGTCGAACTCGCTCTTCGAGGACAACGCAGAGTTCGGGCTCGGCTTGCGCCTCGCCGCGGACCTCCACACCACCCTGGCGCGGGAGCGCCTGCTGGCCCTGCGCGACGAGGTCGGTGCCGAGCTGGTCGACGCCATCCTGGCCGCTCCCCAGGTGCGCGAGTTCGAGATCGCAGCCCAGCGGCAGCGGCTGGCCCAGCTGGCCGAGCGGCTGGATACCCTCGCGGGCCCTGAGGTGGACGACCTCCGCAGCGTCGTCGACCACCTCCTGAGACGCAGCGTCTGGCTGGTCGGCGGGGACGGCTGGGCCTACGACATCGGGTCCGGCGGACTGGACCACGTGCTCGCCAGCGGCCGCGACGTCAACGTCCTGGTCATGGACACCGAGGTGTACTCCAACACCGGGGGGCAGTCCTCGAAGGCGACGCCCCTCGGCGCCGTCGCGAAGTTCGCCAGCGGCGGCAAGTCGGTGCCCAAGAAGGACCTCGCGCTCCAGGCCATCGCCTACGGCAGCGTCTACGTGGCCCGGGTCGCCATGGGCGCCGACCCGCAGCAGACCCTCACTGCGTTCCGCGAGGCGGAGGCCTTCGACGGCCCGTCGCTGATCATCGCCTACAGCCACTGCATCGCGCACGGCATCGACATGCGCCATGGGCTCGACCAGCAGCACCGCGCGGTCGCGAGCGGCCACTGGCCGCTGATGCGCTTCGACCCCACGGTGCGGGCCCAGGGCGGCAACGCCTTCATGCTCGACTCGCCCCGGCCCCGGATCGACCTGGCCGACTACGTCTACCGCGAGCTGCGCTACCGCATGCTCCGCAACACCGACCCGGCCGAGGCGGAGCGCCTGCTCACCCTGGCCCGCGAGGCCGTCGCACAGCGCTGGGCCGTCTATGAGGAGATGGCCACCCGCGGGGCCAGCCGATTCGCCGCCGACGCTCGAAGGAGCACGTGATGGACCTGCACACCAGCTACCTGGGACTCCGGCTCGACAACCCGCTCGTGGCCTCCGCGTCACCCCTGTCGGCGACCGTTGACGGCGTGCGCCACCTCGCCGACGCGGGCGTCGGCGCGGTCGTGCTGCCCTCGCTCTTCGAGGAGCAGCTGCGCGGCGAGGACCTGCGCGACCTCGTCCTCATGGAGGCCCACGAGGAGGCCTTCGGGGAGGCCCTGTCGTACTTCCCGTCGGCCCCGGTCGAGGCGCCTGGCGGGGCCGGCCGCTACCTCGACCTCGTGGCCCGGGCGGTCGACGCGGTCAACGTCCCCGTCATCGCCAGCCTCAACGCGGCGAACCTCGGCTCGTGGGTGGAGTTCGCGCGGCTGATCGAGGACGCCGGTGCCGCCGCACTCGAGCTCAACATCTACGCCGTGCCGGGCGACGTGCACACCTCCGGGCGGGCGGTCGAGGACCAGTGCGTCGAGATCGTCGAGCAGGTGGCGGAGGAGGTCAGCATCCCCGTGGCCGTCAAGCTGGGCCCGCACTACAGCGCGTTCGGCAGCATGGCGGTGCGGCTGGCCGCCAGCGGCGCCAGCGGGCTGGTGCTGTTCAACCGGTTCCTCCAGCCGGACATCGACATCGAGCGGATGGCACCGGCCCCCGGCTTCGCCCTGTCGTCCCGCGACGAGGGACGCCTGCCACGCACGTGGATCGCCCTGCTGCACGGCCGGCTCGGCCTCTCCCTGGCCGGCACCACCGGCGTGGACCGGTCCGACGACGTCGTCAAGTACCTGCTCGCCGGGGCCGATGTCGTCATGACCGCGTCGGCGCTCCTGCGCCACGGCGTGGGCCATGCGGGGGTGCTCCTCGACGGCCTGCGCAGCTGGATGGT
>DASSJT010000208.1:0-10880 GCA_035691065.1 Dermatophilaceae bacterium
CTCGGTCCAGTACGCCGTGTCATGCCCGCGGCCGACGGCCACGAAGTCCCACGAGGAGTTCGTCGGCCAGCCCGAGAGAGTCGTGCCGCCGCCGAGCGGGAGGTACCCGGGCTGGCCCTCGGCGACCCGGCTGAACCGGTCGTCGAGCACGCCGTTGACCTTGGCGGCCTCGTTGATCCGGGTGTCCTTCGCCGCGGCGTTGTAGACCAGGTCTCCCAGGTTCTTGACCGCGAGGACCGGGTCGATGCCCTGCCAGAACAGGTGGCTCGGGTCCATCTCGGCTCCGACGTGGGTGGCGTCGATCTCTTCGGCGAGCCGGTGCATCGTCGAGGGGTTGAAGACGATGTTGCCCGGGTGCATCTCGATGGCAACCTTGACGTCAGCGTCGGCCGCGCGGGCCTGGATGTCCTTCCAGAACGGGATCGCCACCTCCCACTGGTAGTCGCGCACGTCGAGGAGCGGGCTCCACCAGGGCAGCGGGTTCCACACGGGGTTCGTTCCACCCGCGCTGCCCGCCGGGATGCCGGACATCGTCACGAGCCGCTTCACCCCCAACAGTGCTGCGAGCTCGACCGAGTCCTTCAGGTCCTGCGCATGCGGGAAGCCCTCCCGCGGGAACAGCGGGTTGCCGTTGCAGTTGAGGGCGGTCAGGGTGAGGCCGCGCGAGCTGAACTCGCCGAGGTACTCCTCGCGAGCGCCCTCGCTCGCGCGCAGCTCCTCGACGGGCAGGTGGATCGGCGGCAGGAAGCCACCGGAGTTGATCTCGACGCTGGTCAGGCCCAGGCCGGCGATGATGTCGAGTGCCTCGGTGAGCGACTTGTCGGCGAGGCAGGCGTTGTAGACGCCGAGGTACATGGGTGACTCCTTGTCGTGGGTCTCGCTGGGTGGCGAACGGTGCTGGGGGAGGAGGGGCGGTATGCCGCCTGGCTGAGTGGACGGCATACCTCATGTGCTGGGGAGGTGGGGTCGTATGCCGCCCGGCCGGCCGGGCGGCATACGTCTCAGCTCGCGTCGTGGTGCGGTGGGAGGTCGACCGTGGCCCCCCTGGCGGCTGCCGAGCGGATGACGGCATCGATGATCGTGAGGTCGCGGACGCCGTCGGAGAAGCCCGCCACCGGTGGCAGCCCGCCCTCGATGCCGGCGACCTGCTCGAGGAAGGCCCGGGCCTGGAACCCGAAGAGGTCGCCGACGCCGTACGACACACCCGGGAAGTCCATCGGCACACCGCCCTTGAGGTACGGGTGAGCGGGGCCGACGAGCACCTGGTTGTAGCCGTCGAAGCCGTCGCCCCGCAGCTTGCGGACGACCGAGAACTCGGCCGGCCGGTCCATGTCCCACTTCGCGGCGCCGGTCTCGGCCATGAGGTCGAAGGCGAGCGAGTTCGCGTGGCCGGGGGCGACACGCGAGATGGAGAAGGTGCCGACGGCCCCGGAGGCGAAGTGCGCGGTGAAGGTCGCCACGTCGTCGTTCTCGACGGGCTCCTTGACATCGGAGAGCTCCGCCTTGGCGTGACCGTAGGTGGTCCCGAGCGGGACGAACCGCTCGGTGACCTTCGTCGTGAACGCCGCGCCACCCACCGCAGTCATCGGTCCGCAGACGAACTCGGCCAGGTCGATGAGGTGGCTGCCGATGTCGGAGAGCGCACCGGTCCCCGGGCCGCCCTTGTAGCGCCACGCCATCGGGGTCTCGGCGCTGCGGGCGTAGTCGCACCAGTAGCGGCCGTTGAAGTGCGAGACCTCACCGAACTCGGTCGTGACGAGGTCGCGGATCGCGGCGACGGCCGGCTGGCGGCGGTAGACGAAGCCCGTGGCGGTTACGAGGTCGGGATGCGCCTCGGCGGCGGCGACCATCGCCTGGGCGTTCTCGAGCGTGTCGGCAAGGGGCTTCTCGCACAGGACGTGCTTCCCGGCGTCGAGGAGGGCCTCGGCGATCTCGCGGTGCAGGGAGTTCGCCACAACGATGCTCACGACCTGGACGTCATCGGCCTCCAGCAGGGAGCGCCAGTCGGTGCTGGCGCGCTCATAGCCGTACCGCCGCGCGGCGTCCTTGGCCACGCCCTCGTTGGCGTCGACCACGGCGGCGTAGGTGATCGGGGGCAGCGGCGGATCGAAGAGAGTAGGAGCTGCGCGGTAGCCCGCGCAGTGGGCGCGACCGGCCATGCCGGCCCCGATGACGGCGACCCCGAGGGAATTGCTCATGACAGCCTCTCTGCCGTGTTGTCTCTGCTGCTTTCTTAAAGCGCTTTAAGATAGTGTGCTGAGAAGCCTCAATGCTGTCAACAGTTTGTCCTGACAAAGATCTCCAGGAGTCGCCATGGCCTCGCCACCCGCCCGCGCAAGGCTGATGGATGTGGCCGCCCACGCCGGCGTCTCCACCGCCACGGCCTCGCTCGTGCTGCGTGGCCGCCCCGGCCCGAGTGCCGAGACCCGTGAGGCGGTCCTCCAGGCATCCCAGTCCCTCGGCTACCGCCCGGACCGGACAGCGAGCCTGTTGGCTCGGCGCCGCACTCACCTGCTGGGGCTGACCGTCGAGGTCAGCAACCCCTTCCACGGCGAGCTCCTCGAGGACCTCCAGGTGGCGGCCGAGAAGGCTGGCTACGACGTCGTCGTCAGCCCCCTGACTCGCCACCGTGGCGAGCGGCGGGCCGTCGAGGCCCTGCTGGACTCCCGGTGTGAGGCAGTCCTGCTGCTCGGACCGTCGTTGCCGGCGAACGCCTTGGAAGCCATTGCCGCGGTCGTGCCCGTGGTCGCGGTCGGACGGCGGGTGAGGGCGGAGGGAGTGGACCTGGTGCGGGCTGCCGATGACCGCGGGATGGCGCTTGCGGTGCAGCACCTCGTCGGACTCGGGCACCGAGAGATCGCGTTCGCCGACGGGCCCCCCGGGTCGATCGCGACGCTGCGCAGGCAGGGCTACCGGCGGGCCATGCGCGACCTGGGGTGCTCATCGGGCATTCGCGTCGTGGCAGGTGGCGATACCGAGGAGGGAGGCGCGGCCGCGACAGCGGCACTCGTGGCGACCCCACCAACCGCAGTGATCGCCTTCAACGACCGCTCGGCCCTCGGCGTGCTCGACCACCTGCGCCGTTCCGACCTCCAGGTGCCCGCCGACGTGTCCGTCGTGGGATATGACGACAGCCCGGTTGCCCGTCTCGCGACGATCGACCTCACCTCCGTCAGCCAGGCGCCAGGCGCCATGGCCGACGCCGCCGTCGACGTGGTCGTCGACCGCCTGGAGAGCGGGCGCACGGCGGCTGTCGAGGTGGTCATCGAGCCGCACCTGGTCCGGCGGGGCACCACCGCGCCTCCGCGGTCGGCTCCGTCACGGCCGTAGCGCCATCTTGGACGTGTTGCCCGACCCGCCGAGAGCGCCTGCGCGTAGCCTGAAGTGTGGTCTATCGAATCGTCGGGGACGCGACGATGCTGGTCCACTTCGGTTTCCTGGTGTTCGTGACGCTGGGAGGCTTCCTCGCGTGGCGGTGGCGTCGCCTGATCGGGGTGCACCTGGTCGTCTCGGCGTGGGCGTTCGTGATCGTGGTGCTCGGCCCACCCTGCCCGCTCACCGGCATCGAGAACTGGGCCCGAACCCAGGCCGGGGAGACACCGCTGCATGGCACCGGCTTCATCGACAACTACCTCGAGGGCGTCGTCTACCCGGCTCGCTACACGGGACTGCTCCAGGCGCTGGTCGCGCTCGCCGTGGTCGTGTCCTGGGTCGGCTACGTGGTCCGCGGACGCCGGGCCCGCGGGCGTGGAGTCCGCGGGCGTGGAGTTCGCGCGGGCCGGGTTCGCGCAGGCGACCTCGCTGGCGAGGCGACCAAACGGCATACCTGATGTCGTGGATGTGCTGGGCATAGCCTGCACACGTGCCCGGCGACTTCCTCATCGCGCGCAACCCCGACGACGAGTCGTCGCTGCCGTTCCTGCTGCGAATCCCGCTGGGTGATGCAGGCGTCGTCCTCAAGGCCCGGGACACCTGGCCGCGCACGGGCAAGGTCTACTGCCATCGCAGCGAGGAGGGCTGGCCGGCGGAGCCCGAGGTCGTGGAGCAGGTCCCGGTCCGGTCGTGTGTGCGCCGCGGAGCCGCCATCGAGCTGGTGCTGGACCGCGGTCGCGAGAACCGCTCGCAGTTCGTCCTCACCCAGGCCCGAGGTCGCCAGGTGGTCTTCTGGCAGACCGCACGAACCGCCAAGCAGGCGCGGCCGAACGTCACCCTTCCCACGGCCCGGGCCGCCGGCCGCGAGGAGCTGGAGATCCTCGTCGACGCCCATGAGCGGTACCCCTGGAAGTTCAGCCACCAGCAGGCGCGCACGACCCGGCGACCACTCCCGGCCGGCGACTATGCCGTCGAGCTCGACGGGCAGGTGGTGGCGGCGGTCGAGCGAAAGACGCTCGCGGACCTCAGTTCGAGCCTCACGACGGGTCGCCTGCGCTACGCCCTGGCTGAGCTGTCCTCACTGCCCAGAGCCGCAGTCGTCGTCGAGGACAAGTACTCGCGCATCTTCGACCTACGGCACGTCCGGCCGGCGGTCGTGGCCGAGGGGATCGCCGAGTGCCAGGCACGCTACCCGAACGTTCCCGTGATCTTCGCCGAGAACCGGGCCCTGGCCCAGGAGTGGACCTATCGGTTCCTCGCCGCGGCCCTGCGCGAGCTGGCGCTCGACGAGGCGGCGGCGGGTCACGTCGCCGACCTCGGCGCAGTCGATGCGGCGACGGCAGGCCACGTCGACGCCCTTGGCGCAGTCGACGACCTCGGCACGGGTCAGGACTGAGCGAGCCCTGGTGCCAACCCGTCAGCCGTGCGAGAGCTTGGCCGTGGCCTGCGCCGCCAGCCGTCCGGCGAGCTCGTCGGGGCTGATGCCCGCCTCAAGAGCGGCCAGCACGACACCCGCCTGGGTGGGCGGCGCCATGCCCCCGATCGGCTGGTCCCGGTCCAGGTTGGTGGGGAACGCGTAGCCCTCCGCGCTCGCTGCCACCGCGTACTCGAGCGATGCCGCATCAACCCCGGACGCCCTGCGTGCCAGCAAGGCTGGATACACAGCGTTCACCACACGCTCGCGGTCGACCGTCTCCATCGCCCGTCCAAAGGCCGAGGACACCTGGAGGAGGTTCGCCATGCGCTTGATGCCGGCCGAGTGGTTGCTACCTGCCGCGTGGAAGAGGGCCGGGTTGAAGAACACCGCGTCGCCCTTCGCCAGCGGCAGCTGCACATGGTGCTCTACGAAGTAGTCCTGGAACTCCTGCAGCCAGTACGCGAGGTAGCCGTGGGAGTACTTCTGCGAGTGCGGCAGGTAGAGCGTCGGCCCGGACTCGACTGGCATGTCACAGTGCGCCACCGCGCCCTGGAGGGTCAGCACTGGGGACAGCGTGTGCACGTGGGAGGGGTACGCCGCCGACCGCT
Organism: Dermatophilaceae bacterium; assembly: GCA_035691065.1. Classification (GTDB taxonomy): domain Bacteria; phylum Actinomycetota; class Actinomycetes; order Actinomycetales; family Dermatophilaceae; genus DASSJT01. The sequence goes on from DASSJT010000208.1 coordinate 5,398, forward strand.
CCGGCGACTGGAACCCGAGGTGGTAGTCGCGGTGCACCGTCTGGCCGGCGCCCCCGGGGTTGACCACGTTGACCTGCGAGGTGACCTGGTAGCCGGGGCCGAGCCACGCGCCCGCCGCCAGCGCGAGGACGTCGTTGGCGTAGTAGTCGACGAATGCCTCGGGGTCGATGACCGCGAGCTTCTCCAGGGCATTCCAGACCCGGTCGTTCGCGCCGGGCTTGGCGAAGTGGTCGCCCGCGACCGCGCCCGACGCCCGCTGCTCCTCGATGATCCGGTTGAACGCGTCGGTCACACGGTCGACCACCTCCGCCCCGAAGGCTCCCTCGAAGACCACGATGCCGGGTCCCTCGGCGAGCGCTCGAGCGATCTCGGCCTGCACCGCGGCACGGGTCCCCAGGTCCTCGAGCGTGTGGCGCAGCAGCGGCGCGTCGTAGACCACGACCTGCTGCTCGATCCGGGCTGCGTGCGGGTAGTCGGCCGCGACGGTCTGGTCGCGCAACACCTCGAGCAGGTCGTCGAGGTGGCAGTCCTCGGTGCGCAGCCGCCCGGCTGAGGGGCGTTGAGTGGGTGGGGTGGCGTGCGTGGTCATGGTGGGATGTCCTCGTTCTCCTCGATGCGGTCGGCGGGGTTCACTCGCCTTCAAGCATGCGGTCAAAGAGGTATGCCGTGACAGCCGCCAACGACCTCAAAAAGACCTCATCTGTGGTCGGCACACCCCGTGCGCGTCGGGCGTACCGTCTCGGACATGCGGGGTCACCGGGTTCAGGACATCGCCGAGCAGGCGGGTCTGAGCCAGGCCACGGTCGACCGCGTGCTTCACGGTCGCCCGGGGGTCAGCCCTCGTGCGGTCCGAGCAGTCGAGCAGGCCGTGCTGGACCTCGACCGCCAGCAGACGCAGCTGCGCCTCGGCGGCCGCACACTGATGCTCGACATGGTGATGCAGGCACCGGTCCGGTTCAGCCGTGCTGTGCGCGAGGCCCTGGAGGGCGAGCTCACCTCTGCCCGACCCGCGGCGGTGCGCGCGCGGTTCCACCTCAGCGAGAGCGGGACGGTGCGGGACGCCGTCGGCCTGCTGGACGCGGTGGGGCGCCGAGGGCGGGCGAGCCAGGGGGTGTTGCTCAAGGCGCCCGATGACCCCGAGGTGGCCGCGGCAGTGGACCGCCTGCGCGAGCGGGGGATCCCCGTCGTCTCCCTGGTGACGGACGTGCACGGCTCTCCTCGCGTGGCCTACGTGGGACTGGACAACGCCGCCGCAGGCAACACCGCGGCATACCTCATGAAGCAGTGGCTGCGGACGCTGCCCGGCACGGTGCTCACGACACTCAGCCGGTCGTCGTTCTCCGGTGAGCGGGAGCGGTGCGATGCGTTCGTATCGACCATGTCATGCCTCGACCCGGAACGGCGCCTTGTCATAGTCGGCGAGGCCGACGGTCTGGACTCGACGATGCGGGGGCTGGTGGCCTCCGCCCTGGACGCACATCCCGACACGGTTGCCGTGTACTCGATCGGTGGTGGGAACCGCGCTACGGCAGCGGAGTTCGCCTCGAGACGACTCAGGGCGCGGGTCTTCATCGGCCATGACCTGGACGCTGACAACGTCGCCCTGCTGCGCGATGGCACGCTGTCGGTGGTCCTGCACCACGACCTGCGGGCGGACATGCGGGCCGCGATCCGGCAGGTCCTGCGGTTCCATCGGCTCCTGCCGGGAGCGCCTGCGTCCGTGCTCGCCTCGCCGGAGGTGATCACGCCGTACAACATGCCGCACCGGCTTCCATCCCAGGCCTGACCCATGGCGACGACGCGGCAGGGACATCGGCAGATTCGTGCGTGCGGTCGGCCGGACCGCCACCTCAGGCCTACCTGAGCAGGGCGAGCGCGGCCAGCGCCGAGGCGGCCAGGACCACCTGTTCGAAGCGCATTTGGCTGATCCGCCGGATGGTGGCGATGCCCACCAGGCCTCCGGCGAAGACCGCTGGCGTCAGGGCGAGGGCGCGGGTGAAGGACGTGGCGTTGAACAGTCCGAGCCCGGCGCTGAACGGGAGCTTGCAGAGATTCACCCCGAGGAAGAACCAGGCGCCGGTCCCCAGGAAACGCCGCTTGTCGACACCACGGGCCAGCAGGTACAGGGTCATGACCGCGCCGGCGGCGTTGGCCGTCATGGTGGTGAAGCCTGCGGCCACGCCGGCCACGACTGCCACCGCTTTGCCATGGACGGCGCTCGACGAGCTCGCCTCGGGTCGCCGCCGCAAGGTGAACTGCAGGATCGCGAGGGCGATGATGATCACCCCGATGCTGCGTCGCAGCAGCGTGTCATCGACCACCCGGAGGAAGAGCGCGCCGAGGACCAGCCCAGGCAGGACGGCAGGGATCAGGTGCCGCAGGAGCGACCAGTCGCAGTCGTGACGATAGTGCCAGACCGCCAGAAGGTCCCCCGTGATCAGCACCAGCAGGACCGCCGCGGTCGACTCCCGGGCCGGCATGAGGCTGGCGAAGATGGCGATGGAGATGGTGGCGACGCCGCCGATGGAGGTCTTGGAGAATCCGATCAGGAAGGCCGCAACGGCGAACAGCACGCCTGCGGTCATCGCATCCTCCACATTTAAATGTTCTGACGTACTGACATAAGCCGAAGGTCACCCTACGCTGTCAGTCATGGCTTTGCCCAGATCGCTGCCGATGCCGCGCACACCGGATGCCATGGAGGCTCCCGCACTGAGGTGGGGCATTCTCGGGACGGGCTGGATTGCCGAGCGGTTCGCGGATGCCCTCCACCGCAACACCCGCCAGGTCGTCCAGGCGGTGGGGTCCCGCACCCTGGACTCGGCACAGAGGTTCGCCGCGCAGGCAGGCGCGAAGACGGCATACGGCTCGTATGTGGAACTTGTCGCCGACCCAGCGGTGGACGTCGTCTACGTGGCGACTCCGCACAACTACCACTTCCCTCACGCGCGGCTGGCGCTGGAGGCGGGAAAGCACTCCTTGGTGGAGAAGCCGCTCGGGCTGAACGCTGCCGAGTGCGCTGCCCTCGCGGAGCTCGCCCAGCGGCAGCGGGTCTTCTGCATGGAGGCGCTGTGGACGCTGTTCCTCCCCAAGTACGACGTGATCCGGCAGCTGCTGGCGGATGGCGCCCTCGGAGAGGTGCACACGGTGATCGCGGACATGGGCGAGCATTTCGAGCCCGGTCACCGGATCCTGCGGCCCGACCTCGCGGGCGGTCCACTGCTCGACCTGGGGACGTACCCGGTGTCGTTCGCCACGTGGGTCCTGGGCCGCCCGGAGTCGGTCCTCGCCCTCGGCTCTCCCGCACCCACAGGGGTCAACGGCCAGACAGCCGCGATCCTGCGCACCGCCTCGGGCCAGGTGGCATCGCTCCTCACGACGCTCTTCGACAACACGCCCACGACGGCGGTCGTCGCCGGTTCGGAGGCGACGCTGGCGGTGGACGGCCCGTTCTACCACCCGGGCCGGTTCACCCTGAAGGGCCTCCACGCAGACGAGCTGGTGTACGAGGAGGCACGGGTCGCGCACGAGGCGCTGTACTTCGAGGCGGTGGAGGTCGCACGCCAAATCGCCGCGGGCGCCACCGAATCGGCCCTGCGCACCATGGCCGAGAGCGTGGTCACGATGTCGGTGATGGACGAGATCCGGCGCCAGGTCGGGATCGTGTTTGCCGAGGAGGAGGACCCGGCAAGGCTCGGTGGTGGGTGACGGCGGGTGGCCGGGTGAGTGCGAACCGGCGCGTCCCGAAAGACGTGAAAGAAGTCCGGGCGGCGGTGTCGGATCGGGGCGGAGGCGTTCGTAGCAGGGGTGAGCGGCCGCCCACGAGGGGACGGCCCCGAACCACAGGAGATGAACCGAGATGCAGTACCTGGTTTCCGTGATCCACGACCAGCTCAGCCTCGCCACCGAGGACGAGATGGCGGCTATCGACGCGTTCAACGACCAGCTCAAGGCCGAGGGCCACTGGGTCTTCGCCGGTGGCCTCGGGGCGCCCAGCTCGGCCACCGTCATCGACAACCGCGGTGGGCAGGCGCTGTTCACCGACGGGCCCTTCCTGGAATCGAAGGAGTATCTCGCCGGCTTCTGGATCATCGAGGCCCCCGACCTCGACGTCGCGCTCAAGCTCGCCACCGAGGGGTCGAAGGCCTGCAACCGGAAGATCGAGGTGCGGCCGTTCCTGTGAGCGTGGTCGGCGTCCGTGAGGCGATCATCCAGGCCCACCGCGAGGAGTGGGCGCGGGTGGTCGCCGCCCTGGCCAGGCGTTTCGGTGACCTCGACATCGCGGAGGAGGCAGCGGCCGAGGCGTTCGCGACCGCCGTCGCGCGGTGGCCGGCCGACGGCGTCCCCCCCAACCCCGGCGCTTGGCTGACCACCACCGCCAACCGCAAGGCCATCGACCGGATCCGGCGCGAGAACAAGCGCGACGACAAGCACAGGGAGGCTCAGATGGTGTACCACGACCCGCCCGAGCCTCTCGGGGCCGTCGACGACGAGCGGCTTCGGCTGATCTTCACCTGCTGTCACCCGGCGCTCGCGATGGAGACCCGCGTGGCGCTGACGCTGCGCATGGTCGGCGGTCTGACCGTGCCCGAGATCGCTCGTGCCTTCCTGGTGCAGGAGACTGCCATGGGGCGGCGGATCACCCGCGCGAAGGCCAAGATCAAGGCGGCTCGGATCCCTTATCGGGTGCCGTCCGCGGAGGATCTCCCGGCACGCGTCGCCGGCGTGCTCGCCGTCCTCTTCCTCGTCTTCAACGAGGGCTACCTGGCGACCGGCCCCGACACCGATCCCGTACGTCAGGACCTGACCGCCGAGGCGATCCGGCTCACTCGCCTGATCCGTGCCTTGCTGCCGGAGGACGGGGAGGTGGCCGGGCTGCTGGCGCTGATGCTCCTCACCGAGGCCCGCCGCACCGCCCGGGTTTCGACGAGCGGCGAACTGGTCACCCTCGACGAGCAGGACCGCGGCGCCTGGGACACGGCCCTGATCGCCGAGGGTCATCGGTTGGTGCGGGAGCGCCTGGTGGCTGCCGCCGCCGGGGTGCCTCCGGGGCGCTACCAGATCCTCGCCGCGATCAACGCCGTGCACACCTCCGCCGGCGACGTACGCGACACCGACTGGTCGCAGGTCGTCGCCCTCTACGACCAACTCGGCCGCCTCGACCCCTCACCGATCATCGCCCTCAACCGGGCCATCGCGGTCGCCGAGCTCGACGGCCCGCAGGTGGCCCTGGCGGCCGTCGACCGCCTTGAGGACAAGCTGGCCGGCTACCACGCCTACCATGCGACCCGCGCCGATCTCCTGCGCCGGCTGGGCCGCAGCCAGAAAGCACGCGCGGCCTACGACAGAGCCATCGAGCTGGCGGGCAACACCGCCGAGACCGCCTACCTGACCCGCCGCCGCGACCAGCTGGGGTAATGGCCGTGTCAGATCGCCGTATGGGCGGTCTGGCGCGCGGATCCCGGTCGAAACCCGTGCAGAGC
>DASSJT010000209.1:0-3453 GCA_035691065.1 Dermatophilaceae bacterium
GAGGACCCTTCGGCTTCGGGATTGCACGCCAGGCGACTGACCCTCGCGCTGGCCAGCGAACAGCTGCGCGCTGGATTCGACCTCGTGATAGGTCAGTACCTCGCCCGAACCCCTTTCATTGAGGACCTGGAGCGGCTGGCCAGTCCCGACCACCAAAGCTGCCGCAACGGCCGGCATGAACCAGCCCGGGCGCACCCGGACGCCAGCGAGACACTCCCCGGCGATGACCGCACGCCGCACCTGCGCGTGCAGAGCCCGCCGCCGATCGGCTGCGGTTCAAACACGCAGGAAAGGGAACCCTTTGGCGGCACCAGCGCGACAGTAGAGGTGTGAACGGCCTGCCAGACCGCACTGACGCCGAGCTGCTGGAGCTCATCGCAGCCAGCAACATGGGGGCGCTCCGTGAGTTCTACGCCCGGCACGCGCCGTGGCTGTCGCTCCGGCTGCAACGCCGGTGCAATGACCCCGACCTCGTGGCGAGCGCCTTGCAGGACTGCTTCCTGTCCGTCTGGCGGCATCCCGGGTCGTGGCGTGGCGAGGGCGAGGTCGCAGCGTGGCTCTGGGGTATCGCGATTCGCCGAGTCGTCTCGGGTCTGCGCTCGCGACCTGCCGCCGGCCGAGCACTGCTCAACGGCGACCATGCCCGGCCGCGGGCGGTGGTCGGTTCCCAACGCAGTGCGGAGGAGCTGGTCCTCGAGGGCGTCGAATACGGCGACCTGGGTGCGGCGCTCAACAGGCTCAGCCCGCAGCTGCACGCCGTGGTGCAGGCCACCGTCCTCGACGGCCTGACCGCTCGCGAAGCCGCGCGACTCCTGGGCATTCCGCAGAACACCGTCAAGACTCGGCTGCACCGCGCCAAGGCTCAGCTCCGCCGCGAGCTCGCAACAGGAGGTCAGGCATGACGACCACATCGCCAGGCTGGCACGTCAGCGACGGCGACCTCACGGCATACGTCCACAACACCTGCTCAGGAGCGACCGCACTGTCGGTCGAGGCACACGTGATGCGCTGCCCGGAGTGCCGGCAACGGGTCGCCACCCGGGTGCAGCTGGAACCACTCGAGGTGCTCTGGCGCGAGATCGAAGAGCGGGTGCTGGCGCCGCGGGGCGGCTTGGTGGAGAGCGCGCTCAAGTGGGCCCGCGTCCCAGCCGTCGACCGGCTGCTCATCGCGGCCGCCCCCTCACTGCGTGCCGCGTGGGGCATGGGTGCGCTCTCTGCGGTGCTGTTCGCCGTGCTCGCGTCACTGGGCGCGCGCGGCTCGAACATCAGCCTCTTCTTGCTAGCGGCACCGCTGGCCCCCGTGCTCGGTGTGGCGCTGGCCTACGGCCCGGACGCCGACCCGAGCCATGAGCTCGTCCTTGCGGCGCCGTACTCATCGGTTCGTCTCGCCCTGATCCGCACCGTGTCGGTGGTCGGCGTGTGCGTCCCGCTCGTCGCGGTTGGCGGTCTGGTCCTGCCCACGTCCGGCTGGTCGACCGCAGCGTGGCTGTTGCCAGCCTTCGCCGGAGTCTGCAGCACGCTCGCCGCATCGACCTGGGTCGGTCCGACCAAGGCGGGACTGGCCGTCGGCGTCGGCTGGTGCGTAGCCGTGCTCGTCACCGCTCGGCGGGGTGAGCCGACAGCCCTCCTCACCCCCGACGCGCTCAGCTCCTACGCCGTTGTGGTGGTCGTCGCCACCGCTGTCTTCGGGGCGCGCTTGCGCCTCCTCAACCAGATGGGACGAGTGTCATGAACACACCGACGGTCACCTTCGGCGAGGTCACCCGACGATTCGGCAGCTCCACCGCATTGGGACGGGTGTCCCTCGAGCTCACGCCGGGTGTCACCGGTCTGCTCGGCCCCAACGGGGCCGGCAAGACGACATTGCTGCGGATCCTGGCGACGGTCCTGGGGCCGACCTCGGGACACGTGTCCATCCTGGGTCGCAATCCGGATGACGACAGGGACCGCACGGAGATCCGGCGTCATCTGGGCTACCTGCCGCAGGAGGTCGGCTTCCCGCGCGGCTTCACAGCTTTCCGGTTCGTCGACTACATGGCTGTCCTCAAGGAATGGAACGAACAGGCCCCGCGGCACGCGGAAGTTCGGCGGGTGCTCGGACTCGCCGGTCTCGCTGATCTCGCCGCGAAGCGCATCCGCGCCCTGTCAGGCGGACAGCGGCGCCGGGTCGCCTTGGCCCAGGCGCTGATCGGCGACCCCGAGCTGCTGATCCTCGACGAGCCCACGACCGGGCTGGACCCGCAACAGCGCGCGTCGCTTCGCGGAGTCCTCTCTGCCGCGGGACACCGATCGACGGTGCTGCTCGCGACCCACCAGACAGACGACGTCGCCGCCCTGTGCGAGCGCGTCGTCGTCCTCGACTGCGGCCACATCCGTTGGGAGGGGATGGTCACCGACTTCGTCGAGCAGGCTCGTGGACTCGTCTGGCTCGCGGACCAGCCCGATTCCACGGCGCTGTTGTCGTGGCGCACGGGTACGGGACGGCACCGCCATGTCGGGCATCAACCGCCCCGCGGGGCCGAGCTGGTCGAGCCGTCGGTCGAGGACGCCTACCTGCTCATGCTTGGCCGCCCCGTAATCGACGACCTGGCGGCTGCTGATGTGGCGGTGGCGTCATGAGCGCGGTGATGGCCGCGTCGCGGCCGGCAGTCCGCAGTGAAGCCCGAACGGTGTCCGCCCTCGCCCGCCTTGAGGCCTCGCGCATAGCCCGTCACCCGGCCTTCTTGCTGGGCGTCGCGCTGTATGTCGTCTTTCTGTCGGTCATGCCCTGGATCGACTACCCCGCACCGGGCTATGCGGGCGACCCGGCGCACAGCGGCACCTTCGAGTGGCCGATGATGGGTCCGTTGCTCGTCGGGGTCTTCGGCATGGTGGCGGCCAACCGGCTGGCTCGCGGCACGGCTCGTACGGGCGAGCTGGTCGACGCAGCTCCGCTGAGTGAGCCCGATCGTGGCCGGGCGCTCGTGCGGGCTGCGGCGCTTCCCGCTCTGGTGTGCCTGGCTGGTGAGGCGTTCATCCTCGCCAACTACCTGTGGCGGCCGCCGGTTCTCACGCCCGGTTGGGATGTCCTCACCACTGCGGAGAAGGTGTGGATGGTGGCGACGGCGGCATTCGCCGGACTCGGCGGCCCGCTGCTCGGTATCGCAACCGCGCGGTGGTGGCGGTGGCCGGGAGCCATCATCGTGGTCACCGTCGCGGTGGTCCTCTGGGGGATGACCAGCATGTTTGCCAGTGTCAGCAGCCGCGGGAGCCTGCTCTGGCACCTGAGTGCGCCCACCACCGTGCCGGACACGGACTTCACGGACGGTCCGTATGCCGGTAGGTGGTTCTACCGCGGATCGGCGCCGTGGCGCTTCATCTACGTTGCGGGACTGTGCGGGCTCGCTGGAATCGCCTCGGTGGCGCACGGAGCTGTCGGCGGCCGACGGCGGCGGCTGCAGCTCCTCGCCGTCG
>DASSJT010000210.1:0-44305 GCA_035691065.1 Dermatophilaceae bacterium
GGGGGGGGGGGGGCTGCGGCAGGCACTGTGGTGGACGCAGCGGTGGTGGGTGAGGCAGTGGTCCGTGAGGTGCGGTCGAGACGGGCCAGCTCCTGGTCGGTGAAGTACTTGGCCAGCTCGGTGCGCTCGAACAGCTCCAGCAGGTCGAGCCGGATCTCCGGAACCGGCTGGCGGTGCAGCTCCACGCCGGCCCCGCCGCGCTCGCTCGCGCCAACCGCGCCGCCCGCGCCAACCGCGCCAACCGCGGCGCCCGCGCCCGAGGCGACCATCCGGCATACCAGGTTGGTGCCACGCCACTGGGGGTCCATGCCCGCGTAGTCCTCGCGTGTATGGCCGCCCCGGCTCTCGGTGCGCTCCAAGGCAGCGAGGGCGACGCACCGGCATACCGCGAGCATGTTGCGCAGGTCGAGCGCGAGGTGCCAGCCCGGGTTGAACTGCCGATGGCCGGTCACCGCGACGCGGCCGGCCCGGGCCTCGAGGTCGTCGAGCACCTCGAGCGCCTCGCGGATCTCGTGGTCGCGGCGGATGATGCCGACCAGGTCGTTCATCTTCTGCTGGAGCTCGTGGTGGAGCGTGTAGGGGTTCTCGGAGTCGTCCGGCGCGAGGTCCCCGGCACGGAACGGGGCGAGCGCCACGGCCGCCGCCGCGTCGACGTCGGTGTCCGCGACCGCAGGCCGCGCCTGCACCAGCCCGGACACATAGCTCGCGGCACCGGCACCGGCGCGGTGCCCGAAGACCAGGAGGTCGGAGAGGCTGTTGCCACCGAGCCGGTTGGACCCGTGCATGCCACCAGCCACCTCCCCGGCCGCGAACAGACCCGGAACCGAGGTGGCCGCCGTGTCGGCGTCGACCTCCACGCCGCCCATGACGTAGTGGCAGGTAGGACCCACCTCCATCGGCTCGGCCGTGATGTCGACGTCGGCGAGCTCCTTGAACTGGTGGTGCATCGAGGGCAGTCGGCGGCGGATCTCCTCGGCGGGGAGGCGGGTGGACACGTCGAGGAAGACGCCGCCATGGGGGGTCCCCCGGCCCTCCTTGACCTCGTTGTTGATGGCGCGGGCCACCTCGTCACGCGGCAGCAGCTCCGGCGGTCGCTTGTTGTGGTCGGGGTCCTTGTACCAGCGGTCCGCCTCCTCCTCGGTGTCGGCGTACTGGCCACGGAAGACGTCGGGCACGTAGTCGAACATGAACCGCTTGCCGTCGGAGTTGCGCAGCACCCCACCGTCGCCGCGCACCGACTCGGTGACGAGGATGCCTTTCACTGACGGCGGCCAGACCATGCCGGTGGGGTGGAACTGGATGAACTCCATGTTGATCAGCGCCGCACCGGCTCGCAGTGCAAGGGCATGGCCGTCCCCGGTGTACTCCCAGGAGTTGCTGGTGACCTTGAAGGACTTGCCGATGCCGCCGGTGGCGAGAATGACGGCCGGGGCCTCGAAGAGCACGAAACTGCCGGACTCGCGCCAGTAGCCGAACGCCCCGGAGACCGGCGCCTCGGGGGCGTCGCCGTCCTTGAGGATGTCGGTGATGGTGAGCTCGGCGAAGACCCGCAGCCGCGACTCGTAGTCGCCGGTCTCGCGGTGGTCCTCCTGCTGGAGGCTCACGATCTTCTGCTGAAGGGTGCGGATCAGCTCCAGGCCGGTGCGGTCACCGACGTGTGCGAGCCGCGGGTACTCGTGCCCGCCGAAGTTGCGCTGGCTGATCTTGCCGTCGGGGGTGCGGTCGAAGAGGGCGCCATAGGTCTCCAGCTCCCAGACCCGCTGCGGCGCCTCCTGGGCGTGCAGCTCGGCCATGCGCGGGTTGTTGAGGAACTTGCCGCCCCGCATGGTGTCGCGGAAATGGACCTGCCAGTTGTCGTTGGGGTTGACGTTGCCCATCGAGGCGGCGATGCCGCCCTCGGCCATGACGGTGTGCGCCTTGCCGAACAGGGACTTGCAGATGATCGCGGTGCGCAGGCCCTGCTCGCGCGCCTCGATGGCGGCGCGCAGGCCGGCACCCCCGGCACCGATGACGAGGACGTCGTACTCGTGCCTCTCGAGGTCGGTCACGTGGGCTCCTTCTGCTGGGTGCTTGACGGGGTATGCCGGGTGGGGCCGGCCGGGTGCGCGCGCGGCCTGGGCGGCCGCGGCGAGCTCGTCGCGGCCGTGGCCGGCTAGTTGACGAACCGCAGGTCGCTGAGGTGCCCCGCGCTCACGAGGCCGACGTATGCGTCAGTGACGACGAGCGTGCCGAGGGTGATCCAGGCGAACAGCATGTGGTGTTCGTTCAGCTTGGAGACCCAGCCCCACATGCGGTAGCGCACAGGATGACGGCTGAAGTGGTTGAGCCGGCCCCCGATGATGTTGCGGCAGCTGTGGCAGCCGAGCGTGTAGCACCAGAGCAGAACAACGTTGACGCAGAGGATCAGGGTGCCGAGGCCCATGCCGAAGCTGCCGTCCTTGCCCCGGAAGGCGTGCACTGCGTCCCAGGTGTTGATCAGCGAGATGATCACCGCGGCATACCAGAAGTAGCGGTGCAGGTTCTGGGCGATCAGGGGCAGCCGAGTCTCGCCCGAGTAGGTCTTGTGCGGCTCGGCCACCGCGCAGGCAGGGGGAGAGAGCCAGAACGAGCGGTAGTAGGCCTTGCGGTAGTAGTAGCAGGTGAGCCGGAACAGCAGCAGGAACGGCAGGGTGAGGACCGCCAGCGGGATCAGTGGCGGGAAGTCCCCGAAGGGCGTGCCGAAGTGTGCCGAGCCCGGGACGCACTGGCTGCTCAGGCAGGGCGAGGCGAACGGCGTGAGATAGCCGTAGTCGGCGACGAAGTAGTCCTTCTGGAGCGCTGCGCGCACGATGCCGTAGAGGAGCCAGGCGGTGAACAGCACGAACGTGACCAGCGGCTGGAGCCACCAGCGGTCCTCGCGGAGGGTGCGGGCGCCGACGCGGGCGCGGCCTGGCGCTGAGACGCCGCGGCTCAGGTCGGTGTCAGCCACGGCTGAGATCCCCGTGCGGGCCGAGCTCGTCGTCGGCGTCCTTCCACATGGCCGGGTCGTAGTCCTCGTCCGGGATGAAGACGATCTCGCCCGGAGCGCCGGCGCGCTCCTGGGACCCCACGCCGGCCCCGCGGGCCAGGAGGTCGACGTCGTCGGCGAGCCGGACGACGTCGTCGCGCAGCCGCTGGACGTCGACCGTGTCACCGAGGGAGTCGCGCAGGGCCCCCACGGCTCTGCGCAGCCCGGCCACATGGCCTGCGGCTGTCGTGAGGTCTTCTCTGACGCTCATGTCACCAACCCTTCGGACCGTGAAGTCACACCGGAAGCCACAGGAGATCACACGCAGTCACGCAGGAATCACGCAGGTGGCGATGGGCCGCAGAGCCCACCGGTCTCGGACCCTAGCGCGTTGCCGCCCCGAATTCGCGAGCGGCCCCGGAAGTTTGCGACTTTGATGCGTGCGCGACTGGGCAGGGGGGCTCAGCGGCCGGCCACACGGTGCGTCGGCACCCACCCACGCGGTGTCTCGGCGGCCGGTCACGCGGTGCCCCAGCGGCTCAGCGGGCGACCGGATGCGACTGCGACCAGCGCCGGGCGCCCGCAAGCGACTCCTTCGCCCGGCCGAGCTGCTCGGCGACCCGGACCGGGGCGGTTCCGCCCTTGGCGCTTCGCGAGGCGAGCGAGCCCGCCACCGACAGCACGTCGCGCACCCCCGGTTTCAGGTGGGGGCTGATGGCCGCCAGCTCGGCATCGCTCAGGTCACCCAGCTCGATGCCGCGACTTTCGCACGCACGCACGCACGCACCCGCGAGCTCGTGGGCCACCCGGAACGGCACTCCCTGCCGGACCAGCCACTCGGCGATGTCGGTCGCCAGGGAGAACCCCTGCGGCGCGAGGGACTCGAGACGCACCGTGTCGAACTCCATCGTCGCGACCATCCCGGCGAAGGCCGGGAGCAGCACCTCCAGCGTGTCGACCGCGTCGAAGACCGGCTCCTTGTCCTCCTGCAGGTCGCGGTTGTAGGCCAGCGGCAGCGCCTTCAGCGTGGTCAGGAGCCCGGCCAGGTCGCCGACCAGCCGCCCCGCCTTGCCCCGCGCAAGCTCTGCGATGTCGGGGTTCTTCTTCTGCGGCATGATGCTCGACCCGGTCGAGTACGCGTCGTCAAGCGTGACGAACGAGAACTCCTTGGTGGCCCAGAGCACCACCTCCTCCGCCAGCCGAGAGACGTCGACGGCCGTCATGGCCGCCACGAAAGCGAACTCGGCGACGAAGTCGCGCGAGGCGGTGCCGTCGATCGAGTTCTCCGTGGAGGCGCTGAAGCCGAGGTCGGCGGCCACGGCCTCCGGGTCCAGGCCGAGGGAGCTCCCCGCGAGGGCGCCCGACCCGTAAGGGGACACCGCGGCTCGACGGTCCCAGTCCTCGAGCCGCTCGACGTCCCTCAGCAGGGCCCAGGCGTGGGCGAGCAGGTGGTGACTGAGCAGCACCGGCTGGGCGTGCTGGAGATGGGTGCGCCCGGGCATGGCCACACCGAGGTGCCGCTCGGCTTGCCCGACCAGTGCCTCGACCACGTCCAGCACCAGGCCGGCCACCGAGCGCGCGTGGTCGCGCAGGTACATCCGGAAGAGGGTCGCCACCTGGTCGTTGCGCGACCGCCCGGCCCGGAGCCGGCCCCCGACCTCGGCCCCGGCACGGTCGATGAGGCCGCGCTCGAGTGCGGTGTGCACGTCCTCGTCCGCCTCGGTCGGCAGGAAGGCGCCGGACTCCACATCCGCGCGGAGCCGCTCCAGCGCGTCGAGCAGGGCCGCCAGCGTGGCGTCGTCGAGCAGCCCAGCGCGGTGCAGCACGCGAGCGTGGGCCCTCGACCCGGCAAGGTCGTACGGGGCGAGCCGCCAGTCGAAGTGGGTCGACTTCGACAGTGCCGCCAGGGCAGCTGCCGGGCCGCCGGCGAACCGGCCGCCCCACAGGCTGACCCGCTCGGCACCCGCCGGGGCACCCGGCATACCGCCTGAGGGTCCAGGCGGACCTGAAGCTTCCGGTGCCAGCGGTGCCCCGCGGCCGCCGTCAACCACGGGCAAGCCGCTCGTCGCGCGCGGCGGCGATCTTGCTCGGAAGGGCCCACAGGTCGACGAAGCCCTTGGCGAGCGACTGGTCGAAGGCGTCGCCCTCGTCGTAGGTGGCGAGGCTGAAGTCGTAGAGGCTCGCCTCCGAGCGGCGGCCGGTGACCGCCGCCCGCCCCGCGTGGAGGGTCATCCGGATGTCGCCCGAGACGTACCGCTGCGACTCCTCGACGAACGTGTCGAGGGCGTGCTTGAGCGGGCTGAACCAGAGGCCGTCGTAGGTCAGCTCGCCCCAGCGCTGCTCCACGCCCCGCTTGAACCGGGCGAGGTCGCGCTCGACCGTGACGTTCTCCAGCTCCTGGTGGGCGGTGATCAGGGTGATCGCCCCGGGCGCCTCGTAGACCTCCCGGCTCTTGATGCCCACCAGCCGGTCCTCGACCAGGTCGAGGCGGCCGACGCCGGCGTTGCCGGCCCGCTCGTTGAGCTGCTGGATCGCCTGCAGCATCGTGACCTTCTCGCCGTCGATCGCGACCGGCACGCCGGCCTCGAAGGTGATGACGACCTCGTCCGGCTCGTGCGGTCGGGCGGGGTCCTTGGTGTAGGAGTAGATGTCCTCGATCGGGCCGTTCCAGATGTCCTCGAGGAAGCCCGTCTCGACCGCGCGACCCCAGACGTTCTGGTCGATCGAGTAGGGGTTCTTCTTGGTGGTCTCGATGGGGAGGCTCTTCTCCTCCGCGTAGGTGATCGCCTTCTCGCGGGTGAGCGCGAGGTCGCGGACCGGGGCCAGGCAGGTCAGGTCGGGGGCAAGCGCGGCGATCCCGGCCTCGAAGCGCACCTGGTCGTTGCCCTTGCCGGTGCAGCCGTGGGCGACGACCGCGGCGCCATGCTCTCGCGCGGCCTTGACCAGGTGCTTCACGATCACCGGACGGGACAGGGCCGACACGAGCGGGTAGCGGTCCATGTAGAGGGCGTTGGCCTTCAGGGCCGGGAGGCAGTACTCCTCGGCGAACTCGTCGCGCGCGTCGGCCACGTAGGCCTCCACCGCACCGCAGTCGAGCGCCCGCTGGCGGATCACCTCGAGGTCTTCGCCGCCCTGCCCCACGTCGACGGCGACGGCCACCACCTCCCGCCCGGTGGCGTCAGCGATCCAACCGATGGCGACGGAGGTGTCGAGTCCTCCGGAGTACGCGAGGACGACGGGGTCAGTCACGGGGGTCTCCTAGTTCTTGGTTCGAGGTCTTCAGGGGTGGGTTGGTTTCTGGGGGGTGCACGGGGGGCGGAGCCCCCCGTGTGGTCAGTCCCGGGAGCCGGCGAGGTCGAGCAGGCGGGCGGAGACGGTCTTGCTGGCCGCCGGCCCGGTGGTGATCACCATGATCGTGTCGTCCCCGGCGATGGTGCCGACGACCTCCGGCTGGTCGCTGTGGTCGATGGCCGAGGCCAGGAAGTTCGCGGCGCCGGGCGGGGTGCGCAGGACCACGAGGTTCGCCGTGGCCACCGCCGTGACCAGCAGCTCTTCGCAGCGCTGGCGCAGGCGGGACTGGATCTCCCCGGCGGCGGCCGCGGGCCGCGGGGTGCGGTCACCGCCCTCCCCCGGAACGGCGTAGACAAGGGCCCGGCCGACGCGCACCTTCTCGGCGCCCAGCTCGACCAGGTCTCGCGACAGCGTCGCCTGGGTGACCTCGATGCCGTCGTGGGCCAGCAGCTCCAGCAGCTCCGACTGCGAGCGCACGGCATGGCGCCCCAGCAGGTCGACGATGCGCTGTTGGCGACCGGTGCGGGTGTTCGCGATAGTCACAGGACGCCCTCCTCGCCGATCGGTTTCACAGGAGCCGTGGTCATGGCGAAACTGGTCGCGGCGACACTGGTCACGGCGACTTTGAGCACGGCGACACCGGTCATGGCGACACCCGCCCGGCCGTTGCGGCATCGAGGATGCCGGGCAGGGTAGCCACGAAGTCGTCGACCTGTGCCGCTGTGAGCACGAGTGGTGGCGCCACGCGGATCGCGCTCGGGGTCACCGGGTTGACGATGTAGCCCGCCTCTCTCGCCACGGCTGCGACGGCCGGCGCGACCTCTTCGTCGAGAAGGATGGCGCGCAGGAGTCCCGCCCCCCGCACTCCCGCGACCAGGGGGTGGCCGAGCGCCAGCACGGCCTCGGCGAGGTGGTCCCCCACCAGCCTGGCCTGCTCCATGAGCCCCTCGTCCTCGATGGCGCCGAGCACGGCGAGACCAGCAGCGCAGGCGAGCGGGTTTCCGCCGAAAGTGGTCCCGTGCTGGCCGGCGGTCAACAGCGAGGACGCCGCCGCCCCGAAGGTGACCAGGGCGCCGATCGGGACGCCCCCGCCGAGCCCTTTGGCCACCGTGATCGCGTCGGGCACGATGCCTGCCTGCTGGAAGGCGAACCAGGTACCTGTGCGGCCGATCCCGGTCTGGACCTCGTCGAGAACCAGCAGCGCGCCGGCGCCGCGGGTCACCTCGCGAGCCACTCGGAGGTATGCCGTGCCAGGGCTGAGGACGCCCGCCTCGCCCTGCACGGGCTCCAGGACGACAGCAGCGGTGTCGCTGCCGACCGCGGCGCGCAGGGCGGCCTCGTCGCCGTAGGGCACGTGGACTACGCCAGGGATCAGCGGCTCGAACGGCTCCCGGTAGGCCGGCTTGTGGGTGAGCGCGAGGGCGCCCGTCGTGCGGCCGTGGAACGCGCCCTCGGCGGCGACCAGACCGGTCCGACCGGTGCGGCGGCTCAGCTTGATGGCGGCCTCCACCGCCTCGGTGCCCGAGTTGGCGAAGAACACGGCGGACCCGGCAGGCGCCCCGGCGATGCCGAGCAGCCGCTCGGCCAGGGCAATCTGGGCCGGCGAGGTGAAGAAGTTGGAGATGTGGATGGCCTCGCCCGCCTGCTTGGACACCGCGGCGACCAGGGCAGGGTGGCCGTGGCCGAGGGCGTTGACGGCGATGCCCCCCACGAGGTCGAGGTAGCGGCGGCCGTCGACGTCCCAGACGTAGCAGCCGTCACCGTGCGCCAGGACGAGCTGGGGGCGGCCGAAGACGCCCAGCAGGGAGCGCTCGTAGCGGTCGAGGTAGTCGGTGGTGCGGCTCACAGGTGCACCTCCTTTGCCGCTGGTGTCCCGGGCTCGGGAATCGCGGGGGCGCCGGTTGCCCCGCCTCCGCCCTTGCCGACGCTGTCGTCGTCGCCGCGAGACCTGGCGAGGACGGAGTCGGGCAGGATCATGGTCCCGATCCCCTCACTGGTGAAGACCTCCAGTAGCAGGGAGTGAGGCTGGCGCCCGTCGATGACGTGGGCCTGGGGGACGCCCGCCTCGACCGCGCGCACGCAGGCCTCCAGCTTGGGGATCATGCCGGTGTCGACCCGGGTCAGCAGCTCGCGAGCGCCGCTCGCGGACAGCTGAGACAGCAGTGAGGAGCGGTCCGGCCAGTCGGAGTAGACACCCTCGACATCGGTCAGGACCACCAGCTTGTGCGCACGCAGCGCGACGGCGAGCGCCGCTGCGGCGGTGTCGGCATTGACGTTGAGGACCTGACCCTCGACGTCGAGGTCGGGAGCGACCGTCGACACGACCGGGATCCGGCCGGCGTCGAGGATGTCCTGGACCGCCGAGGGATTCACGCTCTCGACGTCACCGACCAGGCCGATGTCGTGGGTCTCACCGCCGATGACGGCACCCTTGCGCCGGGCCCCGAACAAGCCGGCGTCCTCACCGGAGAGGCCCACGGCGAGGGGACCGTGCTGGTTGATGAGACCAACCAGCTCCCGGCTCACCTGGCCGGTGAGCACCATACGGACCACCTCCATGACCTCCGGAGTGGTCACCCGCAGGCCGCCCTTGAACTCGCTGACCAGCCCAAGACGATCCAGCATCGACGCGATCTGCGGGCCGCCGCCGTGGACGACGACAGGGCGCAGCCCGGCATACCGCAGGAACACGATGTCCTGGGCGAACGCCGCCTTGAGGGCGTCGTCGGTCATGGCGTTGCCGCCGTACTTGACCACCACGAGGGCCCCACGGAACCGCTCCAGCCAGGGCAGCGCCTCGACCAGGGTGGCGGCCTTGGATTGGGCGACCCGGATGGCCGCGGCGTCGATGGCGCCCCGGAGCGTCTGGCTGCGCCGGGCCTGGCTGCGCTGGGCCCGACTGAGCTTGGGCTCGCTGCGCTGGGCCTGGCCGCGCTGGGCATCGCTGCGCCGGGCCGCCTCCCTGTGCTGCGTCACGTCGCTCATGTGCTGTAGGCCGAGTTCTCGTGGACGTAGTCGTGTGTCAGGTCGTTGGTCCAGACCGTGGCGCTAGCGTCGCCGGCGTGCAGGTCGACCGCCAGGTGGACCTCCCGCGGGGACAGGTCGACCAGGGTGCGGTCCTCCCCCACCCCGCCCGACCGGCATACCTGCACGCCGTTCATGGCCACGTCGAGGAAGTGCGGGTCGAAGGCGGCCCCGGTCGTCCCCACCGCTGCCAGGACCCGCCCCCAGTTGGGGTCGTTGCCGAACACCGCGCACTTGAACAGGGTGTTGCGGGCGATCGACCGGGCCACCTCGAGGGCGTCGGCCTCGGTGGCCGCCGACCGCACCTCGATGGCGATGTCGTGCTTAGCCCCCTCGGCGTCGCCGATCAGCTGTCGGGCGAGGCTGGCGCACACCTCGGTGACCGCCTCGGCGAGGTCGTCGGCAGCCACCGTGACGTCAGACGCGCCCGAGGCCAGCAGGACGACCGTGTCGTTCGTGGACTGGCAGCCGTCGGAGTCGATCCGGTCGAAGGTGGATGCCGTGGCACGGCGCAGCACCGCGTCGAGGTCGCCCTCGACCTGGGCGTCGGTGGTGAGGACGACGAGCATGGTCGCGAGGGCGGGCGCGAGCATCCCGGCGCCCTTCGCCATGCCGCCGACGCACCAGCCTTCGCGCTGCGCTACGGCCTGCTTGTGCACGGTGTCCGTGGTCTTGATGGCGACGGCGGCCGACTCGCCCCCGTACGGGTCGAGGGCTGCGGCGGCCTTGTCCACGCCGGCGAGGACCCGGTCCATCGGCAGCAGCTCCCCGATCAGCCCGGTCGAGCAGACGACCACATCCCCCGCGGAGATCCCGAGGACGTCGGCGACCCGCTCGGCGGTCACGTGGGTGTCGGCGAAGCCCTGGGCTCCCGTGCAGGCGTTCGCACCCCCCGAGTTGAGGACCACGGCGTCGACGCGCCCGTCGGCGACGACCTGCCGGGACCACGTCACCGGCGCGGCCTCGACCCGGTTGCTGGTGAACACCGCCGCGGCTGCGTGCTCGGGACCGTCGTTGACGACCAGCGCCAGGTCCGGCGTGCCGCTGGCCTTCAGTCCGGCGACGACGCCGGCGGCCCGGAAGCCCCTGGGATGGGTGACGCTCACGGGGCACCACCTGCAGAGAGGCGCGCCGGCATCACGGTGTGCCCGTAGCGCCGCCAGACGACCGCTGCCTCCTCCGCCTGGTCGGCCCGCACCAGGATCCAGTCGGTGTCGTACGTCGAGATCGCCAGGATGGCGATGGCCTTGCGGGCCAGCGGTTCGAGCAGACCGGACATGACGCCGACCATCGAGAAGTCCAGCGGCCCGGCGATCTCGAACCCGCGCAGCGGGCCCTGAACCGTCACCCCGGTCGGCACCTCGGCATAGGCGCAGATCACCGAGGTCTCGCTGTTCGTCGCGGTGACCGACTGGAGCGGACCGCTTCGCCAGTTCCAGTGCGGCGACTCCCCGGGCTCGAGGCGGGCGACGGCGATGTCCTCTTCGTACTGCATGAGGTGCAGCCTGAGCTCGCTCACGGCGCTACCCCGGCAACCGGCAGCCCGGTGGTCTCGGGGAGCCCTACGGCGAGGTTCATGCACTGCACTGCGGCGCCCGCCGTGCCCTTGGTCAGGTTGTCGATGGCCGCGACCGCCACGACGCGGCCCACGCGCTCGTCGAGCACGACCTGCAGGTGCAGCGCATTGCTGCCGAGAACGCTGGCAGTGGTGGGCCACTGCCCTTCTGGGAGCAGGTGTACGAACGGCTCGCCGGTGTACGCCTTGTCCCACGCCTCGCGCACGGCGTCGGCTGTGGCGCCGGCTGCCGCGCGCGCGGTGCAGGTGGCGAGGATCCCCCGCGCCATGGGGGCGAGGGTGGGGGTGAAAGACACCGTGACCGGCGCCTGCGCCGCTGCGCTCAGGTTCTGCTCGATCTCAGGGGTATGCCGGTGGGTGCCCCCGACGCCGTAGGGAGACATCGCGCCCATCACCTCCGAGCCCAGCAGATGGGTCTTGAGCGACCTGCCGGCGCCGGAGGTGCCCGACGCGGCAACAACCGTGATGTCGCCGGGCTCGACGACGCCCGCCGCCAGACCGGGTGCCAGCGCGAGGCTCACGGCGGTGGGGTAGCACCCGGGGACGGCCACCCGTCGGGCGCCGGCGAGGGCGTCGCGCTGCCGGCCGCCCGCGATCGGCAGCTCGGGCATGCCGTAGGGCCACGAGCCGGCATGCGGGGTGTCGTAGAAGCGCTCCCAGGCGCTGGCGTCGCGGAGCCGGAAGTCGGCGCCGCAGTCGATCACCACGGTGTCCTCGGGCAGCTGCGCGGCGAGGGCTGCGGAGTGGCCATGCGGCAAGGCGAGGAAGACGACGTCGTGGCCGGCGAGGGTCCCGGGGTTCGTTTCGGCGAGCTCCCGATCCGCCAGCGGGGTGAGGTGCGGGTGGACCGCGCCCAGCCGCTGCCCCGCACTCGACGAGGCAGTAAGGGCGCCGATGCTGACATCCGGATGGCCCAGCAGGAGGCGCACGAGCTCGCCCCCGGCATACCCGCTCGCGCCTGCGACCGCGACCCTGATCATGCTGCATGACTATACACAAGGGCATATGACTATGCGAAGCGCGGCTCGGCTCGTCCCGCCCTCTGTGCGGCGCAGGCGCCCGGCTGGCTCCAGCTCCTGCTGGGGAGCCGGCCGGTAGCGTGTGACGGGTGGACAAGCCCCCAGACGGTGCTCCCGTCGTCGAGGTGCCGGCAGCCGGCCCTGAACGCCGTTCCGCGGCCTTGACCGAGCCGACCCTGCCGTTCATCGTCGTGGCTGGGCTGGTCCACATCGCACGGGGATATGCCGCGGACATCCTGCTGTTCTTCGGCATGGCGGGACTGCTGGTGTGGGATGCGGGGCGGTCGCCGGCCCTGGGCTTGGTCCCTCGACCGCCCGCGGCCCGCGTTCGCGTGCGGGCCGGCATGGCGCTCTCCGCACTGGGGTTCGGCGCAGTCGTCAGCTGGGTGCCGCGCAGCGCCGGCGCGCTCCACGTTGCCTTCGCCGTCCCTGGCCTGGTCGTGCTCTGGGCGCTGCTGTGGCGCCCCGCTCCGGTGGGCAGCGCCGACGCCGAGCCAGGCGTGGACGTGGCGGGGCTGACCGCCGCGCCTCCAGGTGCCGGGACGGCTCGCGCCGCGGAGAGCCACGCCGTAGGCACCGCCGTCGACCGGGACGACAGCGCGCAACTGGCCCCTCCGCGGGCTGAGGCTGCGGGAGCGCAGGACAGTCCGACCGGCCGTGGCTGGCTGGTGTGGCCGGCCGTGGGGCTCCTCCTGGCGTTCATCGAGCTCGTGTCCTTCCTGAGCCAGCCCGACGCTCGCACTGACAACCCGAGCCATCCCACGGTCAGCACCGTCGTGGAGCCGTGGCTGAGCAACCAGGCCGCGCGAGCCCTGACGCTCGCGGTGTGGCTCGCCATGGGCTGGTGGCTGTTCCGGCGCCTGAGCACCTGGGCGGCACGGCAATGACCCCGGCTGAGGTGAGCTATGCGGCATACGCCCTCATCGCTGCCGCCGTGCTGGCGCTCGAGGCAGCCGCCCGGCTGGCGCCCCGTCGGGTGCCGTCAGTGGGCACCGTGCTCACTTGGGCGATGCGCCGACGCTCGGCGCAGTTCGGCCTCGTGCTCGCCTGGTGGTGGCTGGGCTGGCACTTCGTGACCGACCGCTGAGTGCTGGTCAACCGCGTGGGGGGCTGGTCGACCGTGCCGAGGGGTCGGTCGACCGCGCTCGGGGCTGCTCAGCGGCCCCCGGGCTGGATCAGTGACTTCCGGGGCTGGAGGAGCAGCTTCCGGTGCAGGATCAGCAGCTCAGCGCTGCGCCGCCCCCGTGTCGGCGGCCGCGCGGGCCACGGCCCGGTCACGGATCGCACTGACCTCCTCGGTCGTGAGGGTGCGGTCAGGCGCCCGGAACGACAGGCGGTAGGCCAGTGACTTGTTGCCCGCGCCGACCTGTTCCCCGCGGTAGATGTCGAACAACGCCAGCGTCTCCAGGGACGGGCCCGCACCCGCCGTCAGGGCGGCCTCGACCGCAGCGGCCGGCACGGTCTCGGCGACGACCAGGGCGACGTCGGTATGGGCGACAGGGAACGTCGAGAGCGGCTTGGCGAGCACCGGCGCACCGCTCGCGGCGACGATGACGTCGACGTCGAGCTCGCCCGCAACCGTGCGCGAAGGCAGGTCGAGGGCGCTGAGGACCTTCGGGTGCAGCTCTCCCACGTAGCCCAGAACGGTGCCGTCGGGAAGCGACAGCCGCGCGCAGCGGCCGGGGTGCCAAGGCGCCCGCTCGGCCGCCGCCACCTCGAGACGCAGGCCGACGGCATCCCCGACGGCGCGAGCCCAGGCAACGGCGTCGCTGGGATCGAACGTACGGGCCGCCCCCCAGGGGCCCGCCGGCATGGCGTCCCCGGAAGCGGCGAAGGCCACGTGCCGCGGCTGGGCCGGCACGGCGGCCATGATCTCCCCCAGCGTGGAGTCGTCGGGGCGGGACTCGATCCCCGGGACCGGGGCAGTACGGGGCGCCTCATGGCCGACCGTGACCAGACCCATCTCGTAGACCGCGACATCGCGGTTGCCGCGGGCGATGTTGCGGCGCAACGTGTCCAGCAGGGTGTCCAGCACGGAGGTGCGCATGAGCGGCGCCTCGTCGGAGAGCGGGTTGGCGATCCGGACCGTGTGCCGTCGCGGGTCGTCAGCGGCATAGCCGAGGCGGTCGAACAGTGACGGTGCGACGAAGGGGTAGCTCAGGACCTCGACCAGACCCTGGTGGGCCAGGGTGGTCGCGATCGTGCGGCGGGTGCGCTGACCGTGGGTCAGGCCGCGGCCGGGGGGCGCGGGCGGCAGCTCCGAGGGGATCGCGTCGTACCCGCGGACGCGGGCCACCTCCTCGATCAGGTCGGGTCCGTCGGCCAGGTCAGGGCGCCACGACGCGGGCAGCACCCACACCACGTCGGCTGCCTCGGGGCCCCGGTCCGAGTCTTGGCCACGTCCGCTCGAGACCTGGCACCCGATCGCCTCCAGCGTCGCGACCACCTCCTCGCGGGGGTAGTCCAGGCCGACGTAGCGCGAAGGCATCGTGACGTCGAACGCGAACGGCTCGCGGCCGACCCGCTCGTCGACATCGGTGACGCCCTCGTCGGCCACCCCGCCGCCGAGCCGGACCAGCAGGTCGACGGCCAGCTGGGCAGCCGCCGCCGTGACCTCGGGGTCGACGCCGCGCTCGAAGCGCTTCGACGCCTCGGTGGTGAGCCGGTGCCGGCGGGAGGAGCGGGCCACGGTGGTGGGGTCGAAGTGGGCGGCCTCGATGAGCACGTTGGTGGTCGTGGACGAGACCTCCGAGGACTCACCCCCCATCACCCCGGCGATGGCCAGCGCCGTGTCGCTGCCGTCGACGATGAGCAGGTCCTCGGGGTCGAGCGCCCGGTCGACGTCGTCGAGTGTCGTCAGCCGCTCCCCCGGCTTGGCCCGGCGCACTCCGACCGAGCCGGACAGGGTGTCGAGGTCGAAGGCGTGCAGCGGCTGGCCCAGCAGCATCATCACGTAGTTGGTGACGTCGACGGCGAGTGAGATCGGGCGCATGCCGACCTGGGTCAGCCGGGTCCTCATCCACGACGGGCTCTCGGCGGTGACGTCGACTCCCCGCACGACCCGGGCAAGGTACCGGTCGCACCCCGCGCGGCCCCGGATCGGCGCAGCGTCGGCCAGCCGGACGGCATACCCCCGGTCGTTGGGCTTGGCCGTGGGCAGCCGCCCGGGGTCAGCCGGGTCATGGAAGGCGACCCCGGTGGAGAGGGCGTACTCGCGGGCGATCCCGCGCATCGAGAAGCAGTAGCCGCGGTCCGGCGTGACGTTGACCTCCACGACCTGCTCGCCGAGGCCGAGCAGCTCGATGGCGTCCTGGCCGGGCTTGAGGCCGTCGACCGCGTCAGGCCGGTCGGCGAGGTGCTCGGCGAGCACGATGATCCCGCTGTGGTCCTCGCCGATCCCGAGCTCCTTGGCCGAGCAGATCATGCCGGCCGAGATGTGCCCGTAGGTCTTGCGCGCGGTGACCTGGAAGCCGCCGGGCAGCACCCCGCCGGGCAGGATGCACACGACGTGGTCGCCGGCCGCGAAGTTGTGGGCGCCGCAGACGATCCCCTGGGGCTCGCCGGTGCCGTTGGCGGTGCCGACGTCGACCAGGCACCAGTTGATGGTCTTGCCGTTCCTCTGGCGCTCGGGAGTCACTTCCAGGACCCGGCCCACAACGAGTGGGCCGGTGACGTCGCCGCCATGCAGCGCCTCCTCTTCCAGGCCCACCCGGACCAGGCTCTCTGCGACGTCCGCTCCGGTGGCGCCGGCGGGCACGTCGGCCAGCTCTCGCAGCCATGAGACTGGCGCGCGCATCAGATCTCCATTCCGAACTGGGTGCTGAACCGCACGTCTCCCTCGACGATGTCGTGCATGTCGCCCACCCCGTGCCGCAGCAGGAGCGAGCGCTCGATGCCCAGGCCGAAGGCGAACCCGGTGTACCGGCCGGGGTCGATGCCGCTGGCCCGAAGAACCGCGTGGTTGACCATGCCGCAGCCGCCCATCTCGATCCAGCCGGTGCCGCCGCAGGTACGGCAGTCGGGGTCAGTGCCGCCGCAGACCCAGCAGCGGCAGTCGATCTCCGCGCTGGGCTCGGTGAACGGGAAGTAGGACGGGCGGAGCCGGGTGACCGTGCCCTCGCCGAAGAGCCGCTCCACGAACGCGTCGAGGCTTCCCCTGAGGTGGGCCATGGTGATCCCCTCGTCGACGACCAGCCCCTCGAACTGGTGGAACACCGGTGTGTGGGTCGCGTCCAGCTCGTCGGTCCGGAAGACCTTGCCGGGGCAGAGCACGTAGATCGGTGGTTCCCGGTCGAGCATGGTGCGCACCTGTACCGGCGAAGTGTGGGTGCGCAGGACCAGGCCGGCCTCGGGCGGGTCGACGAAGAACGTGTCCTGCATCTGCCGGGCCGGGTGGTCGGCCCCCAGGTTGAGGGCATCGAAGTTGAGCCACTCCGACTCGAGCTCGGGGCCTTCGGCGATCTCCCAGCCCATCGCCACGAAGATGTCCTCGATGCGGTCGGTGATCAGGGTGATCGGGTGCCGGGCTCCCAGAGGGCGCCGCGGCACGCGCACGGTGAGGTCCTGGGTCTCCTCGACCAGGATCCGGGCGTCCCGCTCGGCCTCGAGCTCGACCTGGCGCTGCAGGAACGCCTCGGCGACCCGGCTGCGCGCCTGGCCCACGCGTTTGCCCGCCTCGGCCTTGGCGCTCGGGGGCAGCGCGCCGATCTCCCGGTTGGCAAGAGCCAGTGGGCTCTTGTCGCCCTGGTGGGTGATCCGGGCCGCTTTGAGGGCGTCGAGCGAGTCGGCAGACTTTGCGGCGGCCAGGGCGCCGTCCACCGCGGCCTCGACCGCGGCGGGGTCGAGCGCGGCGACCTCGACGGGGTCGTACTGCTTGTTGGGTCCAGACATGCCTTTCCTCTCGGGCTTCCACCCGTGTTCACGGCGCGCGGCGGCCCCGAGTCTAGGGCCGGGCGCGCAGCCTCACGGTGACGGGCTCAGGCTGTGGTCGCCTTCGGGCCGGGGAGCGCTATGAGGTATGCCGGAGGGTCGCCTCAGCGCAGGCAGCTCGCCACGCCCGAAGGCGCGGTAAATCGCTGCTGGCGCGAGGTCATGGCCCCAGCCTGACGCATGCGCCTCGCCTCGGGCAACCCAGTTGCCCGGGGTTGGGGCCTCTACCTCTGTCCCCACCTTTATCGGGTCGCCCGATAAACGTACGGTTCCCCCGGCGTGCCACCACGGGGAAACCGCACCGATATCGGGCGACCCGATAAAGGGTCGCGGGTCAGGTGAGGAGCTCGGCCGGCGCGGGGGCGCTCTCGACGAGCCCGGGCTCGCTGCCGGGCGCCGAGCCTCGGCGGAGGGTCACCCCGGCCACCACCAGGGCCACCGCGAAGCCCAGCGCGGAGACCACGACGAACCCTCCGGCGTAGCCGAACCGGTCGATCGCCACACCGGCGCCCGGCGCCCCGAGGGCAAACCCGGCCGTCATGAACGAGCCGTGCCAGCCCATGGCCTCCCCGCGCGCCGCCCCCGGCACCACCCGGCTGATCTCGTCGACCGTCGCGGTGATCGTCGGCGCGCAGAGCAGACCAGCCACGAAGGCAAGGACGGCGAGCGAGGCCACCCCCGAGGCCAGCGCCATGGGCACCGTGACGACCGCGAGGGCGGCCAGCAGCGCGAAGGCTGGGACCGACCGGTGGAGCCCGCCGTAGACAAGCCCGCCGAGCAGCGATCCGAACCCCCAGACCGAGAGGACGATGCCGATGCTGGGCTGGGCGCCGAACGACCGGAGCGCCGCCACGATGCCTATGTCGGTGCCCCCGAGCACCACAGTTCCTGCGGCTGCGGCAGTGCAGATGGCAAGGAAGCGGCCGCGGAACCAGGCCGACCGGGGCAGGTGCTGCCCACGCTCGCCGGCGCTCTCCGCGGCTTCATCCAGCTCGTACAGCGGCGGGTTGACCACCCAAAGGAAGATGCCGGCGGCCACGCCGGCCATCTCGACGCTGAAGAGCACCCACGACGTGGGCCACTGCGTCGCTGCCCACACACCGGCGGCTGGGCCGACCATGAACGACAGCTCGACCATGCTCGCATCGAGGGACAGCGCCGTGCGGCGGTCCTCCTCGGGGACGGCCGCCAGCACCGCCTGCCGGATGATCGAGAAGGACGGGATGACGAACAGCCCCGCGAGGGCGGCGAGCCCCAGGAGCGGCCAGTAGTCGACGAAGGGCGCCACCGACCAGCAGACCGCGGCCACGACGATCGAGGGCACGACCACCCGCCGCAGGCCCATCCGGTCGAGCAGCCGGCCTCGCCACGGCCCGCTCACCGCGATGGCCACGGTCGCCGCGCCCGAGACGAGTCCGGCCGCGCCATAGGACCGGTGCAGCGTCGCGACGACGTGGATGGTCAGGATGATGGAGCCGGTGAAGATCGGCATGCGCACGAGCAGGCCAAGCAGCAGCGCCCGTCGCAGTGCGGGCACGGCGAAGACCCGGCGGTAGCGCTCGATCGGCTTGGACATTCCCTCAGGTTCGCACAGCCCACTGACAGGACCCAACTGGTTTTTGCCCCTGTCGGTCTGGGCCGCCCCTCACGACGGTGCCCGGCCCGCTGGAGACCACCGGACGGGGACCCTCCCTGACCCGACAGACGCCGCCCGAGAGACGCCGCCCGACGGACGCCGAACAAGGGGTATGCCGGGTGCGCGGCTCGCGCACCCGGCATACCTCTTCGTGTGGCTGCCATCGGACCTGGCCAGCCGGCAGCGTGTGCCGCAGCGTCAGCCGGCGGCCACCCCGGCCTCCTCGAGCTGGCGCTCCTCGGGAACCGGCTCGGTGCGGGTGGGCTCCCGCGACCAGAGCTTGCTCGGCCACCACATCCAGCGGCCCACGTCGAGGTTGATCGCCGTGACGAGCACCGACCGCACGATCAGCGTGTCGAGCAGAACGCCGAGGGCGACCGCGATCCCGATCTCCGCGAACGTCACCAGCGGGAGCGTTCCCAGCACCGCGAAGGTGCCTGCGAGGACCAGCCCGGCCGAGGTGATCACGCCTCCGGTGGCAGCCAACCCCACCAGAGCGCCCTGGCGCGTGCCGACCGCCTGGGCCTCCTCGCGGACCCGCGTCATCAGGAAGATGTTGTAGTCGATCCCGAGGGCGACGAGGAACACGAAGGCGAACAGCGGCAGCGACGGGTCCGCGCCGGCGAAACCCAGCACCTGCCGGAAGACCACCGAGCTCAGCCCGAGGGCGGCCCCGAAGGACAGGACGACCGTCGCGATCAGCACGACCGGCGCCACGATGGCTCGCAGCAGCACGGCGAGGATCAGGAACACCACGAGCAGGATCAGCGGGATCACGGTGCGGTTCTCGCTGTCGGATGCCTCGAGGCTGTCGTGCCGGATCGCGGTGTCGCCGCCAGCGATGGCCTCAGCGCCCGGCACCGCATGGATCGCCGTGCGCACCCGCTCGATGGTCGCGCTGGCAGCGTCGCTGTCGGGCGCGTCGGTGAGCGTGCCCTCGATGTAGGCCTTGTCGCCGACCCGGACCGGATCTGCGGCCGAGGCGATTCCCTGGACCCCGCTCAACGCCGTCTTCACCGCCTGGGCCTGGTCGGCGTTGGAGATCACCATGACCGGCGAGCCGGCGCCGCCCGGGTAGTGCTTGGCGACGATCTCCTCGCCCACCACCGAGTCGGGACGCCCGTAGTAGGTGTCCTTGTTGGCGAGGCCGGTGGCGTTGAGCTGGAGGATTCCGAGTGAGGCGATGGCGAGCAGGAGGCTCGTCACTACCCAGGTGCGGCGCGGCGCCCGCGCGATCCTGGCGCCCACCCGGGCCCACACGCCGGTCTCGGTGTGGTCCGCCGACCCGAAGGTGGGCCGCACCGGCCAGAACATCCAGCGCCCGAAGATGACCAGGAGGGCAGGGAGCAGCGTGAGCATCACGCCGAGCCCGACGGCGATGCCGACGGCGGCGACCGGGCCCAGGCCCTTGGTGGAGTTCAGCGTGCCGGCGAGGAGGCAGAGCATGCCGGCAATGACCGTCGCGCCACTGGCGAAGATGGCCGGACCGGAGCGGTGCAGGGCGAAGGCCATCGCCTCGTGGCGGTCCTCGTGGCGGCGGAGCTCCTCGCGGTAGCGGGCGACCAGCAGCAGCGCGTAGTCGGTGCCGGCGCCGAAGACCAGCACGGTGAGGATGCCCGCGCTCTGGGCGTTGACGGTGAGGTCGGCGTACTTGGCCAACAGGTAGATCACGGCCTGGGCTGCGGTGAGGGCGATGAACGCCGAGACCACCGGCAGGGTCCACAGCACGGGGCTGCGGTAGGTCACCAGCAGGATCAGGATGACCACGGCCAGGGCAGAGTAGAGCAGCTTGCCGTCGATGCCCGAGAAGGCCTCGGAGGAGTCGGCCGCGTAGCCGCCCGGTCCGGTGAAGTGCGCCGAGAGGCCTGGTGGCCCGGTGTCGGCGATGGCCCGCAGCTGGTCGACCGTGGTGGAGAGCTTCTGCCAGCCGCCGCTGCCGGCGTTGATGGGAACGAAGACCTGCAGCGCCTCGCGGTCGGCCGAGGGGACCGGACCCGAGGCGTCGCGGTCGACGCCCGCGACAGCGTTGAACCGCTGCACCTGCGCGGTGACGGCAGTCAGGTCAGCAGGAGTCAGCCCCCCGGGCCGCTCGTAGACCACCACGGCCGGGATCTCGTCGCTCGAGCGGAACGCCGAGCTCGCCGCGATGACCTTGGTCGACTCCGCGCCGCTTGGCAGCCAGGACTCTGCGTCGTTCTTCTGCACGTCGGTGAGGCCCGAGCTGGGCCCGAACGCGAACCCGGCGACCACGATCCAGAAAGCCAGGACGACCCACTTGCTGCGCCGTCCCGCGGGGAGCCACGCCAGCCGGCCGGCCGGCGACGGTGCCCGTTTGTTCATGTCAAAACCCCCAGTGCGTTGGATTGGATGCCCCAACGGAACCAGAGCCACCGCGAAATGACACGGGCTTTTTGGCCGGTTCAGGGGCGCATTCAGGGGCGGCTCAGGGCAACCCCTGAGCATCCCCGCTGAGCCCCGCGCCGGGCTCGGTTTGCGGCCTTGTCTGCCGGAGGAGCACCTGAGCCGCCCGATCTCCGCCTTCCCCGCTCCCCCGGCATACAGCGTGGAGACGAGCGCGGGCGATGGCTCCGTCCGCAGGCGAGGGCTCCGAGCGCAGCCGAGGGCTCCCAGCGCGGGCCAGGGCCGCGCGGAAACGACGATGTGCCGGCTCAGGCGAGGTGCTCGGGCGGTGTGCTCGGCAGCGTCATGCGGATCTGGGCGCCACCGCCGGGCGCGTCCTCGACCGCGATCGTGCCGCCGTGGGCCTCCACGAGCCCGCGGACGACGTACAGACCCAGCCCGGTGCTCCCGCGGTGGCCGCCCTGCCAGAACCGGCTGAAGACCAGCATCCGGTTCGACGGCGGGATGCCTTCGCCCTCGTCGCTGACGACGATGTCGGCGGCCGGCTCCCGCTCGTGGCCGTTGCGCCCGGCCAGGGTGACCGTGCCACGGCCGTGTCGCAGGGCGTTCTCGATGAGGTTGGCCAGGATCTGGTCGAGCCGGTCGGGGTCCACCCACACCTCGGGCAGGTCGTCCGAGACGTCGATGACGAAGCGCTCGCGCGGGTGGCCGCTGGCGACCGAGCGCTCCACGTGCTGGGCGAAGATCGCGCGGAGGTCGACCGGCCGTGGGTGGATCTGGAGGCGCCCAGCATCGAGGCGGGAGACGTCGAGCAGCTCGGTGATCAGCCGGGTGACCCGGTCGGCGTCGGCCTGGATGGTCTCGATCATGAGCCGCTTCTGGTCGTCGGTGAACCGCTCCCAGCGGCGCAGCAGCGTCGAGGAGAAGCCCTTGACGCTGGTGAGCGGCGAGCGCAGCTCGTGGGCGACGGTCGAGATCAGCGCGGCATGGTCGGCCTCGGCGCGCTGGCGTGCCTCGGCGTCGCGCAGCCCGATCAGCACACGCAGGACCGGCTGGTTGCGACCCGCGCGGTGGTACTTCGCCGTGACCAGGACCTCGCGCCCGTTGCCGAGCATGAGCAGCTTCTCGCGATGGCCGGAGCGGATGTTGAGCCCGCGCCAGGGGTCGGTCTTCTCCCACCACATCGAGCCGTCCCGGTCGCGCAGCTCAAGGGCCTCACGCACGTCCTGGCCGACGAGCTGGGCCCGGGTGAGGCCGGTGATGCGCTCGGCCCTGGCGTTCAGGTAGATGACACGCGCGTCCGGGCCGACCGACACGACGCCGTCCGGCAGCAGCTCGGAGAACAGCTGCGCCTTCTCCTGGTCGAACGACGGCATCGGGAAGTGCATGAATGGACCTTAGCCACCCCGAGCGCGTGGGTCACCCGCTCCTTTGCGCCATGGCGGAGGCATAGACGCACACCGTCGCCGCCATGGCGAGGTTGAGCGACTCGGCCCTGCCGTAGATCGGAACGCGCACGACCTCGTCGCACTGGTCGCGCAGGTCCTGGGGAAGTCCCCATGCCTCGTTCCCCATGACCCAGGCGTGCGGTCCCGACAGGTCGACGTCGCCCAGGACCCGGCCCCCGGACCCGTCGGCCGCCAGCAGCCGGATCCCGGCGCTGCGCAGGGCGGGGATCAGGACGCCGAGGTCCAGCCCGGTGACCACCGGCAGGTGGAACAGCGAGCCCGCCGTCGACCGCACCACCTTGGGGCTGTGCACGTCGACCGAGCTGGTGCTGACGAGCACCGCGTCGGCGCCCGCGGCGTCCGCGCCGCGGATGACCGTGCCGGCGTTGCCCGGGTCCCGAACCTGGGTCAGCACCACGAGCAGCCGGGGACGCGCCGACAGCACGGACTCGAGCGCCGGCTGGACCATCCGGCATACCGCCGCCAGACCCTGCGGGGTCTGGGTGTCGCACATGGCCGCGAGGACGTCGTCGGTCACCTCCTGTGCGGCGATGCCGGCGCGGCGAGCGGCGGCCAGGATCTCCATATGCCGTTCGGTCGCGTCCGTGGTCGCGTAGAGGTCGACCACTTGACCGGGGGCCCACCGCACCGCCTCCCGCACGGCCTGGGGTCCCTCCGCGAGAAACCGACCGGCCCGCTCACGCGCCGAGCGCCGGGACAGTGCCCGGACTGCCTTGACCCGATCGGATCGGGGGTTGGTCAGCGTGGACATGTCCCGGCGCTCGCGGCTGGGCCAGTGGTGGGCCGGGCGGTGCTTTGCAGTGCGGGCCCAGTCAGGCGGAGACGGCCTCAGCGGTCGCCGGCACCTGGGCCTTGGCGACCTCGACCAGCGCCGCGAAGGCAGCCTCGTCGTTGACCGCCAGCTCGGCGAGCATGCGGCGGTCGACCTCGACCTCGGCCGCCTTCAGGCCCTGGATGAAGCGGTTGTAAGTCATGCCGTTGGCGCGCGCTGCAGCGTTGATGCGCTGGATCCACAGGCGACGGAAGTCACCCTTCCGGGCGCGGCGGTCACGGTAGGCGTAGCCCAGTGAGTGCTGCACCTGCTCCTTGGCCTTGCGGTAGAGGCGCGACCGCTGACCGCGGTAACCGCTGGCGCGCTCGAGGACGACCCGGCGCTTCTTCTGGGCGTTTACCGCCCGCTTCACGCGTGCCACGTGAGTTCTCCTTGCTCGTTCGTGCTCAGCCGGGGACCAGTCCCGGCGTCAAGATGGTGGGGTTGGCCGCGAGGGCCGGATCACGTGCCGATCACTTGCCGAGAAGCTTCTTGACCCGCTTGGCGTCGGCGCCAGAGACCAGCACGTCACGGCTGAGCCGCCGCGCCTTCTGCGGGGTCTTCTCGTGGAACTTGTGCACGTGGCCGGCCTGCTCGCGCATCACCTTGCCGGATCCGGTGATCCGGAAGCGCTTCTTGGTGCCGCTGTGCGTCTTGTTCTTCGGCATGGGAGCCGATCTCCTTCGTCGAGTGGTTACTTCGTGAGGTGGGTCTGGGGCGCGGGGCCTACTCGGCGGGCTGCTCGGCGGTCGGCTCGGCGGGTGGGTCGGCGGTCTGCGTGGTGCTGGCGGCCGCGGTCTGCGCTGCCGACACGGGCTCTCCCGCTGAGGCACCGGCCTCGGCCGGGTGGGCCGCCTGCCGGGCCCGGCGCTGCTCCGCCTTGGCCTCGGACTTCTTGCGGGTCGGGGCGAGCACCATGATCATGTTGCGGCCGTCCTGCTTCGGGGCGGACTCGACCGAGCCCAGCTCGACGACGTCCTCGGCCAGCCTCTGCAGGAGTCGGTAGCCGAGCTCGGGGCGCGACTGCTCGCGGCCGCGGAACATGATCGTCACCTTGACCTTGTCGCCGCCCTTGAGGAACCGCTCGACGTGGCCTCGCTTGGTGCCATAGTCGTGCGGGTCGATCTTCGGACGGAGCTTGATCTCCTTGATGACGGTGTTCACCTGGTTCTTGCGCGCTTCCCGCGCCTTCATGGCGGCTTCGTACTTGAACTTGCCGAAGTCCATGAGCTTGGCGACCGGCGGCTTGGCCATCGGGGCCACCTCGACGAGGTCGAGGTCAGCCTCGGCTGCCAGACGGAGCGCGTCCTCGACGCGCACGATGCCAACCTGCTCGCCATTGGGGCCAACCAAGCGCACCTCTGGTACCCGGATGCGCTCGTTGATGCGAGGTTCGCTGATGTGCTGCTCCTTAGGTAAGGGTCGATTGTCAGGTCGATCTGGTGACCACGGCAGACGAAGAAAGGCCCCTCGCCGCCGTTGCGCGAGGAGCCTCACCTGATCCGGTCCCACACCCGCACGGCCGTATGCCGTGTGCGCGCGTGCGTGAACACGCGGCGCTCGGACCTGGGGAACCCGGCAGCCAGCTGGCCGACGCGGGTGGAAGCGGTGAGCTTCTCTTGCACACCGCACCTCTCGCGAGACCCCCCGGCGGAGAGCCCCACGACAGACGCGGCCGGTCGATCTGCAAGGGTATCAGCGTGAGCGCGAATCGAGCGAATCCCGAAGCCGATCCCGACTCCGTGGCTCGGTCCGAGGGCGTCTCTGCGGGTGCCACCGTGGGAGACGCCGCGGGTGACGGCGTGGGTGACGGCGCGGGTGACGGCGTGGGTGACGCGGCGGGCGCGGCTGCGAGGGACATCGCAGCCGTGCCGGCGGTCGAGATCATCACCACCGCCGCGGTGCACCTGATGAGCGCGGCTGCGGTGAAGTGCGGCTGGCCGAGGGCGAGGACGCCGCCGAGCACCTCGACCTCGACGAGGCGCGCCGGCTGATCACCGCGCTCGCCGGGCTGGTCACTGCTGCGGCTCCAGACCTGGGCAGCCAACACGCGGCACCGCTGCGTGACGGCCTGACGTCGCTCCAGCTGGCGTTCCGCGAGGCCTCGACCATTCCCGACGCCCCTGGCGAGGCCCAGGAGAGCGTTTCACGGTTGCCTGGTCTAGCTCGACTGACTGCCCGACACGCCGGGGCCTGCGTCTTCAGTCGCTGGCCCCCTGGCGTGTCGGGCGCAATGAGCAGCGGAAGGTGTCGGTCAGCGCACGGTGAACGCCAGCCCGTCGATGCGGGCGCGGAGCTCGCCGTCGGTTGCCAGCCGCTCCCCCACCCGGGTCGCCAGCTCCTGAATCTCGTCGGCCGTCAGGCCGGGCACCAGGACGAGGCGCACCGCGAGCACGCCCGGCTCGTGCCCAGCGGCGAGACTGTGCCCGGTCACGTCCTCCTCGCCCACGACCGCCTTGCGCACGCCCTCGCCGACGACGGGGTCCTGATGCGGCGGCAGCCATTCACGGTGCTGGGCGAGCGCCCAGACCATGCTCGGCCGCAGCTCCCGCGAGCGGGGGCCGGCGAGGTCGACGACCATGACGTCGCAACCCTCCGCGACGGCGGCCTCCGCGGCCCGCTGGCCCGAGACCGGCACCGGGCGGGCGGCAGCATCCCAGGCTGCCAGGGCTGCGATGCTGCTGAACACCGGCAGGGCCCGCTGCCCGTCGGGGGCAACCAGGGTCACCGCGGCCATGCTGGTCTCCTTCTCCACAGCCAGGTCGCCGGAGCGGTCGACCGCCACCGGCTCGGCCACGATGGGGACCAGGAGCCGCGCGCCGGCCATGGCTCCCATCAGCGTGCCGTCGTCACCGGCGTCGAGGGCGGCCAGGAGGGCCGGGTCGGCGCCGCCGTCGTCGGCGTCGAACCCCGTGGAGGTGAGCTCCCGACCGCGCCAGGGCAGCCCGGCCGAGTCGTGCGGAGGCTGCTGGGGCGAGTCGTGCCGAGGCTGCTCGGGCGAGTCGTGCCGAGGCTGCTCGGGCCTCATCGGCGGCCTGCGACTTCGAGGGCATCGGGAAGTGTGAAGGCGCCGCGGTACAGAGCCGAGCCGATGATCGCGCCCTCGACTCCTTCGGGCACCAGGTCCCGCAGGGCGGCCAGGTCCTCGAGGGTCGAAACTCCTCCGGAGGCGACGACTGGCCGGTCGGTGCGCGAGCAGACCTGGCGCAGGAGGTCGAGGTTGGGGCCCTTGAGCATGCCGTCCTTGTTGACATCGGTGACGACGTAGCGCGAGCAGCCCTCTGCGTCGAGACGGGACAGGGTCTCCCAGAGGTCACCGCCATCACGGGTCCAGCCGCGTGCCGCCAGGGTGGTGCCACGGACGTCCAGCCCGACGGCGACCCGGTCGCCGTGCTCGGCGATGGCCTGGGCCGTCCAGTCGGGGTCCTCCAGGGCGGCGGTCCCGAGGTTGACCCGCCGACATCCCGTCGCCAGGGCCGCGGTCAGGCTGGCTGCGTCGCGGATGCCCCCCGACATCTCGACCTGGATGTCGAGCCGGTCGACGATCTCCGCGAGGAGTGCCGCGTTGGAGCCCCGTCCGAACGCCGCGTCGAGGTCGACCAGGTGCAGCCACTCGGCACCCTGGTCCTGCCAGCGCTCCGCAGCCTCCCACGGGTCGCCGAACCGTCCCCCCGAGCCGGCCACGCCCTGGACGAGCTGCACGGCCTGGCCGTCGGCGACGTCGACCGCCGGCAGCAGCTGGAGCCGGGGTCGCGCAGCGGAGGCATGGTGCGACGGGTGCGACGCGGACGCGCCCGGCGTGGTGGGCGTGGTCATCAGGCTCCTGATCGTGCGCTGGTTGGGTGATCGTGCGGTGCTTGGGTGATCGTGCGGTGGTTGGGAGGTCGCTCCTGGCGACGGTTCGCAGGCGGCCGGGCGGGATCCTGCATCCGTCGGGTTTCGGTCAGAGCGAGCGCACCCAGTTGTCGAGCAGGTGCAGGCCGGCCTCCCCAGACTTCTCGGGGTGGAACTGCGTCGCCGAAAGTGGGCCGTTCTCGACCGCTGCGACGAAGTCTTCGCCGTGGTGCGCCCAGGTGACCAGCGGCGCGACCCGGGCGAAGCTGCCGCTGGGCTCGGGCAGCTCCCAGTGCCGGACGGCATACGAGTGGACGAAGTAGAACCGCTCGCCCTCCACTCCGGCGAACAGCCGCGTCCTCTCCGGCGGCGAGACCGTCGACCAGCCCATGTGGGGCACGATCTCGGCCTTGAGCCGGGCCACCATGCCCGGCCACTCCCCCAGTCCCGCCTCGGGGCTGCCGCTGGGCTCCTCCGATCCCTCGAACATCACCTGCATGCCCACGCACACACCGAGGACCGGCCGGCCGCCGGCAAGCCGGGTGTCGATGGTGCGAGGCCCGTCGGCGGCGCGCAGCCCCGCCATGCAGGCGTGGAAGTTGCCCACGCCGGGGACGAACAGTCCGTCGGCGGCGAGGGCGCGCTCCCGGTCGGCGGTCAGCTCGACCCGGGCGCCCACGCGTTCGAGGGCGCGCACGGCGGAGCGCACGTTGCCACTGCCGTAGTCGAGCACCACCACGTCGGCGGCCATCTCAGGTCTCCTCCCTCTCGGCGCGCTGCTCGGCCTCGTCGCGCAGGATCGACTCGAACCTGGCCACCGAGGACGCGCTCGGCTCCACCAGCGCCGCGCCGGCACTCTCGCCCGGCCGGTGCTCGCCTGTGAGCAGCCGCTCGCCAGGAAGCCCGAGCACCCGCATGACGTCCAGCAGCCACAACGTCGCCGGGCCCTGGCGGTCGCGCAGCACGCTCAGCAGCGCCGTCCCGGCCTGCCGTTGCTCGGCTCCAGCCGCGCGCACGAGGTCCACCGGGCGCAGCAGCGGGAGCCGGGGGGTGCGCGCGACGCCCTGCCCGGGAGTCCACACCAGCCAGCGCTGGACCGCCCGCCAGCCGGCCGGCTGGACGGTGACCACCGCGCGGCCCTGCAGCGCGAACAGGCCGATGCTGGGACGCAGCTTGGACGGCAGCGGCCGGGCAGCCAGAACGGCCCGCGCGTCGTCGTAGGGCGGGCTCGCCCGGGACGTCGGCTCGGCGGGCAGCACGGCGGTCCAGCCGACCAGTGGGACGGTGTGTGCCGCCACGAGTCCCCTTTCCGCCCAGCGGGCAACGACATCCTGCTCACCGCGCACCAGCAGCAGGCCCTGGGCACGCGCCTCACGCCCCACGCGGCCGGTCGGACGCTGCGGTGCGGTCACGTCCTAGAGGCTGCCCTTCGCGCTCGGGATGCCCTCGACCCGCGGGTCACGGGCCACGGCCGCCCGGAGGGCCCGGGCGAGCGCCTTGAACTGGGCTTCGACGATGTGGTGCGGGTCTCTCCCGGAGAGCACCCGCACGTGGAGTGCGATGCCCGCGTGCTGCGCGATGGTCTCGAACACGTGCCTGGTGAGGGACCCGGCGTAGGTGCCGCCGATCACGGCGTACTCCTGCCCCGCGGGCTCACCGGTGTGGACGGCATACGGCCGCCCGGCGACGTCGACGACGGCTTGGACGAGCGCCTCGTCGAGGGGCACGGTGGCGTCGCCGAACCGAGAGATGCCGCGCTTGTCGCCCAGTGCCTGGCGCAGCGCGTCGCCCAGCACGATCGCGACGTCCTCGACCGTGTGGTGGGCGTCGACGTCGATGTCTCCGACCGCCTTGACCCGCAGGTCGATGAGCGAGTGCTTGGCCAGCGAGATCAGCATGTGGTCGTAGAACCGCACGCCGGTGCTCACCTCGGCCTGCCCGGTGCCGTCGAGGTTGACCTCGAGCTCGACCGCGCTCTCGGACGTCGCGCGGCTCAGCGCGGCGATGCGGTCGGTCGGCTGGCTGCTGCTCATGCGGGGTGCTCCTGCAGGTGGGCCGGGACGAGGCGCCGGATGGCGTCGAGGAAGGCGCTGGTCTCCTCCGGCGTGCCGGCGGTGACACGAAGATAGTGCGGGATGCCGACGTCGCGGACCAGCACACCCTGGTCGAGGAGCGCCTGCCAGGTGGCCGTCGCGTCGGCCAGCCCGCCGAACAGCACGAAGTTGGCGTCGCTGGCCACCGGCGAGAGGCCCAGCTCGGTGAGCTCGCTGACGATGCGGTCGCGCTGCTCCTTGATCACCGCCACTGTCGAGAGCATCTCCGGGGCGTGCCTCAGCGCCGCGAGCGCAATGGCCTGGGTCGGCGAGGAGAGGTGGTAGGGCAGCCGGACCAGCCGCAGCGCAGCGGTGAACTCCGGTGCGGCGGCGAGGTATCCGAGCCGACCCCCGGCGAACGCGAAGGCCTTGCTCATCGTCCGCGTCACCACGAGCCGCTCCCGGCCCTCCAGAAGCTTCAGGGCGCTGAGCGTCCCCTCACGCGCGAACTCCTCGTAGGCCTCGTCGACCACGACGATGGCCCGCTCTGCGGCGGCGTAGACCGCCTCGACGACGTCAAGGCCGAGCGCGGTGCCGGTCGGGTTGTTCGGCGAGCACAGGAACACGACATGGGGCTGGTGGGCCACGACCTGCTCGGCCGCCGAGGCAGCGGTGAGGTCGAACGGCGCGGTCGGTTCGGCGCCCCGGAGCCCGTCGACCCAGGTGGTGCCCACGGTCTCGCTGATGATCGGGTGCATGGAGTATGCCGGCGTGAAGCCGAGTGCCGTCCGTCCCGGCCCGCCGAAGGCCTGGAGGATGTGCTGGAGCACCTCGTTGGAGCCGTTGCCCGCCCACACCTGGTCGGGCGTGATCGGAACGCCGGACCCCTTGGCGAGGTAGTCGGCGAGCGCCTGGCGCAACTCGGTGAACTCCCGGTCGGGGTAGCGGTTGAGGCCCGCTGCCTCGGCCGCGACGGCCGCGACGATGTCGTGGACGACCACGTCGGGGATCGGGTAGGAGTTCTCGTTGGTGTTGAGCCGCACCGGGACGTCGAGCTGGGGCGCGCCGTAGGCCGTTTTCCCGTGCAGGTCGGGCCGCAGCAGGTCCCGCAGGCCGCTCACAGCTCGCCGCCGAAGCGGGCGGTGACCGCCTCGCCGTGGGCCGGCAGGTCCTCGGCGTTGGCCAGGGTGACGACGTGGCCGCCGACCTCGCGCAGCGCCGCCTCGCTGTAGCGCACGACGTGGATGCCGCGCAGGAAGGACTGCACCGACAGCCCGCTGCTGTGGCAGGCGCAGCCGCCCGTCGGCAGGACATGGTTGGAGCCCGCGGTGTAGTCGCCGAGGCTCACCGGCGAATAGGGCCCGACGAAGACCGCGCCGGCGTTGCGGACCCGGGCGGCCACCGCGTCAGCGTCGCGCGTGATCACCTCGAGGTGCTCCGCGGCGTAGGCGTTGACGACATCGAGCCCCTGGTCGAGGTCGTCGACCAGGACCACCCCGCTCTGTGGGCCACGCAGCGCGGTGGCCACCCGCTCAGTGTGCTTGGTCGCCGCCACCCGCCGCTCGAGGGCCGCCTCGACCGCGTCGGCCAGAGCCGTGCTGTCGGTGACGAGGATGCTCGCGGCCATCGGGTCGTGCTCGGCCTGGCTGATCAGGTCGGCGACCACGATCTCGGCGTCGGCGCTGTCGTCGGCGAGCACGGCGATCTCGGTGGGCCCAGCCTCGGCATCGATCCCGATGAGCCCCTTGAGCAGCCGCTTGGCGGCCGCGACATAGACATTGCCGGGGCCGGTCACGAGGCTCACCGGCTCGCAGCGGGCCGCGCCGTGGTCGAGCCCGTGGTCGAGCCCGTCGTCGAGCCGGTTGTCGAGCCCGCCGCCCTCGAGCCCGTCGTCGAACCCGTAGGCGAACCCGGCGATGGCCTGGGCGCCGCCCATGGCATAGACCTCGTCGACGCCGAGCAGGGCACACGCCGCCAGGATCGTCGGGTGGGGGTAGCCGGCGAAGACGCCCGCGTTGTCGCGCTGGGGCGGGCTGGCCACGGCGATCGACCCAACCTCGGCGGCCTGGGCGGGAACGACGTTCATGACGACGCTGGAGGGATAGACCGCAAGGCCACCGGGGACGTAGAGGCCGACCCGGTCGACCGGAACCCACCGCTCGGCCACGGTGCCGCCCTCGACCACGGTCGTGAGGTGGTCGCTGCGCCGCTGCTCGAGGTGGACGATGCGCGCCCGGCGGATCGACTCCTCCAAGGCGGCCCGCACCGCCGGGTCGAGCTGCTCCAGTGCCGCGCGGAGCACCGCCACGGGCACCCGCAGGCTGCCCGGTCGCACGCCGTCGAAGCGCTCGGCGAGGTCGTAGAGCGCGGCCGCCCCGCGCTCGGCGACGTCGGCGCAGATCGGCCGGACCGCCTCGACGGCCGCCTCCACGCCCAGCTCGGCCCGGGGCAGGGCCGCGCGCAGCTCGCGCGTGGACAGCCTGCGACCCCGGAAGTCGGTCGTGGTGAGCATGCGAAAAGTCTAGGCGGTGGCCCTCGGGGCCCCTGGACGGCATCTCAGCCGCTGGGAACCCCTCCCAGCGCTGCGCGAGCCGGCAGCGGTATGCCGGCCAGCCTCAGGTGGCGTCGTAGAAGTTCGCCATCACCGCGGCCCGCGACCGGCGGGCGACCCGCAGGTAGCGGTCGGCGAGCTGCTGGCCCGAACCCGGCTCGAAGCCCATGATCCGCCCGATCCCGTCGGCGTCGCGCATGTCGCTCGGGAGGCTGTCGACCGGGCGCCCGCGGAAGAGCACCGAGGAGTTGCGCATCCGCGAGGCCATGACCCACGCCTCGCGCAGGGCGACCGCGTCGGCGTCGGGAAGCAGCCCCGCGTCGACCGCGGCCTGCAGCGCCGGCAGCGTCGCCGTGGTGCGCAGGTCCGGGACCTCGTGGGCAAATCGCATCTGGATCAGCTGGACGGTCCACTCGACATCGCTCAGGCCGCCCAGCCCGAGCTTGAAGTGGTTGCGGGGGTTGGCGCCCCGGGGCAGCCGCTCGGACTCCATGCGGGCCTTGAGCCGGCGGACCTCGCGCACCTCTTGCGGGGTGAGCCCGCCCTCCGGCCAGCGCAGCGGGTTGACCAGCTCGGTGAACCGCGCCGCCAGCCCCGGGTCGCCGGCGATCGGGGCGGCGCGCACGAGAGCCTGCGACTCCCAGGTGAGGGACCACCGCTCGTAGTAGCTGCGGTAGGAGTCAAGGGAGCGCACGAGCGGGCCGTTCTTGCCCTCCGGGCGCAGGTCGGCGTCGAGCGAGACCTGGCCGTCGGGGCCCTGGATCGCGAGGACGCGCCGCACCTCCTGCACCACGTCGCTCGCGCGGCGCTGCGCCTCGTCCTCGCTCAGGGCGCGGCGTACCCCGGTGGTCCGGGGGTCGTGCACGAACATCACGTCGGCGTCACTGGCATAGCCGAGCTCGCCACCCCCGAGACGGCCCATACCGACCACGAGCACGTCGGTGCCGAGCGGCTCCCCCAGCCGCTGCTCCACGGTGCGGGTGGCGACGCCCAGGGCGGTCTCGACCAGGGCGGCCATGAGCTCGGTGAGGGCCGCCCCCACCTCGTCCAGCCCGAGGTTGCCGAGCAGGTCGGCCACCGCGATGCGGAACAGCTCCTGCCTCCGAATGACGCGGGCCGCGCCCATGGCCGCGTCGGCCGAGTCCTTGCGCCCAGCGGCAGCCTGCATGCGCTTGGCGATGTCGTCACGGCCGAGCGGCTTCATACCGGACTCGTCGCCGAGGATCTGCACCGACTCGGCCGCCCCCACCAGCAGGTCGGCCGCGTAGCGGCTGCGGGCCAGGACGTGGGCCAGGTGCTCCGCCGCGGTGCCCTCGTCGCGCAGCAGCCGCAGGTACCAGTGGGTCGACCCCAGCTCCTCGCTGATCTTGCGGAACGCGAGCAGCCCGGCGTCGGGGTCGGCCTCGTCGGCGAACCAGCCCAGCATCACCGGCAGCAGGGTGCGCTGGATCGCCGACCGGCGGCTCACCCCGACGGTGAGCGCCTCGAGGTGACGAAGCGCGCCGGCCGGGTCGCGGAAGCCCAGGGCCGCGAGCCGCTCCCGGGCCGCCTCGGGCGTCAGCCGGGCCTCGGTGGTGCTCAGCTTCGCCACCGCACTGAGCAGCGGCCGGTAGAAGAGCCGCTCGTGCAGCCTGCGCACCTCCCGCGCCTCTCGCTGCCACTGCTGGACCACCGCCACCGAGGCCTCGCGGCGGTGGCCGACGGCTCGGCCCAGGCGGCGCAGGTCGGCGTCGTCGGTCGGCATGAGGTGGGTGCGGCGCAGGCGGTACAGCTGGATGCGGTGTTCCAGCGTGCGCAGCAGCCGGTATGCCGTCCCGAGCGTGGCAGCGTCCGTGCGCCCCACATAGCCGCCGCGAGCCAGGGCCGCCAGGGCCTCGAGGGTGGTGCCCGAGCGGAGCGAGTCGTCGGCGCGGCCGTGTACCAGCTGGAGCAGCTGCACGCTGAACTCCACGTCGCGCAGGCCTCCGGGGCCGAGCTTGAGCTGGCGGTCGGCCTCCGCTGCGGGG
This sequence comes from Dermatophilaceae bacterium, assembly GCA_035691065.1. Taxonomy (GTDB): domain Bacteria; phylum Actinomycetota; class Actinomycetes; order Actinomycetales; family Dermatophilaceae; genus DASSJT01. The sequence goes on from DASSJT010000210.1 coordinate 33,527, forward strand.
ACGTGCTGCTCCACCCGGCGGCGCATGGCCTGCACGTCCTCGACGAAGTGGTCCCTGGAGGCGGCCTGCCAGACCAGGGGCCGGACGGCGGCCAGGTAGGCGTCCCCTACCTCACGGTCACCTGCGACGTGGCGCGCCTTCAGCAGGGCCTGAAACTCCCAGGTCTTGGCCCACCGCTCGTAATAGGCCCGGTGGCTCTTGACGGTGCGTACCAGCGGCCCGTTCTTGCCCTCAGGGCGCAGCGCGGCGTCGACCGGCCACAGCGTTCCGTGGGCGGTCGACGCGGAGCAGGCTCGCATCAGGAGCGTCGCGAGGCGGTTGCCGACGGCCGTCGCCTCGGCCTCCGTCGCGCCCTCCGCGGGCTCGACGACGAAGATCACGTCCACGTCGCTCACGTAGTTGAGCTCGCGGCCCCCCGTCTTGCCCATGCCGATGACGGCGAGCCGGCAGCCAGCCGACTCCTCACCCACCTCCTCTTGGGCGATGACGAGCGCCGCCTCGAGCGCCGCCTGGGCGAGGTCGGCGAGCCACTCGGCGGTCGTCGGGAGCGACTGCGTGGGGTCTCCGGCGGTCAGGTCGAGCGCAGCGATGCCGAGGAGCTCCTGGCGGTAGGCCACCCGAAGGGCGTCCCGGGGGGTCAGGCTGCCGTTCTCGGCGGCCGCCGACACGGCACCTACCAGGTGTTCGATGCGCTGCTCGACCGTGCGCTCGGACCCCTCCGTGGCGCTGCGCCACTGGTCGGGATGGGCGACCAGGTGGTCGCCCAGGGCCGTTGATGCCCCGAGCACCGCCAGCATCCGGTCGCGGGCCGGGCCGGGGTGACGCAGGGCGGCCACCAGCTGCGCCGGGTCGGAGGACCCCCCGGTGTCATTGTCGGTGTCGCGCTCGGCGGGTTCGCGCCGGCGCAGGGACTCCATGAGGCGCACGAGGCTGAGCAGGGCGAGGTCGGGGTCGGCCACCTGGCCGAGGGCGTCCGGCAGACCGTCGCTGAAGATGTCGTCGAGCGGGTCGACCAGGCCCGCCAGCGCCGGGTCGGCCAGGAGGCTCTCGGCGCGCCCCGGGTCGGCGAACCCGAGGCGGGCGAGTGCTGCGCCCTGGGTCGCCGTGCGCGGGTTTGTCACGTTTTCACCCTAGTGCGGCTGCCACCCGTCGCCCTCCGGAGCCCGGCGGGCGACGGGTGGCACTGGGCGAAGCGCAGGCGAAGGGGCAGCTGTGACTGGCCAACGCTCAGAGTCTGGGCAGGTAGCGCTCGAGCTCGAACGCCGTGACCTGGCCGCGGTAGTCGTCCCACTCCGTCCGCTTGTTGCGCAGGAAGAAGTCGAACACGTGCTCGCCCAAGGTCTCCGCGACGAGCTCGCTGCGCTCCATGGCCTCGATCGCCTGCGACAGCGAGCCCGGCAGCGGCTCGATCCCCAGCGCGCGCCGCTCGGAGTCGGTAAGCCGCCAGACGTCGTCCTCGGTCTCGGCGGGGAGCTCATAGCCCTCCTCGATGCCCTTCAGGCCGGCCGCGAGGAGCACCGCGAAGGCGAGGTAGGGGTTGCAGGCCGAGTCGATGGTGCGCACCTCCACCCGGCTGCTCTGGCCTTTGGCCGGTTTGTACATCGGGACGCGCACCATGGCCGACCGGTTGTTGTGGCCCCACGTGAGGTGGGCCGGCGCCTCGCCGCCGCCCCAGAGCCGCTTGTAGGAGTTGACCCACTGGTTGGTGATGGCGGTGATCTCGGCGCCGTGGCGCAGCAGACCGGCGATGAACTGACGGCCCACCGTCGAGAGCTGGTAGGGGTTTCCGGCCTCGTAGAACGCGTTGGCGTCACCCTCGAACAGGGACATGTGCGTGTGCATGCCCGAGCCCGGAAAGTCGGAGAACGGTTTGGGCATGAACGAGGCGAAGATCCCCTGCTCCAGGGCCACCTCCTTGATGACCGTGCGGAAGGTCATGATGTTGTCGGCCGTGGACAGGGCGTCGGCGTAGCGCAGGTCGATCTCGTTCTGGCCTGGCGCGCCCTCGTGGTGGCTGAACTCCACCGAGATGCCCATCGACTCCAGCATCGTGATCGCGGCCCGCCGGAAGTCGTGCCCGGTGCCGTGCGGCACGTGGTCGAAGTAGCCTGCCTGGTCGATCGGCTCGGGCCGCACCCCGGGGGCGAACCCGGGCTTCAGCAGGAAGAACTCGATCTCGGGGTGGGTGTAGAAGGTGAAGCCCAGGTCGGCAGCCCTGCCCAGCGCCCGCTGGAGCACCTGGCGCGGGTCGGCGAAGCTCGGGGTGCCGTCGGGCAGCGAGATGTCGCAGAACATGCGGGCCGTGCCGGGGTTCTCCCCGCGCCAGGGCAGCACCTGGAACGTGGCGGGGTCGGGCATCGCCAGCATGTCGGCCTCGTAGACCCGGGCGAAGCCCTCGATCGCCGAGCCGTCGAAGCCGATCCCCTCGGTGAACGCGCCCTCCAGCTCGGCCGGCGCCACGGCGACGGACTTGAGCGTGCCGAGGACGTCGGTGAACCAGAGGCGGACGAAGCGGATGTCCCGCTCCTCGATGGTGCGGAGCACGAACTCCTGCTGGCGATCCATGGCCCGCATCCTGCCTTAGGTGTGTTTCAGGGCTGTTACGCCCGCAGGTCAGCGCGCTCCCAGCGCGGCCAGGGCGGCACTCCGGCCGGCGATGCCGGAGACACCCCCGCCGCGGCGCGCGCCTGCGCCTGCCAGGAGCAGGCGGGGGTATGCCGTCTCGACGCCCCAGGTGCCGACCTCCGCCTCCCGCTCGGCCCAGGGCCACTGCAGGGACCGGTGGAAGATGTTGCCGCCGGGCAGGCCGACGTCGTGCTGGAGGTCGAGCGGCGAGCGGACCTCGAGGCAGGGCCGCCCCTCGGCGTCCCGCGCGACCAGCTCGCGGACCGGCTCGGCCAGGACGGCGTCGAGGGAGTCGAGTGTGGCCTCCAGGACCTGGGCGCGCACCCGGTCGGGATCGGCCTCGAAGAGCCGGGCGGGCACGTGGAGGCCGAACAGGGTCAGGGTGTGCATGCCCCGGGCGGCCAGGTCAGTACCGAGGATGCTGGGGTCGGAGAGCGTGTGGCAGTAGACCTCCCCCGGGGGCCGGGCAACGACGTGGCCGGCGGCGCCCCCGGCATACGCCTCGCAGAGCTGGGCGTAGCCCTCGTTGACGTGGAAGGTGCCCACGAAAGCGCTGGCCGGGTCGACGGTCGGGTCCCTGAGGGCGGGCAGCCGGGTCAGCAGGAGGTTGACCTTGAGCTGCGACCCCTCCGGCCCCGGCTCGGTCTCCACCGGACGGTGGCCGCCGGCCACGAGGAGGTCGTTGAGCACGGCCGGTGCGCACCCGGCATACAGCCAGTCGGCCGTGGCCGAGCCGCCCTCCCACTCCACCGTTCCCGAGGACGGGTCGACCGCCTTGACCGGCGAGCCGGTGCGCAGCACCGCCCCCGCCGTCAACGCGGCGCGGGCCAGGGCGTCGGTGACCGCGCCCATGCCCCCCACCGGCACGTCCCAGTCCCCGGTGCCGCCGCCCATGACGTGGTAGAGGAAGCAGATGTTCTGCCGCAGCGAGGGGTCGTGCAGGTCGGCGAACGTGCCGATGAGCGCGTCCGTGGCCACCACGCCACGGACGGTGTCGTCCTCGAAGGTCTGCTCGAGCAGCTGGCCGAGGGGTCGCTCGGTCAGGGCGGTCCAGAGGTCCGGGTCACCCGCGAGCCTGGACACCTCGGACCGTGGTCGCAGCGGGTCCAGGACCGTCGGGAAGACCCGCGCGGCGATCCGGCCGATCCGGCCGTAGAAGTCCTGCCACGCCCGGAAGTCGCGGTCGCTGCCAGTGGCCCGGACGAAGGAGCTGCGGGTCGCCTCCGGGTCGGCGGTGTCGACCAGCAGGCCGCGGGTGGGGTCGCCGGGCACCGGGGTGTAGGAGGAGAAGCGGCGTCGCACGAGGCGCAGGTCGAGGTCGAGCTCGGCGAGCAGCTGGCGCGGCAGGAGCGACACCAGGTAGGAGTAGCGGGACAGGCGGGCGTCCACGCCCGGGAAGACCCGGGCGGACACGGCTGCCCCGCCCACGTGGTCGGATCGCTCCAGCACAAGGACCCGACGGCCGGCCCGGGCGAGGTAGGCGGCGGCGGTCAGCCCGTTGTGGCCGGCGCCGACCACGATGTCGTCGTAGTGCATCGCAGCCACCCTACGTAACCACTGACGACCTAGCCTGCGAGAGGGCCTGCGCGACCGCGTGCTTGACGGCCTGCTCGTGGGGCCCGACCCGGCTCACCGGCATACCGCCGAGCCAGACCTAGGATCGGCTCATGACGGACAGTCCCGCGGTTCCCTCACCCGCCCCTGAGACCACCGCCCCCTACGGCACCGGGGCGCAGGCCGCCCCCCAGCGCCGCATCCGGGTCCCGCACCTGCGCGCCATGAAGGAGCGGGGCGAGAAGTGGGCGATGCTCACGGCATACGACATGTACTCCGCGGAGATCTTCGACGAGGCCGGCATCCCGGTGCTGCTCGTCGGCGACTCGGCCGGTAACAACGTCTACGGCTTCGAGACCACCGTGCCCGTGACTGTGGACCACCTCGTGCCGCTGGTGCGTGCCGTGACGTCGTCGGCCAAGCGGGCCATGGTCGTCGCCGACCTCCCGTTCGGCTCCTACCAGGCCAGCCCGCAGCAGGCGCTCGCCACGGCCACGCGGTTCATGAAGGAGGGCATGGCCCACGCCGTCAAGCTCGAGGGCGGCAAGCCCATGGTGCCCGAGGTCGAGCTGCTGGTGCGGGCCGGCATCCCGGTGATGGGCCACATCGGGTTCACGCCACAGAGCGAGCACGTCCTGGGCGGCTACAAGGTGCAGGGGCGGGGCGCGGCGGCCGACCGGCTCGTCGAGGACGCCCTGGCCCTGGAGCGGGCCGGCTGCTTCGCGGTCGTCATGGAGATGGTGCCGGCACCGCTCGCGGCCCGGGTCACCGAGGTGCTGTCCATCCCCACGATCGGGATCGGGGCCGGGCCCCACTGCGACGCGCAGGTCCTGGTGTGGCAGGACATGGCCGGGCTGCGCGGTGGGAAGGCACCGCGGTTCGTCAAGAAGTACGCCGACCTGCGCACTGAGCTGGGCGAGGCGGCGAGGGCGTATGCCGCGGACGTCGCCTCTGGCGTGTTCCCGGCCGCGGAGCACTCGTTCGAGTCCTAACGGCGCCACCCCGGTTCCGGCCGCCGCACGCGGAACGGCGAAACTCCGGTGTCGGCGGCTGCCCGGCCGGCAAATCCTGCCGTCAGGGCCGGTTGCGCGATAGATTCCGCGGGTTGCCGACCGGCACAACAGACAGATGAAGGGGATTGTCCCGTGACCCACGTTCGGATGAAGCCCACGCTGCTGGCGACGGGCGCCTGCCTTGCCACAGTCCTCGCGGTGGCCGCACCCGCCTCCGCGACCAAGCCCGGAAGCGGCAGCGACACCGGAACCGGATCGGTGTTCATGGTGAACCCGGTCCAGTCCTCGGGCGACGAGTCGCTCACCGACCAGAAGGACTCCGACGCCGCGGTGCCGCTGGACCAGTACGCCACCGTGCAGCTGCGCAACCTCGACGGGTCGGGCTACCTCGTCGGCACGTGGGCGAACGTCCGCAGCAACACCGGGCCGGCCGCCTACAGCACGAGCAACACCTTCGAGTACCTCCGCAGCGACGACCGGTTCGAGCAGGTCATGGCCTACTTCTGGGTCAACCAGGCCCAGGAGTACCTCCAGTCGCTCGGCTTCGGCAGCACCCTGCGGCCGGTCAACGCCGAGAGCCAGGACGTCCGCATCGACCAGTACGGCATCGACAACTCCTACTCCTGGGACAAGCACGACTTCCTGCGGTTCGGCAAGGGCGGGGTCGACGACGCCGAGGACGCCGAGGTCATCGTCCACGAGTACGGCCACGCGGTGCACGACTCGCAGGTGCCGGGGTTCGGCTCCAGCGAGGAGGCCGGCTCCATCGGCGAGGCGTTCGGCGACTACCTCGCGGTCTCGGTCGGCCTAGCCGCCGACCACCAGTACGGCTGGCCGGTTAAAGCCGACGAGTCGTGCCCGATGGACTGGGACGCCACCTCCTACACGACCAAGGTCCCGCACTGCATCCGCCGGTTCGACCGCAACTTCACCATCGCCGACAAGACCGGCGAGGTGCACCACGACGGCCAGATCTGGAGCCAGGCGCTCTGGGAGATCCGCAACGGCTACCCCAGCCTCGGGTTCACCACTGCCGACTGGGACCGCACGCTGATCGACAGCCAGTTCGACTACGCGCCGGACACGTCGTTCTCGGCCGCGGCGAAGGCCACCTATGACAAGACCCTCGCCAACGAGGGAGCGGCGGCCGCGGCACTGGTCAAGGACCGGTTCGCCGCGCGGGGCATCACCTTCTGACCGGTCTGCGGCGCTGCGGGGCGTAATTCGCTCGTCCCGCGGCGCCGCGCTCTGCCACCCTGATCGGGTGTCTGAGGGGCTGGCGGCCGAAGAGGTGCCGTCCGAAGGTGGTCATACCTGGGGGGACCGGCTCCGCAGGCTGCGGGTCGACACGGGGCCGCTCCGAGAGTCGCGCGACTTCAGGCTCCTGTTCTGGGCCGGCTCGGTCTTCTACCTCGGCGGCATGGTCAGCTACGTCGCGCTGCCCTACCAGCTGCACGCGCTCACCGGCTCCAACTTCGCGGTCGGGCTGCTGGGCGCGGTCGAGCTGGTCCCCCTGGTCGGGTTCGGCCTGTGGGGCGGTGCCCTCGCCGACCATGTCGACCGGCGCACCATGGTCACCCTCAGTGCCGGCGCCCAGGTGGTTCTCACCGCTGGCCTGATGCTCAACGCACTCCTCCCAGAGCCGCGGGTGTGGGCGATCTACGCCCTGGGCGCCTGCCTGTCGGCAGCCCAGTCGCTGCAGCGTCCCTCGCGGGAAGCACTGATCCCCCGCACCGTCCGACACGAGCAGCTGCCCGCCGCAGTCGCCCTGTCCTCGCTGGGCGCACAGGTCGGCCTGCTGGCCGGTCCGGCCCTGGGTGGCCTGCTCATCCAGTGGGCGGGGGTGCCGTGGTGCTATGCCGTCGACGTCGGTGGTCTGGTTGCTGCGACCGCGCTGTTCGGCTGCCTGCGCCCCTACCCCGCCCTCGACCGGTCGACCCCGCCCAGTCTCGCGGCGATGGCCGAGGGTGTGCGGTATGCCGTCCGGCGCCGTGACCTGCTCGGCACGTACGTCATCGACATCGTCGCCATGCTCATGGCGATGCCCACCGTCCTGTTCCCGGCGCTGGCCACGGAGGTCCTGCGCCAGCCGGCCGTGCTGGGCCTCCTGTACTCGGCGGGGACGGTGGGCAGCCTGCTCGCCACCGCCACCTCGGGCTGGACCTCGCGGGTCCACCGCCACGGGCGGGCGGTGGTGCTCGCAGCGGCGGCCTGGGGTGCCGCGATCGCTGGGGTGGGGCTGGTCACGAGCGCCTGGGCGGTGCTGGTCCTCCTGGCCGTGGCCGGTGCTGCCGACATGGTGAGCGGGATCTTCCGCAGCACGATCTGGCACCAGACCATCCCGGACTCCATGCGCGGTCGGCTGGCGGGCATCGAGATGCTGTCGTACTCCATCGGCCCGCTGGGCGGCCAGACCAGGGCCGGGCTGGTGGCCGACCGCTGGGGCGTGCGCGCGTCGATCACCAGCGGCGGGGTGCTCTGCGTCCTCGGCGTCATCGCGACGACGGCATGGCTGCGCGGGTTCTGGCACTACGACGACCGCACGGACGAGCACGCCGTCCGGGAACGCCAGCTGCGGGCGGCCGCGAGCCCGGCCGCCCGGTGACGCCGGTCCCGGCAATCCTGGTCATCGCCGTCTCGCGCGGGACCTACGCTTGTCCTGTGAGCAGCGGCATCGATCCCCACACCAGGTGGACCGAGATCTCCAGCGGGCATGGCGGCGCGGCGGCATACCAGAAGCTGTTCGACGACCTCGAGGAGTCCGGCGTCGACATCCACGGCGAGGCCCGGTTCGTCGCCTCGCTGGTAGCGCCTCCGGCCCGGGTACTGGATGCAGGATGCGGCACCGGGCGGGTGGCCATCGAGCTGACCAGGCTGGGCTTCCACTGCGTGGGGGTGGACTCCGACCTGGACATGATCGAGCACGCCAGGCGGCGCGGTCCCGGGGCGCACTTCGTGCACCAGGACCTCACCGAGCTCTACCTGCGCAGCCAGGCCTTCGACCTCGCAGTGCTGGCCGGCAACGTCGTGCCCCTGCTCGCTCCGGGCACACTCAACCGTGCCCTCGAGCGCCTCGCGGCACACGTGCAGCCGGAGGGGCTGCTCGTCGCGGGGTTCGGCCTCGACGCCGCCCACCTGCCCCCGAACGTCCAGGTGACGACCCTGGCCGCCTACGACCGCGCCTGCTCGGCGGCCGGGTTCAGCCTGGCCGAGCGATACGCCTCCTGGGACCGGGAGCGGTTCACCGAGGGCGCGGGCTACGCGGTCAGCGTGCACCGACGCGGCTGACTGCCGGCCGACCGGCCCCGCCACAGAGGTAGCGGCCAGCGGACGGGTGCAGTTCTCGCGAGGCCAGTCTCCGCGGGCTCATCTCCGCGGGCTCAGTCCTAGCGGGCGCAGTCTTCGCGGCCTCGGTCCCCGCGGGCTCAGTCCTCGATGTCGCGGTCGTCCCAGCCCCTGGACCCCCGCTCCTCCCACTCGCGGTCCTCGGCCTCCCACTGCTCGGTCTTGTCCCGCGCGGTCTCCAACGCCCGGGCCGCCTCGGCCTCCGTGGCGTAGGGGCCCATCACGTGATCCCCCTGGCTGCGGTCCTCGTCGGTCTCGACCTTCCGGGTGTCCACGTTGAACCAGTACGCCATGGGGCCTCCCTGTTCGTGATGAGCGCCAAGAGCGCTTCCTCCTAGACTCCACCGTATGCCGGTGACGTACGCAAGTGTCGAGCCTGGCCGGGTCGGCCCGCGTCGTCCGGTGCCCTCCACCATCAGTCGACCGGAGTACGTCGACCGCCCCGGCCCGGCCGACCGCCCCGGGCCCGAGGTCAAGGACGCCGAGACCATCGCGAAGATGCGGGTGGCCAGCCGGATCGCCGCCCGGGCGCTGGAGGCCGCGGCAGCGGTCATCGCCCCCGGCGTCACCACCGACGAGATCGACCGCGTGGGCCATGAGTTCCTGCTCGACCACAACGCGTACCCCTCCACGCTGGGGTACAAGGGCTTCCCCAAGTCGCTCTGCACGTCGGTCAACGAGGTCATCTGCCACGGCATCCCCGACAGCCGCCGACTCGAGGACGGCGACATCGTCAACATCGACATCACGGCCTACATCGGCGGTGTCCACGGCGACACCGACGCCACGTACCTCTGCGGGGACGTCGACGAGGAGTCGCGCCTGCTCGTCGAGCGCACGCGTGAGGCGATGATGCGCGGCATCCGGGCCGCGCTCCCCGGCCGACAGATCAACGTGGTCGGGCGGGTCATCGAGAGCTACGCGCGCCGCTTCGGCTATGGCGTCGTGCGCGACTTCACCGGCCACGGCATCGGCACGTCGTTCCACTCGGGACTGGTGATTCCCCACTACGACGCCGCGCCGGCATACAGCACGGTGATCGAGCCGGGCATGACCTTCACGGTTGAACCGATGCTGAACCTGGGTACCCACGAGTGGGAGATGTGGGACGACGGGTGGACGGTGGTCACCAAGGACCGCCGGAGGTCCGCGCAGTTCGAGCACACGATCCTCATCACCGACACCGGCAACGAGATCCTGACCCTGCCGTAGCCAGGCACCGGCGGCGGGGCGGCCAGAGAGAGGCGGACACCGATGCCCAAGCGGAAACCGAAGCGCGGCCTCCCCCTGGGCATCGACGTCGGCGGCAGCGGGATCAAGGGCGCGCCCGTCGACCTGGAGAAGGGCGACTTCGCCGCCGACCGGCTGCGCATCGTCACGCCCCTGGGCGCCACGCCGGAGGCGGTCTGCGACGTCATCGCGCAGATCGTCGACCACTTCGACGACGTGCGGGGCGACTCCCCGATCGGCGTGACCATCCCCGGTGTGGTCACGCGCGGCATCGTCCGGTCCGCCGCCAACATCGACAAGTCGTGGATCGACTTCGACGCCCAGACCCTGCTCGAGGAGACGCTCCAGCACCCCGTGGTGGTGGTCAACGACGCCGACGCCGCCGGGGTCGCGGAGCTGCACTACGGCGCCGCCAAGGGCCAGGACGGCCTGGTCATCCTGACCACCCTGGGCACCGGCATCGGCACGGCGCTCATCTACGACGGCGAGCTCGTGCCCAACTCCGAGCTCGGCCACCTCGAGATCGACGGCCACGACGCGGAGACCCGCGCCGCGTCGTCGGTCAAGGACCTCGAGGGCCTGAGCTACCCGGAGTGGGCCGGCCGACTCCAGCGCTACTACGCCCACCTGGAGGCGCTCCTCTGGCCCGAGCTGTTCGTCGTCGGCGGCGGCGTCTCCAAAGACGCCGACAAGTTCCTCCCGCTGCTGCACATCCGCACACCGATCGTCGCCGCGACGCTCAAGAACCGGGCCGGCATCATCGGTGCCGCCCACCTCGCGACTCGTCACCACACCTGACCCTCCCGGCTGGTCGACAGACGAGAGGTATGCCGGGGAGCCGGCTCCCCGGCATACCTCCGGTGCAAGGGTGGCTAGCGCATGGCCACGAGCCGCTGCAGGAGCTCTGGACCACGCCGCTCCAGCACCCGGCCGCCGACCCGCAGTCCCAGGGCCAGGGCGGCCGAGCCGAGCAGGGGGCCCACGACGAGGGCCGGCCAGGCCGCCCAGGTGG
>DASSJT010000211.1:0-8163 GCA_035691065.1 Dermatophilaceae bacterium
GGGTGGTGGTCACCGACATCGACGAGGCCGGACTCGCGCAGGTGGCCGAGGAACTGGGTGCGTATGCCGTGTGCTCCGATGCCGCAACCGCGGCTGGTGTCGAGCGCGTGGTCACCGCTGCCCGGGACCACCTCGGCGCCATCGACGTGTTCTTCGCCAACGCAGGCGTCGAGGCCGGGAGCGGGCTCGAGACGTCCGACGATGACTGGGCGAGGTCGCTCGACGTCAACCTCATGGCCCACGTGCGAGCCGCCCGGCTGCTGGTGCCCGAGTGGCTCGAGCGCAGCGGCGGACGGTTCGTCGTGACCGCGTCCGCGGCCGGCCTGCTGACCATGATTGGCAGCGCGCCCTACTCGGTGACGAAGCATGCGGCGGTCGCCTTCGCCGAGTGGCTCTCGATCACGTATGGCGACCGCGGTGTGGTCGTCCAGGCGGTCTGTCCGCAGGGTGTGCAGACCCGGATGTACGAGGAGGCCGGACCGCTCAAGGAGCTGCTGGCCCGCGACCGGGTGGTGACCCCTGATGAGCTCGCGGACCTGGTGTGGGAGTCCATGCACGACGACCGGTTCCTCGTGCTTCCCCATCCCGAGGTGGCCGGCTACTACGCCCAGCGGGCCACCGACACCGACGCCTGGCTGGCCGGCATGCGCCGGCTCCAGGCCCGCTTCGACCGGCACACGACCGAGCGGCGACCGACCGACCGGCATCCGACCAAGCAGGAGAGGAACTGATGGATCTCACCCTGAGCGACGAAGAGCGGGAGATCCGCGAGTGGGTGCGCACGTTCGTGCGCAAGGAGGTCATGCCCCTCGAGCAGGACGTGCTCGCCCGCGAACGCGCCGGCCGTCCGAGCCTCGAGCCGGGTCAGCTGCGGGAGCTGCAGGACCGGGCAAAGGGGTCGGGCTTCTTCGGCGTGCAGACTCCGGAGGACTACGGCGGGATGGGTCTGGGCGCGGTGATGACGGCGCTGATCGAGGTGGAGCTGGGGCGGTCGTTCGTGCCGTTCCGCTTCGGAGGCGACGCCGACAACATCCTCTACGTCGCCAACGACGAGCAGAGGGCGCGCTACCTCGTGCCGACCATCGGCGGCGAGCGACGGTCGTGCTTCGCGATCACCGAGCCGGGGGCGGGCTCCGATGCCCGGGCGATCCGCACGTCAGCCCGGCGCGACGGGGACGAGTGGGTGATCAACGGTGAGAAGACGTTCATCACGGGAGGCAACGAGGCCGACTTCGTCATGGTCTTCGCGGTGACCGACCCGGAGAAGCACCGGGCGGGGCACTCCGGCGAGTCGGTCACCTGCTTCCTCGTCGACCGCGAGCAGGGGTGGCGCAGTGAGCCGATCCCGACGATGGGGCAATGGGGTCCGGCCTCGCTCGTCTTCGAGAACGTGCGGGTGCCGCACTCGGCCATCCTCGGCGAGGAGGGCAGGGGTTTCGAGCTGGCGATGCGCTGGATCGGCCGCGGCCGCTATCTGCTCCCGGCGCGCGCGCTCGGCGCCTGTGAGCGCCTGGTCGAGATGGCCATGGAGCACGCACGGAACCGGGTGACCTTCGGAGCCCCGATCGCCGAGCGCCAGGCGATCCAGTGGATGGTGGCTGACTCGGCGGTCGAGATCGAGGCCCTGCGCTGGCTCGTGCTCGTCGCGGCGTGGCAGGTCGACCAGGGCATGGACAGCCGCCAGGCCCAGTCGATGGCCAAGCTGTTCGGCGGCGTCAAGGCCAACGAGGTGGTCGACCGGGTGCTGCAGATCCACGGCGGCATGGGCTACACCCGCGAGCTTCCGGTCGAGCGGTGGTACCGCGAGCTCCGCCTGCTCCGGATCTACGAGGGCACCGACGAGATCCAGCGCCGCACCATCGCGCGCAACCTCCTGCGCGGTCACGCGAGCGTCCGCGGCCACCTCGGCTGACGACGACAGCGTCGGATCCTCCGCGCTTCGTTGGGGGACACGACCGACGCCGGGAGCCTCCCATTCATTGTGACCCCAATGCTGACGCGCCGGGGTCGGCACAGTTGCGTCATACCCAGACCCACCCCTGACTCTCACCGCGAAACTGGCCCAACCGCAAGTCCTCACTGACCGCTACCTGCTGGGTGGAAAGGTTGGACCGCAGACAATGCCGTCTGCCTCGAAATACGGCCAGGCGTATGCCGTGGGCTCGCCGCACCAGACGGCCCAGTTCGCGCCCGCGTCGCGCTCCCACCGTGCCCTCACCAGTGGTGAGAGCGCGGCTTCTCATGGCCCTCGGCCGGGTCATGGACGAGGCCGATCCCGACGTCCGTGGTGGACCGACGTCGGCTGGGGACGTCCCGGCCGTATTTCGGGGCAAGCGGCAGCGCCTACACCCCATCCCCCTTCTTACCTCCACCGGAGGGGGACCGGCGCTCAGACGCCGAAGGCGGGCCGCAGCGGGTAGCCCGACTCGCCCGTCGCCGACGTCTTCGTCGCCAGGACCTGGTGCAGCTGGATCCGGTTGCGCTCGAACGACAGCCGCGAGCCGGCGATGTACAGGCCCCACACCCGCGCCGTCCCGAGCCCGACCTCGGCGACCGCCTCGTCCCAGTGCTTGGTCAGGTTGGCCGACCAGTCCCGGCAGGTCATCGCGTAGTGCTGCCGCAGGTTCTCCTGGTGGTGCACCTCGAAGCCCTCATTCTCCATCGCCCGCACGATGTCGCCCGATCCGGTCAGCCCGCCGTCGGGAAACACGTAGCGGTTGATGAACCCCCGCTGCGGCATGCCCGCGTGCTGGTTGTCGGGGCGGGTGATGCAGTGGTTGAGCAGGCGGCCCCCCTCGCGCAGCCGGTTGCGGAGGAAGCGGAAGTATGCCGGGTAGTTGGCAGGGCCGATGTGCTCGGTGAGCCCGATCGAGGACACCGCGTCGAACTCGCTCTCGGACACGTCGCGGTAGTCGCTGTGCCGGATCGACGCCCGGTCGGAAAGTCCCTCCTCGCGCACCTTCTCGGCGCCCCAGTCGGCCTGCGCCTTCGAGAGCGTCACGCCCACCGCCGTGACGTCGTAGTTCTTCACGGCGTGGCGGACCATGCCGCCCCATCCGCAGCCCACGTCCAGCAGCCGCATCCCGGGCTGGAGGCCGAGCTTCCGGCATACCAGGTCGTACTTGTGCTCCTGTGCCTCCTCGAGGCTCGACTCCGCGCTCGGGTAGCACGCACACGTGTACGTCATCGAGGGGCCGAGCAGCCACTCGTAGAACGTGTTGGACACGTCGTAGTGGTGCTTGATCGCAGCCGCGTCCCGGGCCCGGCCATGCCGCAGGCCGCCGGCGAGCCGGCGCAGCGGGCTGGGCGTCTCCTCCGGAGGGAGCTCAGGGACCTTCAGCCCGTGCTCGCGGACGAACCGGACCAGCTCCGGGACGGTCTCCAGCTGTGGCCTGCTCGGCGCCAGCTCCCCATCGACCATCTTGAGGGCCTCGTAGGGGTCGCCCTCGTCCATGCCCTCGAAGACCAGGTCTCCCATGAGGTAGGCGCGGGCCAGCCCCAAGGAGCCGGGCGCCGTGATCAGGTAGTTGAGGCCTCGCTCGTTGAGCAGGCGCACCACGGGGCCGTCCGCCTGGCCCGCCGAGGAGCCGTCATAGGCCTCGAACCGGACCGGGGCTCCCCGCCCGAAGAACAACTCGAACGCCTGCGCCACTGTCATCGTCATCGTGCTCGCACCGCCTTGTCGTAGAGGGAGGGGAGCCTCCCGCCGGGGTCGTAGCGATCCTTGACCGGCGCGTAGGCCATGCCGCCGTAGAGCCGGTCGAAGGTCGCCCTGTCGTAGAAGGCATCGGAGTAGAGGGACTTGTGCCCGCCGAACGCCGTGACCTGACGCTCGATCTCGCGGTTGACGGCGCCGTCCCTGGCACCCGGCGCCATCGGCACGGTCGACCAGAAGCCCACGTTGACGTAGCGCTGGCCCGGCGTCAGCGGGTAGAGCGGCCAGGGCGGCGACCCGTCGGCGGAGGCTCCGGTCGTGTGACGAAGCTCGATGGGGCACAGCCAGATCGGCTCGATCGGGACCTCCCGGAGGAACCAGTCGAGGAACCCCTCCAGCTGCTCCACCGGGATCTCGACGTCCTGCACCACCCGCTCCCGGGGCGGGAGGCCCTTGCGGGCGTCGAGGCGCGCCTTGACGTGGTAGCGGTTCTCCAGCGCCACGATCTTCCAGTAGACGTCACTGCGCAGGTAGCGCTTCGGCCAGAGCCGCCGCACCGCCGGTTTCTGGGCGGCGAAAGCCCGAGAGCACCAGAACCAGTCGGTGTCCCACCGCCACAGGTAGTCGCGAATGGTGAGCAGGTCGCGCTCGTGCTGTCGGATCGACTGGTAGAAGATCTGCTGCCCGGTGTAGTCGCTCGGGCGCCCCCGCGGCGATCCGGCATCACCCGGGAAGTCCGCCCACCGGCCCAGGGTGAGGTAGGACTCCTCCCCGCTGAAGACCACCCCGTCGATGAAGTCGACCGGCTCGCCCTCGAACGCTCGCGTCGACATGACGTCGTCGACCGCCGCCACCAGCTTGTCGAGACCGCTGAAGGGCACGTGCCGCAGCCCGACGTAGGGGTGTACGGGCTCGACCTCGATCTCGAGCGACAGGGCGTAACCCAGCGAGCCGTAGGAGTTGGGGAAGGTCCGGAACAGGTCGGCGTGCTCACCCTCGCGCCTCGCACGCACGACCTCCCCCGACCCGGTCAGCACCTCGATCTCGCGCACCGACTCGTGTGGCAGCCCGTTGCGGAACGACGAGCTCTCGATGCCCAGACCGGTGACGGCGCCGCCCAGGGTGATCGTCTTCAGCTGCGGCACGACCAGAGGCATGCACCCGTGGGCGAGGGTCGCGTCGACGAGGTTCTCATAGGTGGTCATGCCCTGGACTCGCGCGGTGAGGCCTACAGGGTCGACGTCGATCACCCGGTTGAGCGCGGCGACGTCCAGGCCGGGTATGCCGTTGGGCTGGCGCGGCCGGAACAGGTTGCTGGTGCGTTTGGCCAGGCGCACGGGAGCGCCGGGCGGGATGGCGGCGTACTGCTCGCGCAGGCGTTCGGTTGCGCGGGTGTGCTCGGCGGCAGTCGCATGCGAGGTGGCCACGGCCATAGTCAAACACGAGCCGCAAGCGCCTTCACCCGGTGAGCTGTCGCCACTGCCAGCGCAATCGGGCAAATCGGTCAGCTGAACCGCGCCCGAGAGCGCAGCGCCTCCCGCAACTCGGAGTCGGCGTCGACCATCGAGCGCCGGACGGCGGGGCTGAGGTCGGTGCGGGTCAGGGCGTGAGCGCTGAGGTCGGCCGTTGCGGACTCCACGAGACGCAACGGGAACGCATACAGCGCCACTCGAGCCAGCGCGTCCTCTCCGACCCACTCGGCCATCGCGGGTACCTCGTCGAAGTAGCGCGACACGTAGGGCCGCAGCAGGTCCACGTCAGGGGTGAGCCAGAAGCCCAGGGCCAGGGCATTGAGCTCGTAGTTCGAGCGCTTTCGGTTGGCGGTGAGCTCCCGCCAGGCCCAGGTCTTGTCGCCGGCGTTGGGGAGGACCGCCCGGGCGCCCAGCGCCCCGAGCCGACCCGGGAGGGTGTCGTCCTCGGCCCGAGCCGCCTCGATGGCCCCGGCGTCGATCGCTCCGTGCCGGGCCATGCCGCGGACCACCAGCCAGTGGAAGTCTGAGTCGTGCTCCAACCCCTGGGGAAGCGACTCACGACGCAGCCAGCGCCCCAGCACGCCGTCGGTCTCGGCCGAGGACCGTGCGAGGACCCGGGCCGCGACAAGCGCCTCTGTCGAGCCCGGGCGGCTGCTCTCGAGAGCCGCTGCCGCGGCCGCTGCGACCTGCGCCTCCGCGGCCGCCTGCTCCTCGAACGGCAGGTAGCGCGGGATGATGGTCGCGAGCACGGCGGCTGACGCGCGGTTGAGGACCGAAGCGTTTGTCTCCGCCGGCCACGCCGCAGCGAACGTCCGCACCACGTGTCGCGGGTCGACCGTGGCCAGGGCAGCCCCGTCGATCAGCGCGGCCCAGATGACGGCCCTCGCCTGCGCGTCGGGGAGTCTCGGGAGCTGGGCGGGGAGTGCCTCGACCGAGGCCCGGTCGAGCGCCACGGTGGCCCAGGTGAGGTCACTCGCGTTGGGGACGACGACGGCCCCAGGAGGGACCGACCCGACCTCCGGCACCTCGATCGACGACGAGGCGAGCTCGACCTGGGAGCGGAACACCTCGGAGCCATCGGCGAATGCGGCGAGGTCGAGGGTGTGGGCCCGCTCGGCGGGGAACGCATGGGGCACCTTGCGGGTCAGCGCCCGGCCGGAGCGGTCGATCCCGATGACATCGGCGCCGGCGGACTCCAGCCACGCCTTGCTCCACGACGACAGGTCGCGTCCGGCGCTGCGCTCCATGGCCCCGAGGAAGTCGGCCAGCGTGCCGTTGCCGTAGGCGTGCTCACCCAGGTAGGCCCGGACTCCGGCGATGAACGCCCGGTCGCCGATGCTGGCGATCAGCTGGCGCAGCACCGCCGCCCCCTTGGCGTAGGAGATGCCATCGAAGTTCTGCAGGGCCGACTCGGCATCGGGCGCCGGCGACCCCGCAACCGGATGGGTGCTGGGAGTCCGCTCCGCGGCATACCCCCAGATCTTGCGGGCCATCGTCGCGTCGACCCACGCGTCAGTGAACTCGGTGGCGTCGACGGACGTGCGGTGGGCCATGTACTCGGCGAACGACTCGTTGAGCCACAGGTCGTCCCACCACCGCATCGTCACCAGGTCGCCGAACCACATGTGCGCCATCTCGTGTGTGATCGTGGTGGTGCGGGTGAGCACCTCGTCGCGGGCAGCGGCACCCCGGAAGACGTACTGGTCCCGAATCGTGACGCAGCCGGGGTTCTCCATCGCGCCGGCGTTGAACTCCGGAACGAAGACCTGGTGGTACTCGCCGAACGGGTACCTGATGCCGAACAGCCCGTGGTAGTAGTCGAGGCTGGCCTTGGTCACCTCGAGCATCTGGGGCGCCTGCCGCTCGAGGTGCTCGCGGAGGCTGGCTCGCGCATGGATGCCGAGGGGTATGCCGTCGTGCTCGCTGCGCACGGATGCGTAGGGCCCGGCGCAGACGGTCACGAAGTAGGTGGCGAGCGGCTTGGTCTCGGCCAGACGCCAGCGGCCGGCGCCATCGCTGGTCGCGGCGCCGTCTCTGGTCGCGGCGCCGTTGCCGAGCACGAGCCAGTCGGCCGGGGCTTTCACCGAGACGGTGTAGGGCGCCTTGAGGTCGGGCTGGTCGAAGCAGGCGAAGACCGAGGGGGCGGCATCGAGGAAGAGGTGGCCGTAGACGTAGTGCTCGCCGTCGGCCGGGTCCTCGGCTCGGTGCAGGCCCTGGCCGTCGCGGCTGTAGGCCATCCTCGCCTGCACGAGCAGCTCGTTGTCGGCTGCGAGGTCGTCGAGCAGCAGTCGGCCGTCGTGCAGCTGGGCGTGGTCGAGCGGGATGCCGTTGAGCTCGAGGCGGCTCACCTCGACCGGCTTCAGGTCCACGAAGGTCGCGGCACCGGGCTCGTGGCAGGCGAACCGGATGCGGGTGGTCGAGCCGAACCGCTCGGGACCTTGGTCGAGGTCGAGGTCGACGGTCATCGACGTGACGCGGATGAGTGCGGCCCGATCCTGGGCCTCGACGCGGGTCAGGCTCTGGCTCGACATTCGACGATTCTCTCAGGACGGGCCAGTGACCGCACGGCGCCCCAGACCGTGGTGGTCTGGGGCGCCGCTGGTGGTGAGTGCGTCAGATGCCGCGGACGTTCGTCGCCTGGGGACCCTTCGGTCCCTGCGTGATGTCGAACTCCACGCGCTGCGCGTCGTCAAGGCTGCGGTAGCCATCGGCTGCGATGGCGCTGTGGTGCACGAAGACATCGGCACCACCGCCGTCCTGCTCGATGAAGCCGAAGCCCTTCTCGGCGTTGAACCACTTCACTGTTCCCTGGGCCATGGGTATCTCTTCTCTGTGTTGGCCGTCGGGGCCCGCGGATGCGGGTCCCATGCTGCGGCTCATACCTCACGACACCGGAACCGAACGACTACGCCGTCTGACCAAAAAAGCCCGCCTGCGGCGGGCATCTCAAGCGAGGAAGCAACTGCAACTGGTCTCAACCATACCATCCCGGCGAGCCCAGACACGCACTGCGGCCATGGCACCCGAGGTGCCACG
>DASSJT010000212.1:0-2487 GCA_035691065.1 Dermatophilaceae bacterium
GGACACGGGCACCGTGAAGTGCTGCATGACGCCGGGCAGGTCGCAGAAGCGGACGTCGACCATCTCGACGCCCTCGTCCTTGACGTACTTCAGCAGCTCGTCGCTGTTCTGGAACATTCGTCCTCCTTGGCCGCAGGGGCGACCGAAGTCTTGTGCCGGGACCTGGATGCGCCTGTCGCATCGCGGTGTCGCGAACCTATTCAGGAGCGGTTTCTTGACCGTATCCGCTTTGTTTCGCCCATGTAACGGGTGGTCCCGGAGTGCTGGATAGCGTGGGGGAGTGGAGACCGTGGAGAACACCGCGTCGTGGGTACGCCGGCTCGTGGCGCTCGCCGTGGACTGGGCCGCGTGCTCACTGGTCACTCTGGTGGTGCTCGGCCCCGGGGGTTACTCCGACAGCCCGTACTCCGGCTGGGTCACGCTGGGCGTCTTCTGGCTCGAGAGCACGGTGGGCGTGGCGCTCGCGGGTGGCTCCTTCGGCCAGCTCGCGGCCCGGGTGCGGGTGCTGCTCCTCGACGGCCGGCCGGTCCCCTTGCTGCTGGCGCTGGTGCGTCAGCTTCTGGTGTGCCTGGTGATCCCGCCGCTGGTGTTCCGGCCGGACGGGAGGGGTCTGCACGACCTGGCCGCGGGCACGGCGGCCTTCAACCTGGTGGTGTCCCGGGGGTAGGGCCCGACGCGGCGAGGGGTAGTCCGAGGCCGAAAGCACCATCCGGACGACGAAACCGGTGCTTCCGACCTCGGACTACCCGACCTGACCGACAGGCTCGACCACGGCGTTTGGTGAGGTCGCTTGGACGCTCCGGGACTGCGTGGCTCGCCGAGACGTCAGAAGCCGGTCTCAGCGCTGGCGCGCTTCGGGCCGTTTCCGGCCTCTCGGCTCCATGCTCGGGCTAGCGCCCTCGCATGTTCTGCCGCGCGCCTTTCATGCTCGTCGGGATCGGACCCTTCGGCAGCGGGATGTTGGAACGCGTCGAGTCCAGCGCCTTCAGCCGCGCCAGTACGTCGGTCATCTCGGCGGGCTTGAGGGTCTTCGGCAGCTTGGTGACGTGCTTGACCAGCCGGCGCAGCGGCACCTGACCCTCCGCGTCGCCGACCACGATCTCGGTGATCGTGGCCTCGCTGACCACGCGCTCGTGCTTGCGACGCTCGCTGGTGAGCAGCGGACGGAGCCGGTTGGGGTTGCCCTCGCCGATCAGGACGATGCCGGGAGGACCGACCAGCCGGTGCGCGACGTCCTGCTGGCGGTTGAAGGCGATGCCGGGCTCCACCTTCCAGCCGCGGCGGAGCATGCCGAGCACGGACGCGGCTGCGCCGGGCTTGCCCTCGATCTGGGTGATCGCGGAGCGCTGTGCTCGACGTCCGAAGACGATCAGCGCAGCCAGGAGGCCGACCATCACGCCCAGGACGATCGAGTAGACGAGGATGCCCGCCAGCAGGTAGGCGATGCCTCCCGCGAGGAGACCGGCGACGAGGAGGACGCCGAGGAGGATCAGGCCGATCCGGGGGTCGGTCTTCTTGGTGAGCCGGTAGCTCTCCCCGATCTGCTTGATCCGGGAGGGCTTCTTCTGCTTCGCCGGCTTGGCCGCCTTCGAGGCGCCCTTCTTCGACGTGTCCTTCGTGGCCATGTCCGCACTCTCTCAGATCGCCACGGGCTGCCCGTCACGGGCGGCGATCGCCTGCTGGTAGAGACGTCCCGCACGGTACGACGAGCGCACCAGCGGGCCGCTCATCACGCCGGCGAAACCGATCTCGTCCGCCTCGTCACGCAGCTCCACGAACTCCTCGGGCTTCACCCAGCGCTCGACCGGGTGGTGACGCAGCGTCGGCCGGAGGTACTGCGTGATCGTGATCAGCTCGCAGCCCGCCTGGTGCAGGTCGCGCAGCGCCTGGCTGATCTCCTCGCGGGTCTCGCCCATGCCGAGGATCAGGTTCGACTTCGTGACCAGCCCGAACTCCCGGGCCTGGGTGATCACGTCGAGCGAACGGTCGTAGCGGAACGCCGGTCGGATCCGCTTGAAGATCCGCGGCACGGTCTCGACGTTGTGCGCGAGCACCTCGGGCCGCGACTCGAACACCTCGCGCAGCAGGTCGGGCACGCCGTTGAAGTCGGGGATCAGGTTCTCCACGCCGGTGCCGGGGTTGAGCCCGTGGATCTGCTTCACCGTCTCGGCGTACAGCCAGGCACCGCCGTCGGGCAGGTCGTCGCGGGCGACTCCGGTGATCGTGGCGTACCGCAGGCCCATCTTCTGCACCGACTCGGCGACCCGGCGCGGCTCGTCGCGGTCGAGTGGCTGCGGCTTGCCGGTGTCGATCTGGCAGAAGTCGCAGCGCCGCGTGCACTGGTCGCCGCCGATCAGGAACGTGGCCTCGCGGTCCTCCCAGCACTCGAAGATGTTGGGGCAGCCGGCCTCCTGGCACACCGTGTGGAGTCCCTCGGACTTCACCAGCGCCTGGAGCTCGTTGTACTGCGGGCCCATCTTGGCGCGC
>DASSJT010000213.1:0-5612 GCA_035691065.1 Dermatophilaceae bacterium
GCCCGATCTGCTTGCCGTCGACCCGGACGGCAACCTCAAGGTCCTGCGCAGCGGCCCCAGCGGCTACACGACCCTCCAGGGCAGTGCGGGCTGGAGCTCCCAGGGCCTGGTCACCAATGCGGGTGCGTGGGACACCGACAACCGGGGCGATGTCATCGCGCGCACTCCCGAGGGGGTGCTCTACTACCAGCACGGCCTCGGCACCGGCGCGGTCACGGGTCCGCGCTACCAGATCGGCACCGGGTGGCTGGGCATCGACCGGCTCATCGCGCCCGGCGACTTCGACGGCGACGGCCACAGTGACCTCATCGCCCGGCGCCCGTCGGACGGGGCCCTCTTCCTCTATCGGGGCAGTGGGTCGGGGAAGATCATCGCCACCAGGGCGATCGGCAGCGGGTGGAATGTCCACCGCACGATCACCGCAGTCGGTGACGTGACGGGTGACCGGATCCCCGACCTGCTCGCCATTCGTACCTCGGACAACCAGCTGTTCCTCTACCCGGGCGACGGCCGCGGCGGCTTCACGACGATCCGGACTGTGGGCGGGTCGTGGGCCGGGTACAGCCAGCTCATCGGTGTCGGTGACCTGAGCATCGACGGACGAGCCGACATCGTGGGGCGCCGCGCGTCCGATGGGGCCCTGGTGCTGTTCCGGGGGAACGGCGCCGGCGGGTTCGGGAGCGGCTCCCTCCTCGGCCTTTCATGGGCGAAGTGGAACCGCTGGGTGCCCTGAGCGCAACGCCATGCTGCGCTGACCGGAAGACGCTGACCGGAAGGCGCGGACCCAGAAGGCGCGGACCCAGAAGGCGCCGACCAGCGGACAGAACGGCGGCAGGTTCCCAACGGGACCTGCCGCCGGTCTGTGTGCGATGGGTCGTATGCCGGTCAGCCCAGCTCGACGGCGAAGTCCGGCTCCGTCTTGGCCCGGACCTCGTCCTCGGTGACGCCAGGGGAGAGCTCGCGCAGGACCAGCCCGTGGTCGGTGACGTCCATGACGCACAGGTCGGTGATGATCCGCTGGACGACGCCCTTGCCGGTGAGCGGCAGCGAGCACTCGTTGACGATCTTGAACGAGCCGTCCTTGGCGTTGTGCTCCATGAGCACGATGACCCGCTTGGCCCCGTGGACGAGGTCCATCGCCCCGCCCATGCCCTTGACCATCTTGCCGGGGATCATCCAGTTGGCGATGTCGCCGGCGGCCGAGACCTGCATCGCCCCGAGGATCGCGGCGTCGACCTTGCCGCCACGGATCATGCCGAAGCTGGTGGCCGAGTCGAAGAACGACGAGCCCTTGCGCAGCGTGACCGTCTCCTTGCCCGCGTTGATCAGGTCTGGGTCCTCCTCGCCGTCGATGGGGTAGGCCCCGACGCCGAGGATGCCGTTCTCGGACT
Source organism: Dermatophilaceae bacterium (assembly GCA_035691065.1). Lineage (GTDB taxonomy): Bacteria > Actinomycetota > Actinomycetes > Actinomycetales > Dermatophilaceae > DASSJT01. The sequence continues at coordinate 1,392 of DASSJT010000213.1, forward strand.
GCAGGACGATCTCGACGTCGTCGGGCACGTAGTTGGGCACCAGGGTGGGGAGCCCGATGCCGAGGTTGACGTAGGCGCCGTCGGACAGCTCCTGGGCCGCGCGCGCGGCCATCTCCTCGCGGGTCAGCGCCATGTCAGGCCTCCTTCGCGCTGGTCACGCCGGTCGCGCTGGTCATGCCGGCCGTGGCGGGCATCTCGCTCCCGGCGCCGGCGCCGGAGGAGGCGCTCTGGTCTCCGGCCTCTTGTCGGGGGCGCACGGTGCGGCGCTCGATCCGCTTCTCGGCCGCCTGCTCGGGTGTCAGGGGCACTATCCGGTGGACGAAGATCCCCGGCAGGTGGATCTGGTCGGGGTCGAGCTCGCCCGGCTCGTACAGCTCCTCGACCTCTGCGATCGTGACTCGCCCGGCCATGGCGGCCAAGGGGTTGAAGTTCCGGGCGCTTTCGTGGAACACCAGGTTGCCGTGCCGGTCGCCCTTCCACGCTCGCACCAGCCCGAAGTCGGCGACGATCGCCCGCTCGAGCACATACTCCTTCTCGACCCCGTCGACCTCGAACACCTTGGTCTCCTTGGGTGGCGACGCCTTCGCAACCGAACCGTCCGGGGCGTACAGCCACGGCAGCCCGCCCTCGGCGACCTGTGTGCCCGACCCGGTGACCGTGTAGAAGCCAGGGATCCCCGACCCTCCGGCCCGCAGCCGTTCCGCCAGCGTGCCCTGCGGGGTCAGCTCGACCTCCAGCTCGCCAGAGAGGAACTGGCGCTCGAACTCCTTGTTCTCACCGACATAGGAGGAGACCATGCGGCGAATCCGCTTGTCCTTCAACAGGATTCCAAGACCCCAATCATCCACCCCACAGTTGTTGGAGATGGCCTCGAGGTCCTTGATGCCGCGGTCGTGGATCTCGGCGATCAGCACACTGGGGATCCCACAGAGGCCGAAACCGCCGACGGATAGCGAGGCGCCGTCAGGGATGTCCGCGACGGCCTCGGCTGGGCTTGAGACGACTTTGTCCATGAACCGGACTCTATCGGGGGCCGCCGTGCGGCTGGATGGGCCGTCGGCACCCTCTCCGTTCCTGTGGGCGTGGCCCGCCACCACACCCCAGGGAGTCGCGGGCTGGTGTTGGCCACTACAGCGCGAGCGTGACTCCCTCGGCGCTGAGCCTGGCCTCGCGGCCCGGGCCCGCGGGCCCGCGGCTCAGCACCACGGAGCCGTCGATCGCCAGCGCGGCCAGCGTGTCCAGCAGGAACTCCTGGAGGCTCTCGGTCGCCGTGTGCAGCCGGGTGCCCGCCGGCCACGCGGCCTGAGGCACCACCGAGTCGTATGCCGTCAGGGCGCCTTCGGCGCGCAGAGCCGGGTCGCGCGGACTGGGCTCTGCCCACGGACTGAACTGGTCGGCATACGTGCTGAGCTCCTTTGCCTCGTCGAGCACGCCGGGTGGCACGGGGCGGGGTGACGACCTGGCCAGGCCCGCGAGGGTGACCAGAGCAGTGGGGGACCGGCCGGCTGCGGCAAGCGCTGGGTCGTCGGTGACGAGTGCGCCAGCCGGTCCGTCGTCAAGGCTGGCGCAGGCGCCGACCGACCAGACTGCCAGGGCCCAGTAGAGGCTGCGCCAGTGTGGCGGCAGGGCGAGCCGCACCACGGCGCCGGGTTCGACCTCCCACTCCTCCTGGAGGAGGTTGGCCGCCTTGCTGACCCAGTTGGCCAGGACCCGCGCCGACAGCTCGATGCGCTCGCCCTGACTGGGCCCCGGCGTGTCGTCGTAGCAGGTGATCCGGGGGCGCCCGGGGTCGGTGCGCAGGAGGGCGGACAGGACGGCTGACGGTGTTTGCGGGGGGCGCACCGGTCCAGCGTAGGGGCCGCTAGCGTTGCGCTCTGTGAGCGCGTCTGCCCCCGAGCCCCCGGCCTTCCACACCGGCCGAGTGGCCGAGGCGGTCGTCCCCGCCGAGGACCTGCCCCTGCTCCGGGGCGAGGCCCTCTCAGGCCGGCTGCTCCAGCAGATGGTCCTGGCTGCGGCGCTGTGGGTCGTGCTCGCATCGGTGGCGTGTGGTGCCCTCGCCCTTGCGGGGGTCTGGCAGCCGGTGGTGGGCCTGACCGCCCTGCTGGTGGCCGCTGCCGCGGCCTGGCGGGTGACCAACGGGCTCCCGTCGCGGGCGCTGCCACTCTGGGTCGCGGCCGCGCTCGTGGCCATCGCGGTCGGAAGCGGCGTCTGGGCCTCGATGACCCATTCGGAGCAGGTGCTGCCACGGCGGGACTCGGCCAGCTACCTGCAGTCCGCGATCGACCTGGCTACGCACCACCGGCGCCCGATCAGCGTCGACGTCGACTCCATCGGCGGCCCGGACGTGCTTCGCATCCCCGGGGTGACCCTCGCCAGCCCGGCGTTCTACCAGACCGGCAGCGCCGCCGACCCGGCCATCCAGCCGCAGTTCATGGTGGGCCCGTCGGCGGTGTACTCGGCAGCCTGGTGGGTCGGTGGGCCGAAGGGTGCGTTCCTGGCGCCGGCGTGGGCGGCCGCCCTGGCCGTGCTGGCCATCGGGGTGCTCGTCGCGACGACGCTCGGGCCGCGATGGTCGCCCCTGGCGGCCTTCTCCGTCGCCCTGACCTTTCCTTGGGTCCACACCGCCCGGTCGACGTACTCCGAGCCTCTGGCCATGCTCGTGCTCCTGGGCGGGCTGCTGGGGATGGCGGTGGCCGGTCGTCGCACGATCACGGAGGTGGCCTCCCGTCGCGCGGGGCTCCTCGGGGGGGTCCTGGTGGGCGGCACGGCGCTGGTCCGCGCGGACGGCCTGCGCGAGACGATCCTCGTGCTGCCGGTGGTCGCCCTGTCTGCCGTGCAGCGCCGGCCCTTTGCGAAGCCCCTGCTGATGGGTGCGGGAATCGCCACGGCGGTGGCCGTCGCCGCCGGACTCGCCCTGTCGAGCCAGTACCTCGGCTCCATCGCCGGCTCGCTCGTTCCCCTCGTCGGGCTCGGAGTGGTCATGGCGATCCTGTCGTGGGCAGGGATCGCCCTGGCTCGGCGAGGGCTGCGCTTGCCGGCGCTCGTGCAGGCGTGGCTGCCAAGGACGCTGGCCGGCGTCGTCCTGCTGGTGGGCGTTGCTCTGGCCAGCCGGCCGCTCTGGCAGGTGGTGCGGCAGTCGCCGGACGACCCGGGCTCCCACGTCGTGGCTGGCCTCCAGCAACGACAGGGCCTGCCGATCGACGGCGGGCGCACGTACGCCGAGCACACGGTGACGTGGCTCGCCTGGTGGGTGGGGCCGCTGGCGCTGGTGATCGCCCTCGTGGTCCTTGCGGCGCTGGCGCATCGGGGGTCGAGCCGATGGGTCGAGGGGCGGCGCCTGGCGGGCTGGGTCGGCCCCCTGATCGTCGCCAGCGGCTCTACCCTGCTGACTCTCTACCGCCCGGGCATCACGCCCGACCACCCCTGGGCCGACCGTCGCCTGCTGTTCGCTCTTCCCCTCGTGGCCGTACTCGTCACGTGCGCCGCGGCCACGCTGACCCGCCGAGCGACCCGTCGCATGCCGGTGCCGTTCATGGCGGTCGTGAGCGTCGGCACGTCTCTGGCTCTCCTGGTGCCGACGGCGATGGCGACCTGGCCTCACCGAGCGGAGCGCGTCGAGGCCGGGGAGCTTGCGGCCGTCGATGCGGTATGCCGGTCGGTCGCCCCGGGGGACCTCCTCCTGATGGTCGACTCACGGGCAGCCAACGAGTGGCCTCCGGTGCTGCGCGGTCAGTGCGGCGTGCAGGCACTGTCGACGACGTCGGCGCTCAGGTCCGATCCGGCGGCACTGCGATCGGCCGTGGCGCAGGTCCGCGCGGCCGCATCCTCGCGAGGACACCGCCTCGTGCTGCTGGCTGCCGACTCCCCGGCATCTCTCGCCGCGCTCGGGGCGGGCGGCATCCGCCAGGTCGCGAACACCTCGGTCCTCGAGGACCCGCGACTCCTGGAGCGCCGCCCCGACCATCTCGTGACTCTGCGCATCGACGTCTGGCTGGGCACTCCTGCCTCCCGCTGACGCACACCGCATCGAATCTGGTTGATGCTGACGAAGGTTCGGTCGCGAGGTGAAGGTTCAGGTTTCAGCACGCCACGAACTGCCCACCGGGGCAAGGATTCCGAGCGCCGAGTCGCCGAGAACGGGCCCGGACGGGCGTGACCAGACGGCTACGACAGAGGAGGGGGCCGGTGGCGTTGGCCCCCGGCCCCCGCAGCGTGGCTAGC
>DASSJT010000214.1:0-27868 GCA_035691065.1 Dermatophilaceae bacterium
GCTCAGGTCGGCGAGCAGCTCGTCCGGCGTGAGCTCGAGGGGGCTCTTCATCGTGGTGAGGCTCGGGTTGTAGTGCAGGACGTCGATCTGGCCGCTGAACTCGGCGAACCGCTCGACCGCCGCTCGCAGCGCCGCGTCGTCGGCGACGTCGGCCATGGTCCAGTCCACGGTGATGTCGTCCGCGTGGAGCGCCGCGGCCAGCTGCTCCATGGCGGCGGCGTTCCGCCCGACCAGCCCCACGGCATACCCCTTGATCCCGAAGCGGTGCGCGACTGCAGCACCCACACCCGGCCCCGCGCCAACGACGACGATCACCCGACCGGTCATGGTCGAAGGCTACGCCGCAGGCGGCAGAATGACCGGCGATGAGCGACACCCTCGACTACCGCAGCGGCCTCGACGCCCTCCTGGCCTACGACCGTGACCACGTCTGGCACCCCTATTCCTCGGCCCTGGCGCCCAGCGAGCCGTACCTCGTCGAGTCGGCGGACGGCATACGCCTGCTCCTGCGGGACCATGACGGCACCGCGCGCGAGGTCGTCGACGCCATGTCGTCGTGGTGGTGCGCGATCCACGGCTACCGCGTGCCCGAGCTGGACGCGGCGGCCAGGACGCAGCTCGACCGGATGAGCCATGTGATGTTCGGAGGTCTCACGCACGCGCCGGCGGTCGACCTGGCGCGACGGCTGGTCGACCTCACCCCTGAGCCGCTGCACCACGTCTTCTTCGCCGACTCCGGCTCGGTGTCGGTCGAGGTCGCCATGAAGATGGCGCTGCAGTTCCACCTGGCGGCCGGCGAGCGGCGGACCCGCTTCTTCACGATCCGCGGCGGCTACCACGGCGACACCTTCAACCCGATGTCGGTCACCGACCCGCTGGGCGGGATGCACTCGCTGTTCCGGGGCATTCTGCCCGAGCACCTCTTCGCGCCGCGCCCGCCCGCCGGGATCGACGTCTCGCCGGACGACCCGGCCATGGTGGAGTGGGAGCGCACGACGCGCGCCCTCTATGCCCAGCACGCGGGAGAGGTCGCGGCGGTCATCCTGGAGCCGGTGCTCCAGGGCGCCGGTGGCATGCACATCTACAGCCCGTATGCCGTGCGCGTGCTTTCCGGCTTGGCTCGCCAGAGTGGCGCGCTGGTGATCTTCGACGAGATCGCGACGGGGTTCGGCCGCACCGGCGAGCTGTGGGGCGCCGGCAGTTCCGGCGTCGTCCCGGACGTCATGTGTGTGGGCAAGGCGCTGACCGGCGGGTACCTGACCCTGGCGGCGGTGCTCTGCACCACGGAGGTGGCCCATGGCGTGAGTGCGGAGTCTGCCGGCGGGGCGCTGATGCACGGGCCGACGTTCATGGCCAACCCGCTGGCCTGCTCGGTGGCACTGGCGAGCCTGGACCTGTTGGAGCGCAACGACTTTCGCGCTCAGGTGGCCGCGTTGGGTGAGGGCCTGAGCGCGGGTCTCGAGCCGGCATACCGCCTCTCGTCTGTTTCGGACGTACGCGTCCTCGGCGGCGTCGGGGTCATCGAGCTGCGCGGGCCGGTCAGTGTGGCCGAGGTCGCGGCAGCCGCGATCGAACGGGGCGTGTGGGTCCGGCCGTTCCGCAACCTCGTCTACGCGATGCCGCCCTACGTGACCGGACCTGACGACCTGGCGACCATCTGCGCAGCCATGGTGGGCGCGGTTTCGACGGTGCACGGCTGACGCCTGCAACCGGTCCCGAGGCACCACGGACGAGCGCCCTCTGGTGTACAAGATTGCCGGCGAAGAGGTGCGCAATGGCGCGTGTCGACTCGGTGTGCCAAGGAGGTCCTGGCGGCAGATCCGGACGACCCTCAGGAAAGAGGGCCGTCACTTGTGCGCCTCGGCTCGCACCCCGAACCGATCAGGAATCGAGAAGCGCCAGGGTGTCGCCCGGCCTAGCCTTCCTTCAGGTGGCCGGCATCTCGCCGAGCCGTGAGCGTCGAAAGGCAGCCAGGAAATGCCCGCGAAGAACTCCAAGACCGAGTCCGAAGGCTTCAGCGCCGAGGAGCGCGCCGCGATGAAGGAGCGCGCCGCTGAGCTGCGCGCCGAGGGCAAGAAGGGCGCCAAGCAGGCCGACGGGCTGCAGGCGGTCCTCGACCGGATCGCGGAGATGGCGCCGGCGGATCGTGCGCTTGCCGAGCGCGTCCACATGACGGTGACCGCCACCGCGCCGGAGCTCTTGGCGAAGACCTGGTACGGGATGCCCGCCTACACGAACGCGGACGGCAAGGTCGTCGTCTTCTTCCAGGATGCGGGCAAGTTCAACTACCGGTACTCGACCCTGGGCTTCCAGGACGCGGCGCACCTCGATGACGGGGACCTGTGGCCGGTGTCCTACGCGCTCCAGGGGTGGAGTCCCACGGTCGAGAAGAAGGTCGTCGAGCTGGTGAGGGCTGCGGTCTCCTGACTGTTGCCGTCACCAATGACGCCAGGAGAGACCGGACGGATCGCTGAGCCCATCGACTGTGGAGGATGCAGCGCCGTGCAGATCGCCGGCGCCCTCTGTCGCCGGCTCAGGCACAACCAGTGCCGGCGCTTGTCGGCCAGGAGTGCGTTTCCGGACAATTAGGCCGTGGGTCGCCCATCAGCAGTTGTCGTGTTGACCATGTCGCTGCTCAGCGGCGTCACGGCCTGTACCAGTGGCGCCACCTCCCCTCAACCAAGCCAGCCAGCGACCGCGCCCACATCGACGGCCCCGGGCGGCAGCCAAGCGCTGGGAAGGCCGGGCTGCCACCCGCCTTCACCCATAACTCTCTTCAAGTCCTTCCTTCCGCAGGTGGAAGGCACCGGACATGGTGCAACTCTGTGGGGACTCCTGATGCTGCCGCATGCGCTTCCTGCACGGGTTGGCGATCAAGAGAAGATCGTCTGGCGGATGACCGGCACGGGGTTGCCGTTGACCTTGGAGGCGATCGGTCCGGATGGCGCGCACCACCAACCGGTCTGGGGCCCGTCCGCCCACCTGAGCAGTGACTGGGACAAGCCGGGGGATGAGTGGGGCGCGGGCTATCTGTTCACCACACCAGGCTGCTGGGATCTCCGCGCCATCCGTGGCGGTGCCACCGCCGACGTCTGGCTTCGTGTCGTCAGCCGGTAGCGGGCTAGGAACGCACACCCAAGGCGGCGCATCCGTAAGTCCGTGGACGTCAGCGGTCGGCGAGCCAGAGTGACGGGCTCGCAAGCCAGCGCCGACGGCGTCGATGTCGTCGCCTGCGGATGCGACATGGCGGATGCACTGACTCATGGCTGGGTACACGAGCCCGTGGAGGACGCTCAGTGAGACTGACTGTTCCTCCGTAGCTCGGCGGCCCGCGCGCGGGCGGCCTGGCGGACCAGGTGGTCACGCTCGGCGACGTCAGTGGCTCGACGGGCGGCATCCGCGTACGCCGTGGCGGCGGCAGGGAGGTCGCCGCTGAGCTCGTGCAGGTATCCGCGGACGGCGTGCCACCGGTGCCGCTCGCCGAGCACCTCGCGCAGCCGGTCGGTCTCGCGCAGCCCGGCGGCGGCGCCGAGGACGTGACCAACTGCGACCGCGCGCCCGAGCACCGCGGCGGGGTCCTGGCGCACCGGGTCGTCGGTGAGGGCGACGAGGTCGTCGTACCAGGCGAGGATCTGCGGCCAGTCGGTCTCCTCGGCGCTTGCCGCGTCGTCGTGCAGGGCGGCGATGGCGGCCTCGACCTGGTAGCGGCCGGGGCGCTGAAAGGCCAGCGCCGACTGCAGGACGCGTACACCCTCGGCGATCTCGCGGGTGTCCCACAGACCGCGGTCCTGTCGGTCGAGCGTGACGATGCGACCCTCTGAGTCGAGTCGCGCCGGGAGGCGGGCGTGGTTGAGGAGCATCAGCGCGAGCAGCCCGCGGGCCTCCGGTTCCTCGGTGGCGAGGGTGAGCTGGCGGGCGAGCCGGATCGCCTCGCCGGCCAGGTCCACGCGGCCCGCGTGGCCGGCCGTGTAGACGAGGTAGAGCACGCGCAGCACGACGGCCAGGTCGCCGGGCTGGTCCAGGCGGCGCCCGCGCAGGGCGCGCTTGGCCCGGCTGATCCGCTGCGCCATCGTCGCCTCCGGCACGTAGAAGGCGTCGGCGATCTCGCGGGTGGTGAGGCCGCCGACGGCGCGGAGGGTCAATGCCACCTGGGAGGCGGGCGCGAGGTCGGGGTGGCAGCAACAGAAGAGCAGGAAGAGGGCGTCGTCGCCCTCTTCGGTGGCGGCGGGCGGCGGCTCGGCGTACGTCGCCTCCTCGCGGCGGTGACGGGCGGCCTCGCTGCGGCGCGCGTCGACGAGCCGCCGGGCCGCCACCGTGGTCAGCCACGCGCGCGGGTCGCGCGGCGGGTGCTCGGGCCACACGCGCAGCGCCTCCAGCAGCGCCTCCTGCAGCGCGTCCTCCGCGGCATCGAAGTCCTCGCCCCGCCGGACCAGGCCCGCGAGTACCCGAGGAACGAGGGCGCGCAGCGCGCCCTCGTCCAGCCGTCGCGTCGGCTCCTCGATCACGCCGGGTCAGTCCTCCGACGGCGCCTCGGACATGACCTCCCGGACGTCGATCCACTCGTACAAGGGCTCCCCGCCCGGGCCGGGCTCGGAGGAGACGTAGGCCGCGAGCTCGAGCGCGCGCTCATGGGAATCGACGTCGATCATGTACCAGCCCGCCACGAGGTCGCTGGTCTCGGGGAGCGGACCGTCGGTGGTGACCGGCGCGGCGTCCGGGCCGCCGTAGCGCACCCAGGTGCGGGCCGGCGTGAGTGCCTGCGCGTCGACGTACTCGCCGTTCTCCTCGAGCAGCTCGCTGACGTGCTTGAGGAAGCTCATGTGCGCCTCCACGTCCTCGGGGGCCCACTGGTCCATCGGAGGCACGGGACGGTGCGGCTGCGGGCCGCCGCGGTAGTGCTTGAGGAGCAGGTACTTTGGCATGGTGGTCTCCTGATGTCGTGGGCCGCGCGTTTCGAGGCCCTTCACCTGTTGAGCGGAGCCGGTCAGAGCTTCTCGACATGAAATCACTCCCCCGGCTCCGGGACCGTCGCGTAGGCGGAACCGGCCAGCGGTTCGCCGCCTCTCCGGCCTCATTTGCCGAGCGTGGTCAGCCGACGTCGCCGCCGAACCTACGCGCGCTCCGCGCATCATCCGGGTGCCGGGTGAAGACGCACAGACTCGCCAGTGGCAGGATGCCGCCGTGAGCGGACAGCTGGTGGGTGACAGACCCCGGTTACGTGTCGCAGTGATGGGAGCCGGCAGCATCGGATGCTACGTCGGCGGTCGGCTCGCCAAGACCTGCGACGTGACGCTTATCGGCCGCCGAGACGCCATGGACGCGATCGCCCAGCGCGGCCTCACCCTGGGCAGCCCGGGTCAGCCGTCGGAGACCATCCCGGCCGGGACGATCGCCGTCACGACGACGGTCGACGGCGCCCACGGCGCAGACATCGTGCTGGTCACGGTGAAGTCGGCGTCGACCACGGAGGCGGGGCGTGAGCTGGCTCCGGTGCTGGCACCTGGGGCGATGGTCATCAGCTTTCAGAACGGCCTGCACAACGCAACCCGCCTCCGGGCGTCGCTGGAGAGCCGGGGGATGGCCAACGCTGTGCTCGCGGGGATGGTCGCCTTCAACGTGGTGCAGCCGGCTGCCGCCACGTACCTGCGCGCGACGTCCGGCGAGGTCATGGTGGAGCGGCACGAGGGCACGGCGGCCTTCCTGGAGGCGGCCGACCGAGCCGGGATGCCCATCCGGGCCCGCGACGACATGCGCGAGGTCCAGCACGCCAAGCTGCTCATGAACCTCAACAACGCCGTCAACGCCCTGTCCGGGCTGCCGCTCAAGGAGGAGCTCGGCCAGCGCGACTACCGCAGGGTCCTCGCACTGTGCCAGGAGGAGGGCCTGACCGTCTTCGCGCGGAAGGGCGTAGCGCCGGCCCGGCTCGGCCCGATCCCTCCCGAAGCGACCGTCCGGCTGCTCCGATGCCCCGACCCCGTCTTCAAGGCGCTGGCGGCCAGCTCGCTGAAGGTCGAAGCCACCGCCCGGTCGTCGATGGCTGACGACCTCGCCCTCGGCCGCCGCACCGAGATCGACGAGCTTCAGGGGGAGGTGGCCCGCCTCGGTGCCGAGCACGGCATACCCACTCCTGCCTGCGACCGCATCGTCGGCCTCGTCCGCAAAGCCGAGGCCGACGGCCCGGCCAACCTCCCCGCCTGGAGCGGGCCGGCGCTGCTTCAGGAGGTGACCGACCACCGGGGATGAGAGGATCGCCGGCGTGAGTGACTTCCTCCAGTGGCTGTCCGACGCGGCTGACGCGCGCGAGCGCGCGGGTCTCGTCCGTCGCCTCAGGTCGGTCAAGTCCGGCGAGCTGCTCGACCTCGCCGGCAATGACTACCTCGGGCTGCGCGAGCACCCAGCGGTCATCGCCGGGGCCGTGGCCGCGGCGGAGACCTACGGCGCGGGCGCGGGCGCCAGCCGCCTGGTCACCGGCACCCTCGACATCCACGAGGAGCTCGAGTCGGCGCTCAGCCAGTTCACGGGTGCACCGACGGCACTGGTGTTCTCCACCGGCTACCACGCCAACCTCTCCGCCCTCGCCGGCCTGGCCGATGCGGGCACGCTGGTCATCTCCGACGCCCACGCCCACGCGTCGCTCATCGACGGCTGCCGCCTCAGCCGCGCCGCGGTTGCGGTCAACCGCCACAACGACCTCGACCACGTCGAGCGCCTGCTCGCCCAGCGCGAGTCCCCGCGAGCCCTCGTGGTCGCCGAGTCCATCTACTCGGTCCTGGGCGACGCGGCACCGGTCGCCGACCTCGTCGCCCTGACCGCCGAGTACGGCGCCGTGCTGGTCCTCGACGAGGCGCACGCCATCGGCGTGGCGGGAGAGCGCGGCGAGGGCCTGCTGGCCGCCACCGGCTGCGCCGGCGCCGACCACGTGGTCATGACCACGACGCTGTCCAAGTCGCTCGCCGCCCAGGGCGGCGCGGTTCTGGCCCATCCGCGGGTCCGGGAGCACCTGGTCAACACGGCCCGGCCGTTCATCTACGACACCGGGCTGGCCCCGGCCTCGGCGGGAGCCGCCCTGGCCGCCCTCGGCGTCCTGCGGGAGCAGCCGTGCCTGGTGGGCCGGGTGCGGGCCAACGCAGCCCTGCTCGCCGAGGCCACCGGGCAGGCGCCCCCGGCCGGCGCGGTCCTGTCGGTGCCGATGCCCACCCCCCACCAGGCCGTCGACGCCGTCGAGCTGGCCGGAGCACACGGCATACGCATCGGGTGCTTCCGTCCGCCGTCCACACCGGACGGCATCTCCCGGCTGCGGATGTCCGCGCACGCAGACCACTCGGGCGAGGACGTTGTCCGCGCCTGCGAGGTCCTGCGCAAGGTCGCATCGGTTGCCTGATCCGCTCTCCCTGCCGCACGTCGTCATCGTGACCGGCACCGGCACGGAAGTTGGCAAGACCGTCGCCACCGCGGCTCTGGCCGTCGCCCTGCGAGCGCGCGGCTCCACAGTGCTGGTGGTCAAGCCCGCCCAGACCGGCGTGTATGCCGGTCAGCCGGGTGACGTCGAATGGGTGCGTTCCCGGGTGGGCCCGGATCCGGGCGTGGAGACCGTGGAGCTGGTGCGGCTGCGTGACCCGCTCGCCCCCGACGCCGCCGCCCGTCGGGAGGGGGTCGAGCTGCCGCCGGTTGCCGCTCACGCCCGCACGATCGCCGAGCGTTCCGGGTCGTTCGACGTCGTGCTGGTCGAAGGCGCCGGCGGCCTGCTGGTGCGCCTGGACAGCAAGGGTGGCACGCTGGCCGACCTCGGCACGGCCCTGCGCTACAAGGGCGTGGGCGCCGGGTTCGTGGTCGTGGCAGCGGCGGGGCTGGGGACGCTCAACACGACTGCGCTCACGGCCGAGGCCCTGCGCCGTCGCGACCTGCCGCTCCTGGGTGTGATCATCGGATCGTGGCCAACCCAGCCGGGCCTGGCCGAGGAGAGCAACCTGGAGGACCTGCCCAGCATCGCGGGGGCACCTCTGCTGGGCCGCATCCCCGAAGGCGTCGGCAGCCTCGCTCCCGAAGTGTTCCGGGCAGAGGTACCGTCGTGGCTCGCCTTCACCTGATCGGACCCTCCGAGAGGACCCCCACCCGAGAGGATCACCGTGCGCCGCCCCTTCCGCATCATTGTCGTCTGCACCGGCAACATCTGCCGCTCCCCCATGGGCGAGTTCGTGCTGCGCGAGATGTTCGAGGCGGCCGGGCTGGACGGCCGGGTGGAGGTGGAGAGCGCCGGGACAACCTCATGGGAGGAGGGGAACCCGGCGGACCCGCGCACGCTCGCGGTGCTGCGCCGCAACGGTCACGCCGACTACGGCGGCTCGGCGCACATCGCCCGCAAGTTCCAGCGGTCGTGGCTGGACCAGGTGGACCTCGTGCTCGCCGCTGACCGGGGCCACGCCCGCGACCTGCGCCGACTCGCCCGCACCGAGGAACAGCGCGAGAAGATCCGGCTGTTCCGCGAGTTCGACCCCGAGGCAGTGGCGCCGGACGATCTCGACATGGACGACCCCTGGTATGGCGACACCAACGCCTTCGACCGGACCTATGCGGAGGTCGTCGCAGCGTCCCGCGGTGTCGTCGACTTCGTCAACGAGCGACTCAATGGCGACGGTCAGAGGGGGTAGCGCACGGGAGCGGCACCCGGGCGTGGTTCACGCCCGGGTGCCGCGCCGGCATACCTGACGCGCGGGGCGGACAGCGTCAGCGAGCCCAGGTGACGAAGGTGATGACCTTGTTGCCGCTGCCGAGGTCACGGACGTAGGTCGAGTGACCCGAAGCGCGCGAGCCCTCGACCGCCCGGCCCCAGCCCTGGGCGTCACTTGCGGCCGCCTTGGCCGAGTTCGGGAGTGCCGCGCCGATGGTGGTGTAGCTGTCGAGGTGGGTGTAGATGATCACGAGCTCGTCGTAGTCGTGCTTGTTGGGGTGCTGGTTGGTGCTCGGGTCGTTCGTGTAGTCCATGCACGTGCCCAGGTTGGCGTTGTTGAAGTTCTCGTCCTGGTGGGCAAGACCGAACGTGTGGCCGACCTCCTGGCACGTGACGAGGTTGCGCCAAGCAGGCGTGTTGTAGGTCGAGGTGTTGAAGTAGGTGTCGTTGAGCTTCACCGTGCCCTGCGTGATGTGGGTGCTGTCGGTGATCCAGATCTGAGCGACGCCCAGCCAGCCGGTGTTGCCGTAGCTGGAGCTGCACACCTCGACCCGCCCCGAGGTCGGGCGGCAGTTCTTCGGCCGCGCCTGTCCGGTGACCACGGTCGTGTCGAGCACCGTCGACTGGCTCCAGTCGCTCGAGGCGCCTCGGAGGCTGGTGTCCCAGGCGGTTGAGACGTTGTCGCCAAGCCTGACCGTGAACGGGTTGCTGGTGCGCGCCCAGTGGTAGCCGTTCCAGGAATGGTTGGCTTCGGCAGCTGGTGCCACCATGAGGGTCGCCGTGGCGGCTGCGGTAATGATCGCAAGAACTCGTAGACGCATCGAACTACTCCCTTGTCGCCCGGAATTGACGGATCCGTAGTCCGCCCACCAAAGAGTGGCGCCTTTCCCGTGGAGCCCGTCAATCCGCCGTCCGTATGGAGTTGGTCAGGACTTGGCCAAGAGCGCACCCAGCTGCGGGGGTCGGCTAACTGGGGCCGGGTGAGCCGGGGGGCCGGGTGAGCCGGGGGGCCGGCTGAGCCCGGGGGGGCCGGCTGGGAGCCGGGCGCGGCGGCATACCCCCCAGAGCGGTTCTGGGACAATGGTAGCCATGGCCTCGCTTGCTGACGCGACCCCTCCCATTGCCCTTGGCGCGCTCGACGGCCGCTACCGAGGCGCGGTCGCGGAGCTGGTCGACCACCTGTCCGAGCCCGCCCTCAACCGCACGCGCGTCCACGTCGAGATCGAGTGGCTCATCTACCTGACCGACCACCGGGTGGTGCCTGGTGTCCGGAGCCTGACCGACGACGAGAAGGCGCTGATGCGGCAGGTCGTGGGCGACTTCGGGAGCGCCGAGATCGCGGAGCTCGCCGAGATCGAGCGCGAGACGCAGCACGACGTCAAGGCGGTCGAGTACTTCCTCAGGCGGCGCCTGTCGGCCATCGCGCCGCGGGAGGAGGATCGCGGCCTGGCCGAGCTGATCCATTTCTGCTGCACGTCGGAGGACATCAACAACCTGTCGTACGCCCTCAACGTGCAGGGTGCAGTTCGGCAGGTGTGGCTGCCCAGAGCGGCTGCCCTCATCCAGCAGCTGGCGGCGATGGCCTCCGACCTGCGCGGGGTGGCCCTGCTGGCACACACGCACGGGCAGCCCGCGACGCCGACGACCATGGGCAAGGAGCTCGCCGTCCTCGCGTGGCGGCTGCAGCGGCAGCTGCGCCGCATCGCGGGGGCCGAGTTCCTCGGCAAGCTCAACGGCGCGACGGGCACCTACGGCGCTCATCTGGCGGCAGTGCCCGAGGCCGACTGGCCCGCGATCAGCCGCGAGTTCGTCGAGGGGCTCGGGCTGGCCTGGAACCCCCTGACCACCCAGATCGAGAGCCACGACTGGCAGGCCGAGCTGTATGCCGACCTGGCCCGGTTCAACCGCGTCCTCCACAACCTGTGCACCGACGTGTGGTCCTACATCTCGCTCGGCTACTTCGCCCAGGTGCGTGGCCAGGGCACGGTGGGGTCGAGCACGATGCCGCACAAGGTGAACCCGATCCGGTTCGAGAACGCCGAAGCCAACCTGGAGGTCTCCAACGCGCTGTTCGACGTGCTGGGCTCGACCCTGGTCCAGTCGAGGCTGCAGCGCGACCTGACCGACTCCTCGATGCAGCGCAACATCGGCACGGCATTCGGCCACAGCCTCCTGGCCATCGACAACGCGAGCCGGGGACTCGACGGCCTCGACGCGGTGCCCGAGCAGATGGCCGCCGATCTCGACGCCAACTGGGAGGTCCTCGGCGAGCCGGTCCAGTCCGCCATGCGTGCCTTGGCTGCCCAGGGCGTGCCCGGCATGGAGAATCCCTACGAGCGGCTGAAGGAGCTCACCCGCGGGCGCCGGATCACTGGCGAGGACCTGCGCACGTTCGTCAAGGGTGCGGGGCTGCCACCGGAGGTGGAGGAGCGGCTCGCAGCCATGACGCCGCAGTCCTACATCGGGGCAGCGTCTGAGCTGGTCGACTACCTGAGCTGACCGGTTGGGCCCCCGCCCCAGGGCGATGTGCCACGCGTGCAACCCTGCCCGATCGCCGAGCGGCCCCGACAGCAGAACCTGTCGGGGGGCCGCGGTACCGTCGGGCGATGGCCGACGGGCAGACGAGGAAAGCCTTATCCGGGGACGAGGGCGAGAGCGACCGAGCAGCCAGGGCAGACGACATCCACCAGATCGCCACCTCCTTGCCGGAGGTGACTGTCGAGGGCACCTCCAGCGGCTTGCCGGTCTACCAGGTGAGGGGCAAGTCGTTCATCTTCTTCCGGGGCCGGCGCAAGGACGCCATCGACCCCGACACCGGCGAGCGCATGGACGACGTCGTGGGCATCAGGACCCCCAGCGAAGAGGACAAGTTCGCGCTGGCGCAGGCGGCCGGTCCATGGTTCACGACGCCACACTTCAAGGGCTACCCCGCCATCTTAATCCGGCTGCGTGACCTCGGTGGCATCAGCCGTGGCGAGCTGGCCGAGGTCATCACCGACGCTTGGCTGAGCCGCGCGCCGAAGACGGTGGCCCGCCGCTTCGAGGAGAGCCTCATCGAGGCTCCCGAGCGGCTCGACGACTGAGTGAGGCCCCCTGCGGGGCGCGGGGCTCGCGAGGCGCGGGGCTCGCGAGGCGTGGGGGTCGCGAGGCGTGGGGGTGGCGAGGCGTGGGGGTGGCGAGGCGTGGGGGTGGCAAGGCGCACTGGAATACCCCATAGGGGTAACCTTGTTGACGGTGGCGACGACAACGGGAGGTCACGCATGGCTGGCTACACCGGCAGCAAGGACGACTACCTCAAGCGCCTGCGCCGCATCGAGGGGCAGGTCCGGGGCATCCAGAAGATGGTCGAGACCGACACCTACTGCATCGACATCCTGACGCAGGTGAGTGCGGTCACCCGGGCGCTGCAGGCCGTGAGCCTTGGCCTGCTCGAGGACCACGTGGGTCACTGCGTGGTCGACGCCGCCCGGGAGTCGGACGAGGCAGCCGACGTGAAGGTGCGCGAGGCGGCCGAGGCCATCGCGCGGCTGGTCAGGAGCTGACCCAGTGACCAGCACGACGACACGGGCCCACGAGGCGCACGAAGTCGACCTCGCCATCACCGGCATGACCTGCGCCTCCTGCTCGGCCCGCATCGAGAAGAAGCTGAACCGGCTCGAGGGCGTCCAGGCGACGGTCAACCTGGCCACCGAGAAGGCCAGCGTGTCGTATGCCGATCCGCTGACGACCGAGGACATCCTCGCCGCGGTACGTCAGACGGGCTACGGCGCAAGCGTGATCCCCCAGCGGCACGACCACGACCTCGTCGGCTCGACCGACCTGGGACGCCGCGCGCTCATAGCCGGGCTCCTTGCCGTACCGCTGCTCCTCCTGGCCATGGTGCCCGCCCTCGACTTCCCCGGCACGGAGTGGGTGCAGTTCGCCCTGGCCACGCCCGTCGTCTTCTGGGCCGCCTGGCCGTTCCACCGGGCCGCCGCCATCAACGCGCGCCACCTCGCGTCGACCATGGACACCCTCGTGAGCCTCGGCGTCATCGCGGCCTACGGCTGGTCGGCCGCCACGGTGCTGCTGGTGCGCGGCGGCATGGGAAACCTATACTTCGAGGTCGCGGCCGTGGTGACAACCTTCCTCCTGCTGGGGCGCTGGCTCGAGGCCCGCGCGCGAGCCCGGGGAAAGTCTGCGGTCGAGACCCTGCTGAGCCTCGGCGCCAAAGATGTCGCCGTGCAGCGCATCGACGCGGCAACCCGCGCGACGACCGAGGTGCGGATCCCCGTCGAAGACCTCCAGATCGGTGACCACTTCGTGGTCCGGCCCGGCGAGAAGATCGCCACCGACGGTGTGGTCCTCGAGGGGTCCAGCGCGATCGACGCCTCACTGGTGACTGGCGAGTCGCTGCCGGTCGACGTCGAGCCAGGAGCCGACGTCATCGGCGGCACACTCAACACCCACGGGCGGCTCGTGGTCGAGGCCCGGAGGGTGGGCGCGGAGACCACGCTGTCCGCCATCGCGGCGCTGGTCGAGAGGGCCCAGACCGGCAAGGCCGACGTCCAACGCCTCGCCGACCGCATCTCCGCGGTCTTCGTCCCGATCGTGATGACCCTGGCCGTGCTGACCTTCGCCGGCTGGTGGCTGGCCACCGGCGAGCCGGCCCGGGCGCTCGAAGTCGGCGTCGCCGTGCTGATCATCGCCTGCCCGTGTGCCCTGGGGCTCGCCACGCCGACCGCCCTGCTCGCCGGCACCGGCCGCGGCGCCCAGCTCGGTGTGCTGATCAAGGGCCCGCAGGTCCTCGAAGATACCCGGAGGATCGACACGATCGTGTTCGACAAGACCGGCACGGTCACTACGGGAGTGGCCCGGCTGACCGATGTCGTCACGGCTGGACACCTGCTCGAGAGCGCCGCCCTCCAGGCGGCGGCCGCGGTCGAGGCCGGGAGCGAGCACCCCATCGCCCACGCCATCGTGACCGCGGCGCGAGAGCGGGGACTGGACCTGCCGCCGATCACCGGTTTCCGAGCGCTCCCGGGAAGCGGGGCGCGGGCCACGATCAAGGACACCGAGGTCACCGTCGGGCGAGACGACCTGTTCCGCCATGTGCCCGACGAGCTGCGCGAGCCGAAAGCCAGCGGCACGACGGTCTACGTCGGGTGGGACGACGCTGCCCGGGCGGCGATCACGGTCTCCGACGAGGTGCGCGACACCTCGCGGCAGGCCATCGCCGACCTCGCAGGCCAGGGACTCACGGCATACCTCCTGACCGGCGACCACGAGCGCAACGCCCGCGCGGTCGCGGAGGCGGTGGGCATTCCCGCCGAGCACGTGCTGGCCGACGTGCGACCCGAGGAAAAGCACGCGGCCATCAAACAGCTTCAGGCTGAGGGAAAGGTCGTCGCCATGGTCGGCGACGGCATCAATGACGCGGCCGCGCTCGTCCAGGCCGACCTCGGGCTCGCGATGGGCAGCGGCACCGACGCCGCCATGGAGTCGGCCGACATCGTCCTGATGCGGACCGAGCTGCCCGCGGTGAGCGACGCCATCCACCTGTCGCGCCAGACCTTGCGCGTGATCAAGCAGAACCTCGCGTGGGCGTTCGGCTACAACGCAGCCGCGATCCCGCTGGCGATGGCCGGCCTGCTCAACCCCATGATCGCCGGCGGAGCTATGGCGATGTCGAGCGTCCTGGTCGTGACCAACAGCCTGCGGCTGCGCGGCGTGCGCCGCCACTGACCCGTCAAACAGAGTGCCGGTCCCATCGCTCGTCGCGATGGGGCCGGCACTCTGCTGGTGGCCCGGTGTTCGTCCCGCTACACGGTGACCTTGCCGTCAGGGGTCTCGAAGGTGACCGCCAGAAGCCCCGGGGTGCCGTGCGGCGCCACGAAGTTGAAGTCGATGACCGTCGAGATCTCGCCCGGCGCCAGGCCCAGCCAGTCACGGACGCGGTCGGGGTCGCCGGCGATCTGGAGCGAGTCGATGGTCACCACCGTGTGAGCGCCGACGGACGGGTGACAGGCCATGTCCTCCCACTGGATGTAGTAGGGCAGCTGGGGGTCGGCCATCAGGCCCTTGATGCCGATCTGGCGCCAGCGCAGCTCAACGCCATCAGGGCGGTGCCGGTTGCCGTCGACCGCCTCGCGCCCGAGACGCCTCTCGGCCTCGGACAGGTCGTCGACGGCCACCACCCAGCCGAGCCAGCCGCCGCCGGCCTCGGAGCGGGCGCGGACCGCCTGACCGAAGGGAGCCTTGTCGGATGCCGGGTGGTCGAGGACCTCGACGACCTCGACGTAGCGCTCGTGTGCGAGCGGGAAGATCACGTTGCGGGTCCCGAAGCGGGGGTGGACTCCACCGTCGACCGGGTCTACGCCGATCAGCTTGGCCAGGCGCTCTGCCGTCGCATGGAGCCCGTCATGCTCGGCGGCGTAGGACACATGGTCAACTCGCATAGCGAACATCGTGACACACGTTTGAGGGTGCTCTTGACACAGGTGTTGACCGCGCAAGGGCCGCCCCGGGGACACGAACCGGCCGCTGAGGACCCTGCGGCGCCTCCTGCCTGAGGCCGTTCGCTCAGGGGGTCGGGGCACCGCGGCGGCGCTGCCGGACCGCCTCGTAGACCACGATCGCAGCCGACGTCGCCACATTGAGGGAGTTCGCCAACCCGGACATGGGAATCCGGACACGGAAGTCGGCCGCGCCGAGCAGGGCCGCGTCGAGGCCCTGCTTCTCGGTGCCGACCGCGATCGCGACCGGGCCGGTGTAGTCCACATCGGCGTAGTCGAGTTCGGTGTCCGGGGTGGTCGCGACCACCGTCACTCCGGACGACCGCAGCCACGCGAGGGTCTCCGCCGTGGTCGCGGAGGCGACGGGCACGGCATACACCGTGCCCTTGCTGCCCCTGACCACGTTGGGGTTGCCCCAGTCGGTGACCGGGTCAGCGGCGACGACCGCGTCGACGCCGGCGGCGTCGGCCGTGCGCAGCATGGCGCCGAGGTTGCCGGGCTTCTCGATGGCCTGGCACACGAGCACGAGGGCGCGCTGTGGCAGGTGCAGGTCCTCGAGGCGGCCGGTCACGGCGGGAAGCACCGCGAGGAACCCGTCGGGTCCTTCGCGGTAGGCCGCCTTCTCGAACGCCACCCGGCTCAGCTGCACGGTCTCGCCCCCCGACCGACGCACCCGTCCGACGACGTCGAGCTGGGCACCAGGGTCGAGCATGAGCTCGGGGCAGTAGAAGAGGGTGCGCGGCCTCGCACCCGCCTCGACAGCGAGGGAGAGCTCGTCGAACCCCTCGACCAGGGTCAGCCCCGACTCGTCCCTGCCACGGCGACGGCGCAGGGCGGTCAGGGCCTTGAGCCGCGGGTTGGCCGGCGAGGTGATCAGGAGGTCTGCCATGGCGGCACCAGCATGGCACTTGACCGACCCGCCCCCGGGACTGACGCCTGGCGGTAACGCCCCGAGCGGACGCCTTGGGCCACGCTTCGCACGCGGGCCTCGCGCGGACGCACAGGGTGGCGGACACGTCCACACTGCGGGCGTTGAGGCTGCGTCCAGACTGCAGGGCTACCCTTGATGGTGTCGGCCTGTCAGTGACGCCAAGCCCGCCCGGTCCAAGGTCCCACGTCGAAGGTCCCCCTTCGAAGGTTCCGAGCCGACCGAGTTCCCCCAACCCAAACCAGTACCCCAACCGAAGCGCCTGCCGATGACGTCCTCCCCGACGCCCCTGTCCCGTGACTCCCGTCCGACATCCGACCTCGACCCACCACGCGCGACGCCGAACGCCCTCCAGCGCGAAGCCGCGCCACACGTCGACCCCGAGTCGCCGCACGACACCCTGCCGATGTCCCCGCTGATGTCCGCAGTCGCGGCATCGCCGGCCGAGCCCCGAAGCACCATGGGCCTCACCCTCGCGGGGGTCGCGGGCAGCTCGCTCGCCGCCGTCAGCTCGGCCCTCGCGGCCTCGTTCCTTGGTGTCGCTGGCACGATCGCCGGCGCCCTCGTCGGCTCCCTGGTGGGGACCGTGGGCACCGCCGTCTACTCCCACTCGCTGCAGACTGCCGGAACTCGGCTGCGCGCGCTGTCACCAAGCCAGAAGCTGGCCCCGGTGGAGACCAGCGGCCAGCCTCCGACCGGGGCGCGGGAAGTCCACGGCGCTCTGCGCTCCGACCAGCCGTCCCGGCGCCGGCCGCTCCTGATGATCGCGACGGGCGTCGCCGTGGCGTTCGCGATCGCGATCGGGGCGATCACGCTGGCCGAGACGGTCCTGGGGCACCCCGTCTCCTCCTCGTCCGGAAGTGGCACCACCATCGGCCGGGCGGTCACGCCGCAGGGCTCCGGGTCTGAGCCGAGCGGGACGACACCGTCCCCCGCTGCCACCACGTCCACCACCGCGCAGACGGCACCGCCGACGGGCGTGACCACGCCAGTGCCGACGACCGCCACGGGCTCTGCAACCGGCACCTCGACCTCCGGCTCCGCGACGGACACAGGGTCCTCGACGACCCCGGCTCCGAGCGGCTCGGCGAGCACCCAGGTGCCCGCCACTCCCTAGCGCCGGCAAGGCACCTCCGGCCGTGGCCGAGCGCGGTCACCCCCCGCGGTCGCGTCGCGTGTACCTGGCAGCGCGGACAGAATGAGCCATGCGCAGCCGACTACGTCGACTCACCGAGGCCGCGGTGTATGCCGTGGTGACCGGACTGGTGCTCATGACCCTCGCACTGCTGGTGCGCGAGCAGTTCGACCCCTTGGTTCGAGCCGACGAGGCCGCGATCCGCCAGGCGACCGACTTCGCGCGCGACCACCCCGGCTTCCGGAGCTTCCTGCTGGGCTGGCAGGAGGCGACCCGGCCGGTCTGGATCTATCCCGCGGCGTCGCTGCTGTGCCTGGCCCTCTGGGTGTTCAAGCGGATGAAGAGTCGTGCCCTGTGGGGGTTCGTCACGATGATGGTCGCGTGGGTGCTCGCCAACCTCGTCAAGGAGGCCGTCCGCCGGGCGCGTCCGATTGTCGCCGACCCGGTGTCGCACGCTCCGGGCTTCTCGTTCCCCTCCGGTCACGCGGCGAGCTCAGCCGCGGCGATGGTCACGGCTGCCGTCGTGGTCTGGCCGTTGCTCAGACCGGGGCTGCAGCGGATCGCCGTCGGTGCCGCAGCCATCGCGGTTATGGTCATGACCGACCTGGACCGGGTCTTTCTGGGGGTGCACTTCCCCTCGGACGTCATCGCGGGCACCATCCTCGGAGTCGGTCTGGTTCTCGCCTCTTACGCCGGGTATACCGACTGGGCACCTACTCACCCCACGACCACGCACCCCGAGTCGCTGCCCGGCACGCCCGGCGGCGAGGCAGAGCCCCCTGGCCACAGGGACGCCGCGCCTATCGGGCTGACGGGTCACCACACTCACAAGGAGCCTGAAGAGTGACCGAGTTCCTCTCGAGATACGACCGGGATCGCAGCGCGCCCCGGTTTCTTTCCGCGCTGCGGGACGCAGCGGTACGTGCCGCGCTGCCCGCCGTCGTCATCTGGCTCGCGGTGGTCGGCTTCGGCTTTCTCCTCAAGGGCCCACTGAAGGGCCTGAGCCACGCCGAAGAGGGTGTTAGCAAGGCGCTAGAGCGCGACCGCACCCCGACGTGGAACTCGATCACCTTCGTCTGGTCGCACCTCGGCAACACCGAGATCATCATCGGTGTCTGTTTCCTGGTCGTTGCCATCCTGTGGTGGCGCACCCGCGAGTGGTGGTGGTCGCTCGTCCCGGCGCTGGCGATCGCCCTGCAGTCGATCATCTTCGTCACCGCAGCCTGGGTCGTCCAGCGTCCCCGGCCCGAGGTCAAGCACCTCGACCCGGCGCCGCCGACCTCCAGCTACCCGAGCGGTCACGTGAGTG
Organism: Dermatophilaceae bacterium; assembly: GCA_035691065.1. Taxonomy (GTDB): domain Bacteria; phylum Actinomycetota; class Actinomycetes; order Actinomycetales; family Dermatophilaceae; genus DASSJT01. The sequence goes on from DASSJT010000214.1 coordinate 18,535, forward strand.
CAGCCACCGCCCTCTACCTCACCTTCCTGATGATGGCGCTCCGGATCCGCAGGCCTTACCTGCGGTGGCCGGTGATCGCTGTCTGCGTGCTGGTCCCGCTGTTCGTCGTCTACGCCCGCCTCTACCGGGGCATGCACCACGCCACCGACATCGGCGTGGGCGTGGTCAACGGCACCCTGTGCTCGCTCCTGGCCTGGGGTTACCTCCGGCGCGAGCCGGCGCCGCAGTCCGGGCGCGAGGGCGTCGCGGCCCGGGGCTCGCTCGAGGCGGCCTGATACCCCTCGGATCCCACGCCCGCTGACTACGCAGAGGGCTCCCGGGCCCGCAGAGTGCCCCGGACCCGAAGAGGGCGCCCCGGCCAAAGTGGCCGGGGCGCCCTCTCGCCAAAGGAGCGGTGCCGCTCCCCCGGGCGTGCTCACACCCGGGCGTAGCGGGCACGCGCGAAGGAGTAGATGCCGTAGGCGGCGATCCCCAGCGCAATCAGGGTCAGCAGCACCGGGCCGAACGGCTGGTCCTTGAGGGTCCGGAGCGCGCCGTCGAGCCCGGTCGCCTTGGCCGGCTGCTCCTTGAGCCCCGCCGCCACGAACAGCACACCGACGACGCCGAGGGCGATCCCCTTGGCGATGTAGCCGAACCGCCCGGCCATGGTCGCCCACCGTCCCGGGCTTTCGACGAGGTCGGCCAGGAACTTCCTCTTGTACCCCTTGTTGACGTGGTAGGCGCCGACTCCCACGATCACCACCCCAACGAGCGCGACCAGGAGCCGTCCCCCCGTCGCGCCCATCAGGCCGGCGGTCAGGTCGACCGTCTGCTTCTTGCTGGACTTGCCCTGGCCCTGGGCGAACGTGAATGCCGAGTACCCGAGCGCGATGTAGACGACCGCCTTCGAGATCGCCTTGACCCGGTCCTTCCACTCCTGACCGGGCATGCCGCGCCCTGTCAGCGCTTGGGCGATCTGCCACAGCGCCAGGAAGGCGAAGCCGACCACCGACACCCAGAGCAGGATGCGGCCGAAGGTGTTCTCGGACAGCGTCTGGAGCGCCCCCGACTGGTCGGCGTTCTTGCCGCTTGCCGACCAGGCCACCTGGAGGGCCAGCCATGCGATGAGCAGGTGAAGTATGCCGTTGACGACGTAACCGAGTCGGGCACCGCGTTGCACGAAGCGGTTCTGCCGCGCTTCTGCTGCCACGTCTTTGACTGAAGCACTGTCCATGGGGTCACCCAACCAGAGAAAGGAGTACGGGAACGAGACCGTCGGCATAAACATCCCCGGTAACTTCGTCGGCAAACGCCTTCACCTCATCGGGCGCGTTCCCCATCGCCACCCCTCGGGCCGCCCATTGCAGCATCTCGATGTCGTTGCGCTGGTCGCCGACAGCCACCGTGGCCATCGGCTCGACGCCCAGGCGGCGCCGCAGCATCTCGAGCGCCGAGCCCTTCGAGACGCCCTCGGGGTTGATGTCGAGCCAGGCGGAGAAGCCCACGGCGTAGTTCACGCCGTGCAGGCCGATGTGCTCCGCGAGGCGGACGAAGTCCTCGCTCGTGCCCGTCGGGCTGCGGAAGGTCACACGAGTGACCGGATGCGCGACCAGCTCCTCCCACGGCACCACCCGAAGCTCGCCCTGGAGCTCACCCTCGGGGAAGGGCGCGCTCAGCTTGAACCCGACCCCGAGCTCCTCGACGGCGACGACGGCGTCCGGCCATGAGCCGCGCAGCAGCTCCAGGGCGGGGCCCGGGTCGAAGGTGACCGCTTCCTCGATGCGGTAGCCCTTCTCCTCAGCCGGGTCGAGGGCCAGCGTGACCGCGCCGTTGGAGCACACGGCATACCCCGTGGTGATCTTGAGGTCTTCCAGGATGGGCAGGGTGGCGACGATCGAGCGGCCGGTGGCGATGACGACGTGTATGCCGGACTGCACCACCGCGCCCACGGCCTCGCGCACTGCGGGCGAGAGGTTGCCGCTGTGGTCGACCGTCGTGCCGTCGACGTCGAGCGCGATGAGGCTGGGACGCGGGGTCATGGACCGAACCTACGGCAGCCGGGAAGGCCACGAGCCGGGATCGGGCACGTCAGGGCAAGGCGGCCGAACGGCGCGCGGTGACCTCGATCTCGATGCGCATGCGCGGGTCGGACAGGCCGCAGCACATCATCGTCGCCGCCGGTCGGACCTTGCCGAACGCCTCCCGCAGGAGCGGCCAACAGCGCTCGAAGTCGTCCCGGTCCGGCAGGAGGTAGCGCACGCGGACCACGTCGGCGAACGACGCGCCAGCAGCTTCGAGGACGGCGGCGATGTTGGCGAGCGCCCGGCGGGTCTGCTCCACGACGTCGTCGGAGATCGTCATCGTGGCGTAGTCGAAACCCGTCGTGCCGGAGACGTGCACCCAGTCACCGTCGACCACCGCTCGGGCGTAGCCGATCTGGTCCTCGAAGGTCGAGCCGGACGAGATGCTGCGCCGCCCGGAGCCGGCGTCCGATGACTCCGACGTCATGACCCCGGCTTGAGGACTTCGAGGCCCAGGAACGGCTGGAGCGCCTGCGGCACCACCACCGAGCCGTCGGCCTGCTGGTGGTTCTCGAGGATGGCCACCAGCCAACGTGTGGTGGCCAGCGTGCCGTTGAGCGTCGCGGCGACCTGGGTGCCCTTCTCGGTCTTGAACCTCGTGCCGAGGCGGCGGGCCTGGAAGGTCGTGCAGTTGGAGGTCGACGTGAGCTCGCGGTAGCGGCCCTGCGTCGGGACCCACGCCTCGCAGTCGTACTTGCGCGCCGCCGACTGACCGAGGTCGCCCGCGGCGGTGTCGATGATGCGGTAGGGCACCTCGATCTTCGCGAGCATCTCCTTCTCCCAGCCCAGCAGCCGCTCGTGCTCTGCCTCCGCCTGGGCCGGGTCGCAGTAGACGAACATCTCGATCTTGTTGAACTGGTGCACCCGGATGATGCCGCGGGTGTCCTTGCCGTAGGAACCGGCCTCACGGCGGTAGCAGGTCGACCAGCCGGCGTAGCGGCGGGGGCCCCGGGACAGGTCGATGATCTCGTCGGCGTGGAAGCCGGCGAGGGCGACCTCCGAGGTGCCGGTGAGGTAGAGGTCGTCGGCCTCCAGGTGGTAGACCTCCTCGGCGTGCCGGTCGAGGAAGCCCGCGCCGCCCATGACCTGCGGGGTGACGAGGGTGGGGGTCACCATCGGGACGAAGCCCGCGTCGATCGCCTGCTCCATGGCCATGGTGAACAGGGCCAGCTCGAGCCGCGCGCCCACGCCGGTGAGGAAGTAGAACCGGGCGCCGCTGACCTTGGCGCCGCGAGCCATGTCGATCGCGCCAAGGCCCTCGGCCAGCTCCAGGTGGTCCTTGGGCTCGAAGTCGAATGTCGGTGCCTCGCCGATGGTTTCGACCACTTTGTAGTCGGCCTCGCCACCCGAGGGGACCCCGTCGACGATCACGTTGCCGATGTCCCTGACCAGGCCGTCGAGCTCGGCCTGCGCCTCCTCGGCGGCGGCCTGGAGTGACTTGACCTTGGTGGCGATCTCCTTCGTGCGTGCCAGGAGGGCCTGCCTGGCGTCCGCCTGCGCCTGAGCGACTCCCTTGCCGAGGGACTTCTGCTCCGCGCGCAGCTGCTCGTACTCGGTGAGGGAGGAACGACGACGCTCGTCTGCCGCCAGCACGGCGTCGACGACACCGGCATCCTCTCCGCGGGCGCGCTGCGAGGCCCGGACGGTGTCCGGGTCCTCGCGCAGCAGCTTGATGTCAATCACCGGCACAGACTACCGACCGGTCTCGAAGCCTCTTCGGGCGTCTGCCCAGGCGCCACTCCGGATGTCTGCCCGGTCGTCTGCCCGGTCGTCTGCCCGGGCACCTCGCCGGGCCGGTGTCGCCGGGCCGGTGTCGCCGGGCCGGTGTCGGACTCGTCAGTCCGGCCGACCGGTCACGACGAGACCCGCGCCCAGCCCGATCATCATCAGGCCGCCGGCACCGCCCACGCGCTGCAGGCGGCGCGGCGACGTCGTGAACCACTCCCGCGCCCGGCTCGCCGCGAGCGCGACACAGCCGTCGCCAGTGACTGCGAGGACCACGAAGATCGCCCCGAGCAGGACCATCTGCCCCGTCGTTCCGCCCGCCGACCGGTCGATGAACTGGGGCAGGAGTGCGCCCAGGAACACCACCGTCTTGGGGTTGGTGACGCCGACGAACACCCCCGTGCGCAAGACCCGCCAGGCCGGGAGCGGAGCCGGCGGGTTCAGGCCCAGCTCCTCCGAGATGCTCCGGCGGTGGCGCACGGCCTGCACGCCGAGGTAGACCAGGTAGGCCGCGCCGACCAGCTTGAGCCCGGTGTAGGCCAGGGCCGAGGCAGCCACCAGTGCTCCGAGGCCGACCGACACGCCGATGACCTGCACGGTCAGTCCCAGGCCGTTGCCGAGCACCGTCAGCAAGGCGTCGCGGCGGCCGACGCTGAGCGCGCGCCCGATTGTGAACAGCAGGCTGGGGCCCGGGATGGCGACGATCACCGCCGCTGCGGCGGTGAAGGCGAGGACGTGGGCTGCGGACGGCATACGGCCAAGGCTGCCGCCGAGCGGGTATGCCGGTCCAGCCAGTTTCCGTGCCGCCTCGCCCGCCGGGCCCACTCGGCGAGCGACGTTGTCGCTGCATTTGTGTGAGACAGCGACGCAGCGGGCGGGTCAGGCCGAGGCGCGGGCCCGCTCGAGCCAGCGCATGGCGGGCGTCGCCAGCACGCCGTGCACCACCACGGACAGGACAATGGTGAACCCCACGGTCGACCACAGCCACCGCTCCTCAGCGAAGTGCGTGCGACCCGTGGCGAAGGCCAGGTAGTAGATCGACCCCACGCCGCGCACGCCGAAGAACGCCGTGACGAGGCGCTCCCGCCGCTCGACCGAGGGAGGCGGCGCGTCGCTCCCTCCCACCCCGCGGCGCCCGGCGGTGAACGCGAGGAGGGCGCAGATCGGCCGGATCGCGAACACCAGCGCCACGCCGACCACGGCTCCCCGCCAGTCGAGGTCGGCAAGCAGGCCGCGGGCCAGGCCGATGCCCAGCACGAGCAGAACGATTAGGGTCAGCAGACGCTCGAGCCGCTCGACCACCTGGTGCATCAGGGCGTGGTAGTCGTGGGTTCGCTCTGCGGAACGGATGGTCATCGCGCAGACGAACACGGCGAGGAAGCCGTAACCCCCCGCCAGCTCGCTGGCACCGTACGCGAGCAGCACCGCCGCGAGCGCCAGGAGCGGCTCACCGGTCTCCGCCAGCCGGAGCGGCCGGCTGCGCGCGCGGAAGGCGACGCGACCGAGGAGCTGCCCCACGGCATACCCCACGACGACCCCGATCAGGGACTTGCCGACGAGCTCCCAGCCGACCCAGCGCAGGCCCCATTCGCCGGCCGGGCCGAGCGTCGCGACAAGAAGTGCGGCGTAGACGAAGGGAAAGGCCAGCCCGTCGTTGAGCCCGGCCTCTGAGGTGAGGGCGAACCGGACCTCATCGGACTCGTCGACCTCTGCCGCGGCTTCGCCGGTGGCGGGCCCCTCGACCTGGACGTCGGACGCGAGGACCGGGTCTGTGGGCGCCAGGGCCGCTCCGAGGAGCAGGGCCGCGGCAGGAGCCACCGCCAGCGCCCCCCAGGACAGCAGCGCGACCGCGGCAATGCACAGTGGCATCGCGATGCCGAGCAGCTTCCAGGTCACCGACCAACGGCGGAACGAGCTCCGGTCGCGCAGGCTCAGGGGCCGGTCCAGGGCCAGCCCGACTCCCATCAGGGCGATGAGGACAGTGAACTCGGTGAGGTGCTCGAGCACCGCCCGGTGGTCGACCGGGTCGACCTCGAAGCCGCCCGGGAGGGGCAGGAGACCCATCAGCCCGCCCACGACCAGGAGCACGATGGGGGCCGAGATCGCCACCCGCGAGAGCGCCTCCGGCAGCACCACGGCAAGCAGCAGGGCCAGACCCAACAGGAGGTACAGCCCGTGGGCACCCATTCCCGGTCAGGACGCCTTGACGTCCCAGAGGTGGTGCATCAGGTCATGCAGCGCGTACTGGCCCAGGGTCAGCACGGTGAACACCGAGCCGTCCGACCGGCGCCCGGCGCGCGACCACTGCGGCCCGGACACGCCGGCATACGTCTCGGCGAAGTGGGTTGCCGCGTCAGCGATCTCGCGGGCCACTGCGGCGGGGTCCTGGAGGTCATAGCGGCTGCGGATGGCGGTCTCGTCCTGGTCCCAGTTGTCGAAGGCAGGGTCGTCCTCGGAGAGCATCAGGCGCAGGCGCCTGTCGAACAGCCGGCAGACGTCGCGCACGTGACAGGCATACTCCAGGGGCGACCACACCGTCGGGCTGGGCCGGTCGCGGACCCCGGCTCGGGCGAGCACCGTCGACCAGGGAGCCGTGCCGTCGGCGATGGCTGCTGGGAGGTCGTCCCCGGGGACGCTCGCGGCCTCGAAGCCACAGTCGGGGCAGGCCTGACGCAGTGTCCACGTCCAGTCCTTGGTGTCGGGCTCGGGGGCGGGCGGGGCCGGCGGAGCCGTCAACGGGGTGGTCTCCGGAGCGGTCGTCGAGGTGGTCTTCGGAGCGGTCGTCGAGGTGGTCGTCGAAGCGGTCGTCGAGGTGGTCGTCGAAGTGGCCGGCGGCGCGGGCCGTGGCGCATCCTGGGAAGTCACGTGCCCACGATAGGCAGGTCGGACACAATCGGGCGTGTGCCCACGGCCATTCGACGCGCACTTCCCGCCGACATCCCCGCGGCCGCCCGGATCACCGTGGACGCCTACGTCGGGTCCGGTTTCATCCGGCCGGGCGAGCCCTACGCGGCCAAGCTCGCCGACGCGGCACACCGCGCCGCCAACGCGGAGCTGTGGGTGGCGGTCGACGGTGACGAGGTGGTCGGCACCGTGACGTTCGTCCGGCCCGGCACCCCCTACGCCGAGGTCTCAGCGCCGGACGAGGGAGAGTTCCGGATGCTGGCGGTGTCGCCGGACGCCCGGGGCCGAGGTGTCGGCGAGGCCCTCGTGCGTCACTGCCTGAACCGGGCCGCTGACCTGGAGCTGCGTGCGATCGTGCTGTCGACCCTGCCGCAGATGCGCTCAGCGCATCGGATCTACGAGCGCCTGGGCTTCGTCCGCACGCCGGATCGCGACTGGGAACCGGAGAAGGGACTGCAGCTCATCACTTACCGGTGTCGGCTGGGCTTCACTGCCGGAGGTCTACCGTGAAGTAGGGTCGCGCTGTGCTTGACGACTATGCCGGGTGGATCGCGATCGCATCCGTGGTCCTGGTGCTGCTCCTGGCGTGGGCGATCGCGGCCGTCGCGCGCAGCGAGACCCCCGGGATCCACCGACCCCGGCGACGGCGTCGCCCCCCGCGCCATGCCTTCGGCGGCAGGGACGACGAGCAGACCGCTCCGAAGCGCGCCGGCATCATCATCAACCCCTCGAAGTTCAACGACCTCGCGGGAGTGAAGCGCCGCGTCGTCGAGACGTCCCGTCGGGCCGGCTGGGGGGAGCCGCTGTTCATCGAGACCACGACGGAGGACCCCGGCACCGGTCAGGCCCACCAGGCGGTCGCCGAAGGGGTCGACCTGGTCTGCCCCCTGGGCGGTGACGGCACGGTGCGGGCCGTGGCCGAGGCGCTCGCCGGCACCGAGACCCCGATGGGCCTGCTCCCCGGCGGCACCAGCAACCTGCTGGCTCGCAACCTCGGGCTGCCCGTCGACTCGGTCGAGGAGGCGCTCAAGGTGGCCATGACCGGCCGCAACCTCCGCATGGACGTCGGTCGCATGATCATCCACCGGGCGGCCGCCGAGCAAGGTGCTGAGGCGGCCCCCGAGACCCCGAACGCCTCCGCTGACGCCGAGGGTGAGAGCCAGGAGGACAAGGGCCTGGTCTTCCTCGTCATGGCCGGCTTGGGCTTCGACGCCGACATCATGGCCGGCGCCTCCGAGGAGATGAAGGCCCGCGTGGGCTGGCCCGCCTACTTCGTCTCCGGCGTCAAGAACCTCCGCGGACGCCAGTTCAAGGTGTCGTTCGGTGTCGACGGTCAGGCACCGCTCACCCGACGCACCCGCTCCGTGGTGGTCGGCAACTGCGGGCGCCTGGTGGGGGGCCTCACCCTCATGCCTGACGCCGACGTCACCGACGGGCACCTCGATGCCGTGATCATCTCCCCCAAGGGCATTGTCGGCTGGGCTGCGGTCGCGGGCCAGGTCATCAGCAAGCGCCGCAAGGGCCATGAGCGCCTCGACCGCCACACCGGCCAGGAGTTCGCCATCATGGCCGACCGCCCCCAGGAGGTGCAGCTCGACGGCGACACGATCGGCCAGGTCCTGTCGGTCACGGTCAACGTCGAGCCGCGCGCCCTGACCGTGCGTACCGCCGGCAGCTGACCCGGCCAGCTCCGCCGCCAGCCTCGGCCAGTGGCTGGTGGGGGATGCCGGGTGGCTGGCTTGCCGGTGCGCATCGCCGCCCAGCTCGCCGGTCACCGCAGGCTCGGCACCACCCAGGGCTACGTCGCCATCGCCCCCATCGCATGGCGATCGCGAAGCCGAGCCTTGAGGCGGCCACTAACCAGCTTGGCGGCGCCCCGCGATGCGCGCGACGTACGACATGACGCTGCAACCCGGAAGACGCACACTCAGCACGGCAAGTGCGGACGTCTCTGGTCAGGTGTTCAAAGCTGCACGATCCGCGTCGCGATTTCGTATGCTGCGGCCACACCCTTTGGCTCGTGCAGGTCTCCAGGATCCTCCAACGTTGCCTGGGTACGTGCGCGCACCGCGATGCCGGGATCCTGAGCAACGAGATCGACGCACAGGCCAGCGACTGCGGCACTGGCGTCGTGTTCGTCCAGATCGTCGAGGGCGAGGCCGTTGTAGAGCAGAACCGCCGCCTCCTGGAAGACCTCACGAGCCAGGTCAAGGTCGATCCGGCCGGCCCTGTGTGCTGAGGCTGGGTCATCACGTCGACCCGCTTCCTTTCCCGTTGGGTCGGATGGCTGGCCATCGCAAGCGGCGCGGGACTAGCGCTCATCCGCATCAGTGGACCAGCTGCATCTGGACCAGCCGCATCTGGCTGCTGCCGTACCTCATGTTCTGGCTGTGTGCTCGTCGTGGCCCTGCTGCTCCTACAACGCAACTTCCGTGGCACACGCCAATCCCGTTGAACCAGTGTAGATCCGGTGCAGGTCCAGCGGGATCGCCCAGAGACGGGCCGACATAGTGCGCCAGCCCTTCCTCGCGGCACGAGCGCCCGCACTCCATGCGGCAATAGGGGGCGCTTGGTGGGCAGCCCCGGCGTCACTCGCGGCGGAGTGACGCACCTGCATCGCCAAGGCCGCCCTCGGTAACGGTAGA
>DASSJT010000215.1:0-41461 GCA_035691065.1 Dermatophilaceae bacterium
GGCGGTCAGGTCCTTGGGGAAGGAGTCAGCCGAGGCAGCTGGCGCTGACGACATCACCCACCAGTTGCTGCGCAGCCCGACCCGGAGCCGGAACGCCTCTCCGCTGACGGTGCTGGACCCACGAGTGCCGAGCACCGTCACCTGACCCGCTCGACCGCCCCACTCCCCCCGGCCGGATCGCGAGCCGATCTGCAGGGCGAGCATCGTGCCGACGCTGGGATAGGCGGCCTGGATCGAGCCGATGGACAGTGAGGCGCTCCACCGGTTCGGGCTGCCGCTGACGACACCGTCGTAGGGGTCGGTCTTCACGACCTGGTAGGCCGGCGGACCACCCACGGTGATTCCACCGTTGCTCGAGGAGAACTCGGTCAGCGCCGGCTGTCCGGCGTAGGTGATCGCGGCACCGGTCGTGGCAGTGACTGCGCCCGCGCTGCGGCTGTCCTCCCGGCTCCGAGTCAGGACACCGGCGGAGGTGTAGTCGGCGACGCCACGGTAGACCTGGCATGCCGTTGAGTCGCAGGTGTCGGACAGCGTCGCCGGATGCGCCCGCTGGTAGAGCGCGTAGCTGCGGGATGCGACCGACTGGGCGGCGAGCGCCGCGGGCGCCCACGATGCCGGCATCTCGGCGGGCACAACGCTGAGCAGGTAGGAGTCCATGGGGACGAGGTTCACCGCAAGGGCGCCCGAGCCGACGGCGTGGGTCCGCACCTTGCCGCGGTAGTCGCGCAGGGCTCCAGAGGGCAGCACCACGCGGAGGCGCCCGGACGTGTGCTGCAGGGTCAGCGGGCCGGCCTTCTGCCTCCAGGACGAGGAGGTCCACGTGCCACTCGAGTGGTACTGGAGGGTGAGGCCCGTGCCGTCGCGAACCACCCGCCATCGGTCGATCGTGGCGCCGCTGCTCGTCTTGCCGGCCAGGGTCAGCGTCGTGGTGCCGTCGGTCGCCTGCAGACCGCTGCTGTACACGGCGGTGGTCCCCCGCGTGCCGAGGTCGCCAAGCCGCACACGCAGGGTCGGGTTGCCGCTGGTGGTGATCGTCGTACCCGGGTAGTAGAACGCCACGATCTGCCGCCAGGCCAGACCCTTGGTGGCAGCCCCGTAGGCCCCCCACTGGCTCATCCCCCGGCCGTGGCCGTAGCCGCGGCCGGTGAAGGAGATCGTCGAGCCCGCCGGCCGGGCGAACGTCTCCCGCTGCTGGGAACCGGCTGTCGGCGTGCCAAGCGCGTAGACGGCCCCCGCGGCGGTGCGGATGTCGCCGAGGCGGGAGTACATCAGGTCGCCGGGACACTCGGTCGCGTAGAAGTCGCGGTGCCCGGCCAGACGAGGAATCCGGACCTGGGTGCCGGATGGGTACTTCGGGTTGCCTGCCGAGGTGTAGGTGTGCGAGGTGCGGGGGTCGAACCCGTTCAGCCAGGCCTTCCACGCCACGATCGTGCTGATCGCGCTGGTCGTGGCACTCGAGGGGGCGGCCGCCGTGTGGTCGCCAAGCGACGCGACGCCGAAGGTCTGCGAGTTGAACCCCATGGTGTGGGCGCCGATGACGTTCCTGCTCATGCCGCCGTAGCGGCCCTCGAAGATCCGGCCGAACCTGTCGACGATGGCGTTGTAGCCGATGTCGCACCACCCCAGTGACAGGTGGTAGGCGTACATGCTGCGGATCATGGCCGGCACGTCGGCTGCGCTGTAGGTGTTGCTGTTGACCGTGTGGTGCACTACCGCGCCCGCGACAGGTGCGGAGTATGCCGGTGCGCAGTTGCGCTTGCTCTCGTCAGCACCCCACTCAGCCCGCGTGATGATGCTGGGGGCGGCGACCGCTGCGCCTGCCGAGGCAGGTGGCCGCTCCGCCAGATGGGCGTCGGCGCTGGAGTCCCCGCCGTCGACCAACGTCGCGTGCAGTTCGGTGGGACGGGTTCCACGGGTGCTCTCCACCCGGAAAGCCACCATGTCGGCGTTGCCGACGAACAGGGCTTCGGTCCCGGTGGCAGCACGCGCGGCCTCAAGGCTGGCAGGGTCCGGCGCCTGGTCCAGGCTCGAGAGGGTCCGCCATGTGCCCCAGGCGCCGTGGGTGCGAACCCGTGCCAGGACCCGAAGGCCCGCGGGCGCGGGAGCGCGGTAGGTCACGGCCACCAGATCGGTGCCAGCGGGCAGTCCGTGGACCAGCGCACCCGCGGCCCGAAGCCCCGTGCTCGCAGCAGAGCCGACGGGAGCGGGAGGGATATCGAGTGTGGTGACCCGGGGTGGCACCGGGTGCGCTGACGACAGCACTGCGTCGAGGGGCGTCATCACGGGCGCTATCACCGTCAGCGCGGTGAACGCCACTGCCACAGGGAGCGTGGTCCTGAGTCTCACGGGATCCCCCCACTGACGACTTCACAGGCACGGCCCACGGATGCAAGGCCTGAAGCAGGCAGTCTGACACACCCGTAACAAACACAACATACATCTCATAAATCCCACCAGCAACACCAGTCTCGCATGCCTTTGGCCCAGACCTGCCTTCCGACGTGGTGCGCGACACGGCGACGCTGGCCGGCCTGAAGGAGCCGCCTGTCGGCGTGTCGCGCCCTAAGCGGTAGAGACACGGGGCGGCGTATGCCGGGCAGCCAGTGGCCGGCATACGCCGCCGTCGTCGTCGCGGACTCCGGGCGGGCCTGGCGCTCAGCTGTTCGTTGGAGCCATCAGCTGTTCGCCGCAGCGGTCAGTGTCAAGGCGTAGACCGCTGACGTCCCGCCCACCGCCGAGACGGTCTCCAGCAGCGGTGTCGACTCCAGGGTCGTGGCCGCGGTCTCCACCAGCGATGACGGCTGGGTGAGTGCCATCAAGCGCTGTCGGGTGCCGGCGACCAGCGAGTCGACCAGGTTGGCGTCCGCCCCAGACGTCAGGACGATCTCAGACGTGTTCGGCACCAGCGGCCGGTAAAAGGATGCGACGACGCTCGACGTGGCGTACCGGTTGCTGCCGGAGAGCCTGGTGAAGGCCACGCCGAGCGACGTGAGCTGGCTTTCGACGGTGGTGCTCACGACCGCAGTGCCACCGACGATGCGAGCCGTCTTCGCGCCCGTCGCGGTGAGACCGCTCCGAGTCGCACTGGCCAGACCGGAGGCTGGCGTCAGCAGGATGGGCTCGACCAGCGCAGAGGCGGGACCAGAAGCCCCCAAGGCGTCGGGAAGGCCCAGACCGCCCGCGATCACGACAGCGGACACAGTCCGTCGAGCGGTGATCTGGGAGGCGACCTTCGCCGAGGTGTCGTAGCGGTCCACCCCGGCGATGCGCTGAACGGTGAGACCGCGGCTCTTCAGCTGCGACACGACGGTGTCGGAGACGACGCCGGTGCCGCCGACGACGTAGGCGGTCTTGATGAGCGAGCCGCGACGGTTGAGCTCGGCAACGGTAGCCGCAGGCAGTGACGACTTGCCGGTCAGCAGGAGCGGAGCGTCCAGAGTGGCCGCGAGCGGACCCGACACCGATGCGTCTGGCAGCGTGGCGCCGCCGGCGAGGACGACTGAGGTGGCGTTCGGCGCCACGCTCGCCGCCACCGCCGCCGCAACGGCATACCGGTCTGCTCCGCTGAACCGCTGCGTCAGGTGCCGTATGGCCGTGGACTTGACGTAGGTGTAGGGAGCAGCGCTGGTGGTCGCGATCCCCCTGAAGGCCTCACCGGTGATGGTTGCCGTGGCACCAGTGGAGGACGTGGCGGTGGCCGACTTGATGCCGCCATTGCCCGTCCGGTCGCGCAGGTCCAGGCGGACGACGTCTGGCAGCCCGAATGCACTGGCCATGGCAGACCCGATCGTGACCTGCTTCCAGGCCGCGTTGGGGTTGCTCGGTCGAAGGCTCCAGGGGTCGTCCACCCCGCGCAGGTAGGGGATGGCGGTACCACCCCAGACGTCCTCGTTGTTCTCCGTCCGGCCCCCCGACGAGGACATGTAGAGCGCCTCGATGGTGCTGCCGTTGGCGCGGGCCACGTATCCCGAGCTCGTGGTCCCGGTGGCGCTCACCGCGTTCTTCCAGGCGCTCCAGTATGGGAGGTCGGTGTCGGAGGGGTAGCCGCCGTACACCTGGTCACGAGCGGTGTCGTAGAGGTGGCAGTTGCACACGCTCTGGATCCCAGCCGCCAGCCTCCGGAGGGCGTAGCTGCGGGCCGCCGCCGCCTGGGCCTTGAGCGCCTCGGTCGACCACGACCACGGCATCTCCCGCAGGTAGTCGAGGTACTCGTCGTGCAGTTTCACCTTGTTGACCACGTTGAGAGTGGTGCTCGTCGAGCCGGGGGTCGGCGTGACTTCGGTGCTGCCGTCCCGGTAATTGGTGCCGCCGATATCGATGAGGGTCGCGTCGGCCGCGGAGTCCCACGCCAGGGTGGCCGAGGCGCCGGTGAGGCTGGTTGCCCCGGAGCAGGTGGCGCAGTCGGCCTTCACCGAGGAGGCGTCGGGCCGCGTGAACGTCACAGAGTCCCCCGCGGCCCCCGTCATCGCTACGGCACCGACGGTCACCGTGAAGCCCCCACCCCCACTCAGCAGGGCCGAGGACGTCGCCGTGACGGACGTGGCGCCGTTGATGATGTTGACGTTGAGGACCTGGTCGTCGGTCACGGCGTCGTAGGTGGTGCCCGAGTAGTAGTGAGCGAGGATCTGCGACGCGGTGTAGCCGTCCTTGGCCATCTCCCAGGCCCCGTACTGGCTCATGCCCAGGCCGTGGCCCCAACCCGCGCCGTGCAGCACCCATCCTGCGGTGGTCGCTGTGGTTGTGGTTGCTGTGGTCGTCGTCGCTGCAGCGATCATCGCGGAGGTTCCGCCCGAGCCCGTGCCCTGCGTGGCAGAGGCCGCTTCTGAGGTCGTGTCAGAGGTCGTTTCAGAGGTCAGGCGCGGCTGGTCCGCGCCCCAGGCCGGAGCTGGGTTGGGCGCGGTCGCAGCGCTGCTGCTCGTCGGCAGGGGCAGGGCAAAGGCTGTCGCGGTGGCGCCGAGAAGGGCCACGAAACGGACGGGATGTCGATGGGGGGGAAGAGGCACCGCGGCAGTCTGCCACACCAGTCACAGCAGTTGCGTGAACGCTTTGACCCCTTTTGTCTATGACGTCGCCGCGGGGTGGATCGTCGCGATGTGCTCGATCAGCCCCGTCGTCGAGACCGACGGAGTGCGCGGGAAGTAGACCACGTCGCAGACATCGCTCACCCAGTCGAAGCGGCCCTTCCAGTCGTCGCCCATGGCAAGCACATCGGCGTGGTACTTGAGGATGTAGTCCTTCTTCTGCTCGAGGCTCTCCTCGAGGAAGACCTCGTCGACCATCTTGAGGCTGCCCACGATCTCCATGCGCTCCTCCTCCGAGAACACGGGGGGCCGGCCCTTCTTCGCCAGGTTGAGGGCATCCGCCGAAACTCCGACCACCAGCCGATCGCCCAGGTCCGCGGCGCGCTGGAGGATGCGGATGTGGCCGACGTGGAGCACGTCGAAAGTGCCGAAGGTGATGACGGTGCGTGAAGTCACAAGCGAAGCTCCTCCGTTGGAACGGCGAGGGTTGAACGGTCTGGGGTCGCCGGCCGCCACTTGGTGGTGAAGCGGGGCGAGCGGGCCGCACGCAAGGGTACCCGGGCCAGTCCGGGCGCTGCCTGGCTCGGGCCCCCGCCTCAGCAGCCGGCGAACGCCCGGGCCGCGTCCAGGATCGACCTGCTGCCCAGCCCCGCCCCGTCGCTGCGGCGGCCGCCACGCAACACCGCCTCGGCCAGATCCGAGGGCGTTGCAGCAGCCAGCTCGACCCCCGCAGGCCGTGGTGAGACATCCGTGGCGACGACCCGTGCACCGGCACCCAGGGCCTCACGGACGATGACCGAGTCCCCTTCCCAGGACGTCGGCCGCAGGAAGACGGCGCTGCGGTACAGCCTGCGCCGAACCTCCTCGGGAGGGAGGTTCCACGTGAGCTCAGCCCACGCCACCTCGGCGAGCTCCTCGCGGAGCTCGTCCATGGGCGGCCCGTCGGTTCCGTAGGCCAAGACCAATAGTCTTGCATCCGGCCACGACTCGCGCACCAAACCCATGGCCTCGAGGGCCAGGTCCATTCCGTAGTGGGACTGGTTGGCGTTCGTGGACACCGTCACCAGGTGCGGCTCGCGGACGCCGCTCTCGGCGCTCTCCGCGCTCGCCGCGCTCTCAGCCCTCTCCGCGCTCGCCGCGCCTTCCAAGGGCTCCCCGGTCACGTCGACATACGGCGTCACGACGTGCACGCGGTCGGCCAGCGACCGAGGCACCGCTCGCACGATCTCGCCGTTGACCCCCCAGATCTCGTCGTAGGCCCTCAGGCTCGCGGCCAGCAGCCGCCGCTGCGCGCCGGACATCCCCGCCACCTGCCGGGCGGTCGAGCCGGAGTGCAGCACCAGGGCGGAGCGCCCGGGCAGGAGGGCGAACACCGGGGCGAGCACCATGGCCCGCCACAGTCTCGTGATGTGGAAGATGTGGCGGGTATGCCGGCCGCCCACCGCTCGCAGCCCCCGCACCGCCCGCTTGGCGGACCCGGTGTCGACGTACGTGACCTCGTGCCCCTCGGCCCGCAGGCGCTCGGTGAGCAGGTGGACCGTGCGGGTGACGCCGCCCACCTCACCGCGCTCCTGGGCCCACTGCACCACCCGGTGGGGTTTCGAAGGTCTCGTACTCCGCTCTTGGGCCAGATCTGCCGGCACTCGTCACCTCCCGTCACTCGAGCCGGGAGCTGGCCAGCACGGCGAGGAGGTGGCCGCCGGCGGTCACCAGCGCGAGGGGGACCAGCGCGACAAGGAGCCCATGTGTGCCGGCCAGGTCGCCCCGCGCCACGTCGACGATCGCGGCCGCCAGCGCCAGCAGCGAGAGCTCGATGGCGATGAAGGCCCGGAAGATCGGCAGGTAGGTGAACCCGCGCCGCAGCGCGGCCAGCCCGGGCGCCTTGGGCCGCGCGGTCGAGGCCACGTCCTCGAGCATGGGGCGTCCAGTCTTGGCCCGGGCCACGTGAACCAGGTCGGTGAAAGCCTTGTTGAAGAGCACCACGATGGCCACGAGGCAACCGACGACCGTCCAGCCGTCGACGTTTCCAGGGTGGGCCGGTGTCCAGCCGTCGGCCCGCAAGCCCAGCGCCACGGGAAGCGTGCCCTCGGTGAGGTAGTGACCCACCCGGTCCAGGTAGATGCCGGCCGGTGAGAACCGCTGCCGCCAGCGGGCGACCTCTCCGTCGCTGCAGTCGAGCAGCACTTGGACCTGCATCGCGAGGGCAGCAAGGAGCGGGCCCCACAGCCACGGCAGGGGGAGGGCGAGCGCCAGGCAGCCGAGCAGGCCCACCACGATCATGAGCCACGTCACGCCGTTGGCTGAGATGCCGGTGGGCAGGAGGGCCCGGGTCACGTAGAGGCTGAGGTGGCGAAGGTACAACGCGCCAGCCCAGTGCTCGGCGTTGTAGCGGGCGATGTGCTCTGGTGGCTGGGCCACCGCGCGGAGGTCGGCCAGGCTCGGGTGGTTGTCGGCCGGGTCGTGGGCCACGGCAGGAGTGCGGTCGGCGCTCATGCGCTGGTCTCCACCAGCCTGTCCTCTGCTGCCACCCACGCACGCCAGGCACGAGCCGACTCCACGGCATACACCGTGATCAGGGCCAGGGCACCGAAGCCGAGCAGCCAGGGGACCCCGGCCGGAGCCAGCCAGGCCATGAGCACCAGGGCGAGGACCCGGCCGTCGACCCCCAGCGTGGCCGCCGTGACCCAGTAGGGCGGGGGCTGCCCGGTGTCGCGAAGTCGGTAGACGACGTCGTAGCGGTGCCACGCCACGGCAGCGAGGTAGGCGAAGACCACCCAGCGCTGTCCCTCGGCCAGCCCGCTCGCGGCCGCCATCACGAAGGCCGCTTCCGCCAGCCACAGGAGCACCGGTGCCTGCCAGGCGAGATGGTGCTGCAGCGCCGGGCGACACCCGACCCCGGTCAACAGGAGGCCGGCGAGAGCCACGAGCAGCGCCAGGCCACCCGATCCGCGCCACAGGAGGACGGCTCCAGCGAAGGTCATCGGGAGGCCGAGCACGGCGGCCCGGAAGGAGGCCATGAGGATGCGGCCCGCGGCCCTGGCCACGGGCCCGAGGTCGGTCTGGTAGTCCAGGTGCCCCCATCGGGTGGGGCCCAGGAGCGGGTCGCGGTGGTAGAGGTCCCGGCTGAGCAGGGCCTTGGCTGTGCGCCCGCCCTGGGTCCACACCAGGGCAATGACGACCGCGACCGCCAGGGGCCAGAGCACCCATGCCGGGTCGTAGGTCAGCAGGCCGAGCGACAGCAGGAGGTAGCGCTCGGCGATGGGCAGGTGCAGGACCTTCTTTGCCCAGAAGATGACCCGGTCGCGACGCGCAGCCGGGAGGTTGAAGTCAAGATCGGCGTCCTCCGTCGCCGCGTCGCGAGGGTCGTCGACGGGGAGGAACTCCACCGGCAGCGACGTCTTGGCCTCTCTGGTCCGGCGCGAGAAGGCATAGTCCTCAAGGTGCCGCACCGTGATGAGCACCATGGTGGTGATCGCCAGGAGCCAGGCATCGTTACCTCGGCGCACCGCAACGGAGGCGACCGCGGCGAGCACGGCGTACTCCTTGACGCGGTCGCCGACCGCGTCGAGCCAGGCCCCGAACGCGCTGAACCGCCGGGAGAACCTCGCGATCTCACCGTCGACGCAGTCGACCACCAGGGCAGCCTGGAGCAGCACTGCGGCGGCCACCCAGGTCCAGCGGTTGTCGACGGCCGCGAGTGCTGCCGCCAGCAGCCCGATACCGAGGCTGGTCGCGGTGACGACATTGGGGGTCCAGCCGTGGCGGAGGCCGAAGCGCGTCACCCTGCGGGAGATGGGCCGGACCACCTTGGTGGAGAACAGCCCGTCATCCCCCCGCGACACCGCAGCGAGTCGCTGCTGCCAGGCCGAGCCCGGTGCCCCTGGAGCCGTGGCGCCATCCCGCTCGACGGTGAACGGGCCCAGCGGGATGGCTGCGACGCCGAGCCCGCCCCTCACCAGGGCCAGCAGCACCAGGTCGAACGGGTCGATGGCCGACTCGCTGGCGGCGACTGAGCCGGCCGCCTCTTGCAGGATGCGGCTTGCCGTGGGCCGGTGCGAGGCGGCGATCCGGACGACCCCGGGCGCCAGCGCCGTGGGCCGGGAGACCATGTGGGCCGCGGTTCCGACCGACTGGACCTGCCGTAGGTCGCGCTCGGTGCGCAGGCGGGTCATGGCGCCGTTCGAGCCGACGACGGACTGGGCCTCGAGCGTGGCCACCGCGGTCGGGTCCCCGGGGCGGTCGAGCAGGTCCAGGAGGGCCACCGGGGAGATCCGAAGGCTGTCCGCCACCACGACCACCGGGGCGCCCTCGACCGCCGGGTCTGAGATGGCCGCAGCGACGTCGTCGAGCCAGCGCTCCCCGTCGGCGTCCACGCGCCGCACCCGAGCCGGGGCGAACACCTCGAGCGTCTCCCGAAGGTCCAGGACACTCAAAGACTCCGGTCCCCGGCCGAGGAGCACGACGTCGGCGCCCGCCGAGTAGCCGTGGATGCTCCGGGCACTGTCGTTGCCGACGAGGGGCGGCGTGTGCAGCTTCACGGCGTGGAGTCCGAGTCGGCGTTGTACTGGGCGAGGACGTCCATGATCGGTCCGTCAGCGCTCAGGTGGCCGCCGCGGAGGTACAGCCCCCGCTTGGCGAAGCGCTTGAGGTCGTTCTCCGAGTGCGACACGAGGAAGAGGGTGCGCCCCCGGTCGAGCAGGTCCTCCATCCGCCGGTAGCACTTCTCCCGGAAGGCGCGGTCCCCCACGGCCAGCACCTCGTCGACCAGGATGATCGGCTCGTCCAGCGTCGTGATGAGGGCGAAGCCGAGCCGCACCTGCATACCCGAGGAGAAGTGCCGGAAGGGCGTGTCGAGGGCGGCCCGCACCTGCGGCCCGGCGAAATCGACAATCGAGTCGAAGCGCTCGTCGATCTGTTGCTTCGTCATGCCGTGCAGGCCTGCGGTCAGGTAGACGTTCTCGCGAGCGCTGAGCTCGCCGATGAAGCCACCAGTCAGCTCGATGAGCGGCGCCACGCCGGCCCTCACCCGGACCCGTCCTTCGTCCGGCAGCAAGACGCCCGCGATCATCTTCAAGAGGGTGCTCTTGCCGCCGCCGTTGGCGCCGATCAGCCCCACCGCCTCGCCAGGCTGCACGGTGAACGTGACGTCCTTGAGCGCCCAGAACCTCTCCGACGGCGAGGAGTTGCGCCGCTGCAGCACCATCTCGCGCAGCGACATGCGACGCCGGCGGGCTCGGTAGAACTCGATGCCCAGCCCTTCGACCTCGATGACCGGAGGCACGTCAGATCTCTTTCAGGATGGCCGGCTCGAGGCGCCGGAAGACCACGACGCCCACCGCGAGGGTCACGACCGTCAGGACCGCACCGATCGCCACGGGAAGCACCTGGATCTGGTCGGACCAGAATCCGGCCCGGTACAGCTCGGTCACGCCGGTCATGGGGTTGAACGCCAGGACGATGCGCAGGGACTTCGGCGCGTTGTGGATGCTGTAAAGCACTGGGGTCGCATAGAACCCCATGCGCAGGACGATCCGGACCACGCGCGAGGTGTCCGTGACGAGGGTCGTCACCGGCGCCAGAATCAGGCCGAGGCCCACGATGAGCAGGAACTGCATGACGATGCCGATGGGGAAGAGCACGATCGCCCAGTGCAGGTGCGCCTCCCCCTGGACCAGGTAATAGAGGAAGAAGGCGACCAGCACAGGGAGTGAAAACAGGAACTCGATGCCCTTGGCGATGACGACCCGCACCACCCAGAGCTCTCTGGGCAGGTTGGTCGACCGCACCAGCTTGGCCTCGCTCAGCAGCGCCCGTGCGGTCTCGGTCATCGACTGGGAGAACCACTGCCAGGCCAGCAGACCCACGAGCAGGAAGAGGATGTACGGGGGAAAGCCGGTCTGCCTGGCCTTCAGGATCTTGGTGAAGACGACGAAGTAGACCATGGCCATGGCCAGCGGGTCGAGGATGGTCCAGAGGTAGCCGAGGACGCTGCGCGCGTAGCGGACGCGGAGGTCACGCCGCACGAGGGTAGCCAAGACCTGCTTGCGCGTGGCGAGCGCGCGGGCCTGGTCGATGAGGATCATCGGTGCATTGCCTTGTCGAGTTGCCCTTCATGCCGGGTGTCTGCGCCGTGGGCGCCTGGGCGCACTGCCCCGTGAGTGTATTGCCACCCAGAAGCTCCCGGTGGAGGGGTGCCACCGGCCGGTATGCCGGCCGGATCAGTCGCGTACGGCACGTGCACCACCGGTGAAGCACGGCCGCCAGGCAGTCGAGCCTGCGCGTGCCCCGCCGCGATGGTTCAGAGAAACCGCTCGATGAACCGAGCCGAAGCGCGCCCGTCCTCCAGAGCGGTGAACCGCTCGCGGAAGGCGTCGTATCGCGCCGAGAAGGCGTGGGTGACGTCATCCAGCGACGCCAAGGCCTCCACGACCTCGGCGGAGTCGGTCAACAGCGGTCCGGGAGCCTCCTGCTCGAAGTCGAAGTAGAAGCCGCGCAGGTTGTCGCGGTAGCTCTCGAGATCCCACGTGTAGAAGAGCATGGGCCGCCCCGTGTTGGCGAAGTCGAACATGACCGAGGAGTAGTCGGTGATGAGGACGTCGGCGACGAGGTAGAGGTCACTGATGTCGGGATAGGCCGAGACGTTGCGGATGAAACCGCCGAAGAGGTCTGCGTCGATCTCGGACTTGACCAGCTGGTGCCCGCGGATGAGGAGCACACTGTCGGCGCCGAACGTCCGGTGCATGCGCTCGAGGTCCAGCTTCATCGTGAACTGATATCGCCCTACGGCATCGAAGTCGTTGTCCCGCCAGGTGGGTGCATAGAGGATGACCCGCTTGCCTTCGGGCAGCCCGAGCCGCTCGCGGGCTGCCCGCGCGCGGGACTCGCGGATCTCTTCCTGGTAGAAGATGTCGTTGCGGGGATAGCCGATCTCGAGGATGTCGCCCGGGTAGCGGAACGCACGTTTGAGGATCTCCGAGGAGAACTGGTTCGGCGACACGAGGGCGTCCCACTTGGCGACATCTCGGCCGAACTGCTCGAGATAGTTCTTGTTTGCCATCTGGAGGTTGTCGATGTCGAAGCCGATGCGCTTCAACGGCGTCCCGTGCCAGGTCTGCGCGTAGCGCGTGCCCTTCCGCTTGACGTAGTGGGTCGGCATCGAGTCGTTGGTCACGAGCCACCTCGCCCGGGCCAGGTGCCGGAAGTAGGCCCGGCTGCCGGTGATGACCACCTCGGCACCCGGGGGCACCTCCACCGAGTGGTCGACGACGGCCCAGACCCGACGGCGGGGATCGCCCTGCCGCACCAGCTCCTCGTAGACGGCGCGGGGGTTGTCGGAGTACTGCTTGCCCTTCCACGACTCGAAGAGCACCGTGTCCTCGACGGGAAGGCGTCGCTGGAGCCGGTAGCCGTACTTGCGGGCTCGCTCCCTGTGGAAGGCTCCGCGGTCGGCGTAGTCCCCCGAGGCGTCGACCAGGAGCTGCAGCTCGTGCCGGTCGGTCGAGCGGAGCGCGATGCGGACGCCTTCGACGAGGCCGGTCTCGCCGAGCCGGTCTTCCGCGGCGCTGCCGACGCGGACGGCCCGCTGTCGCTGGCCCTCGTCGTCGGTCGAGACCAACAGCTGCCACGTGCCTGGCGCCAGCCAGCGCAGGACCGGGCTTCCAGGTGAGCCGGTTGCGGGCACGAGGAGTGACCACTCCTCGCCCGACGTGCTGACCGGCATGACGTGGTTGGTGCCATCTCCTCCGGAGAGCACCAGCGCTGCAAGCTCCATGCCGTTCCTCACACCCGACAGGAGCAGTCCCTCATCGGTGAACGAGAAGTCGCTGAGCACCGGACCGGGCCTGGTGTCCACCAGGACGGCGCCTCTGCCGTCGTCCTGCTGCACCACGATGCTGCGTCCACGCAGAGCGAGGTAGGTGTCCTCGGTGTCCGGCGCAAGGTCGAGGACCGTGGAGGGCTCCTCGCTGCTGTCATGGTCGGACGGCACCAGGGCGAGCTTCCACGTGCGGTCGCCGAGCGAGGTGCCGCGGATCTCGAGCTCGTCCGCGGGCACCGTTGCGGTGGCCCTGTTCCCGTCCCCCCCGAGGGGGACCAGCAGGGCGTGCAAGGAGTCGGTCCGCCGCAGGTAGAGGGCCATGGCCTCCTGCGGCGACCCTGTCCAGCGCACCGTGAACGAGATGGTGTCGCCGGCCTCGGCCACCCGCTCCAGCACGGCTGCGGTCCGCCGCACCGTGATCACGAAGCCGCGACCCTCGTAGCCCGGAACCGCCAGCTCGCCGGGGGCGACGAACGCCCTTCGTGGGTGGCGTCCGCGCCCAAAGTCGGGGTTGCCGACGCTTGAGCCGCGGCGGGCCGACAGCGCAGCCACCTGGGCCACCAGCTCGAACTGCGCGGACCTCTCACCCTCACCCAGGGTGAGAAGGTGTGCCGGGATGCGTCCGACAAAGCCGGCCGCATCGTAGGAGATTGGCGCACCACTGGTTGCCGTGAGGTCCGGACGATGCTGACGCCGTGCCTGCACCACGTGGCGCGGGCCTCTCTTGATGTCCTTCCGCCGCAGCTGGAAGCGCCGCACCGACGAGAGCGCCCTGGCCTCCTGAACCCGCGAGATGAACGCATGGCCGTCGACCATCAGGTCGCCCCCCTGCCACCACACGTCCCGGATGCCGGTGCGCAGCGGCTGCGTGCGCGTCACCTCGTAGACGTCTGCCGGGATTCCCTTGGCCGGATCGGTGCGGAAGGGCAGGTCGGCGAACAGACGCAGCCCCGACCGCACGAACCGGTAGCGGTTGGCCGGGGAGCGGTAGAAGTCCTGGAGCTCGCGCAGCTCGTCGAGCATGTCGCGCTCGATCAGGTGGTACTGGAGGCGCCTGAGCGGCGCCAGACCCGAGAGCGTCAGCGCCGGCACCCGCCGAAGGTAGGCCCGGGTCTGAACGAGGACCTCCTCCTGGAACTCCGCGTCGCCCTCGTGCAGCACGTCGAGGAAGAGCGGGATGTCGAAGGTCAGCACCTTGCGGTCGTGCAGGGCCTTTCCCCCGACATCCTGGGTGCGGGTCAGGAAGTCGTCGACGGCGCTGACGGCAGCCATGCGATCCACGAGGTTCTTCTTCTCGGAACGCCGCTGGGTGATGGACTGCACCGCAGTCTGCCGCTCGCGCCACAGGTAGACCGGGTCGTCAAGAACGTCCACCGACGCGGCGAGGAAGTGTGCTGGCAGCGTGACGGGGATGTCCTCGTAGTACACCCCCTCGGGGAACCGTAGTGCGTGCTCCTTGAGGAAGGCCGTGCGGTAGATCTTGTTCCACGCCGTCGTGTCGAAGATCAGCGACGGCTCCTCCCGGATGTGCGTCCGCATCCGGGTGCCCCTGATCGCCCTGCGGTGCAGCGGTGACGGAAACGTCCGCGCCCCGTCGAAGCGCAGCACTCCGCCGCACACCATGTCCGAGCCGCTTTCCCGGACCGCGTGGAGCATCAGCTCGTAGGCGTCCCTCGGCACCAGGTCGTCGGAGTCGACGAAGGCCACGTAGTCAGCTGTGGCCCGGTCCAGGCCGATGTTCCTCGCCCTGCCGAGGCCTCCGTTCTCCACGTGCAGGGTCGCCCAGTCGTCACGGCCGGCCGCGAACGCGTCCGCCAGCTGCCCCGAGCCGTCGGTGGACCCGTCGTCGACGAGGATGACCTCCAGGTCGTCAAGTGTCTGTGCCGCCAGGGACTCCAGACACGCGACCAGGTAGTCACTCACGTCGTAGATCGGGACCACCACGCTCAAGGAGGGCATCAGGGGCGGTTCCTTTCATCGGGCATCGGCTGCGGCCACCACCGTGTCACGGCGGTCCTGTTTAGCGGTCGTGTCGTGGCGGTCGTGTCGTGGCGGTCGGGCATGGCGGTGGTTCATGGCGGTGGGTCTTGGCGGCCGCATTCGGCAAGGTGGTCCCTTGGATCGTATGGGCACTCGGCGGCTGCCCAGAAACCCGGGCGCGCCGCGGCGGGGCGCCCGTCGAGGCCCACATGCGCTGCAGGTGGCCTAAGGCATCAGTCGGCGCCGATGGCGCGGTAGAAGTCGCTCAGCGCCTCTTTGTTGTAGCCGACCGGGTCGAAGGGGGGGTTGGGGACCTCTCCGCGCAACGCCGCCCGCATGCCTCCCGCCAGGGCGTCGACGTCCCGGTCGACGACCAGTCCCACGCCGTCCGATAGAGCCCCCCGAACCGAGCCGAATGCGGTCGCGACGACTGGAAGGCCGAGCAGGCGCGCCTCGAGGATGACCATGGGCTGGCCTTCGTAGTCGCTCGACAGCACGAAGACGTCACATTCGGCCATGATCGCCCAGGGATTGGCCTGGAGACCGGTAAAGACCACTGAGTCGCCGACAGCGAGCTCGGTCGCCACCTGACGAAGGCGCTGCTCGAGGGGTCCCGACCCGATCAGGACCAGTGCCGTTTCCGGGTCGTCGGCGTGGACCTTTGCGAAGGCGCGGACCAGGCGCTCATGGTTCTTCTCCGGGGAGATCCGTCCGGCGGTGACGAACGTGGTGACGCCGGGACGACGGCGATGCACACGCTGCGCGAGTCGCCGCTCGATCTCGTGCCTCAAGTGCGGTATCCCGTGGAGCTCTGCGAGATCCTCGGCGACCGGCACGTATCCCGGTGCTGGCTCGAGGACCTGGTCGCCGGGCCACTGTGCCACCTGGCTGTCGATGCCGTGGACCGCCTTGAGGATGCGCTCCGCGTCGATGGTGTTGCGGGCCCACGTGAACTTCTCAGGCCCCCCGTAGTCGGACAGACGCGCCGCGTTGATCTCCGACAGGGCCTCACTGACGGAGACCAGGTGGTCGTAGAAGCGGTACGAGGAGAAGACTGCGCCAAGGTTGTTCTCATGTGGCCTGCGACCGTCGATCTCGCGCATCTGGTCGGCCTTGAGGTCGTTGTGCAGCCAGATCGAACGGCTCTTGGCCGGCACCTCCGCCATGAGGAAGGACCACAGCGGTGAGTAGCCGCTGAAGTCCACGATGTAGTCGAACCGGCTGTCGCCGAGACAGCGGTACCACTCGTCCTTCAGGAGGGCCAACATGACGTCGAGATCGCGAGGCGTCAACGTCGCCCCGTGCTGGAGCAGGGCCCTGCGCCGGCGCCGGTGCAGCTCGCTTGGCCGGAAGCTTCCGATCCGCGCGAAGCGTCGGACATGTGGCGGGATGGCCAGCGCGTTGCGGAACGGGTCGCGATCTGTCTTGTAGTTGTAGATGGCGGTCACGTCGAGGCGCTCGGGGTCGATCGACCGCAACAGGTTGAGCGCACTGGTCGTGATGCCGTTGGACCGCATCCCCCCGAGGTGGATCAGCAGCGTAGGGCGGCCGTCTCGCCGGGTCTCGCGGACTCGGCCGCCGGGCTTCCCCCTGACCACGATGTCGAGGAGGCGTTCGGTGACGTTACCGTCGTCGTAGGGTGCGAACCGGCTCCGAGCCTCCATGTAGGCCTCCGCGTGGGTGCGCAGCGGGTCGCGCTCGCTGCCGGAGCCGATGGCCGAGATCAGCTCGGCCAGCTCGGAAACGGTCGTCGCGCAAGGTCCCGGCAGCTCGTCTTCGGGGAGGTACAGCCCGCGGTAGGTCGAGTAGTCCCTCACGTCAGGGGTGAAGAACACGATCGGGCGGCCGGTGGCCAAGAAGTCGAAGAAGATGCTCGAGTAGTCACTCACGAGGACATCCGCGATGCCGAGAGCCTCGTTCGTGGGGACGTCGTTCGGCACGAGGACTCCGGCCAGCCGGTCGTCCCGGCGCGCGATGTCGTAGACCTGCTGGTGGACCTTGAGCAGGACGCGATGGTCGTCCGGAAGCGCCTCGGACAGGGCGGTGACGCGTTCCGCCAGCTCGGCGACGTCGTTCGTCGGCTGGTAGAAGGACGCACCCTTCCACGTGGGCGCGTACAGCACGACCTTGCCATCCATGGGCATGGTCAGTCCGCGCAGAGCGAGCCGCCCCACGACAGCGGCCCTCCCCGCCGAGGTGAGCCGCTGGCGGTCAGTGCGTGGGTACCCCTCCTCGATGACCGCCCCCTGGTAGATGTTCTCCAGGCGATAGGCGGACTCGTACATCTGCTCGGTCATGAACCGGCTCTGCGACAGCAGGTAGTCGGCCATCACGAAGTTCCGCACCACGTTGCGGGTCGTGTGCACGCCCTCCGGCTCGTCGTAGCCCATGGTCTTCAGCGGCGTGCCGTGCCAGGTGTTGAGGTAGGTCTGGCCCTCGCGCTTGGAGAACTCCGGCGGAAACGTGGCGTTGTTGACGAGGAGCCGGGCCGTGGCCAGCTCCTTGAAGTACCGAGCCGACCGGTACTTCACGAAGTGAACTCGCCGGTCTCCACCGAAGTCCCTCCGTGCCGCCGCGTGCCGACGCGGCTCCTTCAGCGCCCACACGTGGGTCAAGTGCTGCTGGGCGGGATCGGCAAGCAGTCCGCGGAAGATCGCCTCGGGGTTGCAGAGCATCCCGCTGCCCGAAAAGGACTCATAGAACACCGTGTCCCGCTTGATCGGCAGCGTTCTGACGAAGGCACGCCACTCCGCCGGCCCAACGTTGCGGCTCCAGCGGCCGATCCGGCGAAACATCGTCCACGCGCGACGCGCTCTCATCAGTCAGGGGCTCCGGGTCGGGGGTTCGGGCGGCTCACTAGACTACGGTGTCCTCGCGCGCCCCAGCGGCACGCTGTCCCTTCTGAAGCGGAAACCCCGTGCTCTCACCCGGTGTCACCACGTGGGGCGATGTCGTCCCGGTCCTGTTGGTCGCGGCCACCGTCCTCTTCGTGCCGGGGGTGGTCTCGGCGCGCCTCGCTGGCCTCGCCTGGCTCAGTGCCCTGGGGATGGCTCCACTCGTCAGCACGACGATCCTCCTCGCCGGTGGAGTGGTCACCGCGATGGCCGGCCGGCCATGGGGGCTCCCGGCCCTCGTCGCCAGCACCGTCGCCGTGTGGCTGGTGCAGGCGCTCGCGCTCGGTGCCGGCCGGATCCGCAAGGGGCAGCAGGGACGGAGCCGTCTGCGCGGCGGCCGACTGCCCCTCGACTGGGGTCGCACGGACCGCCCCTCGACGGAGGTCGCCGGTCGGCCCGAGGGCGGGGGCACCACGGCGTCCGCCTCCCGTCCAGGCCTCGGGGAGTGGCTGGTTCTGCTCGCCTCGCTGTCGGTGACCTCGCTTGCCGTGGCCGTCGTGCTCATCCACGTGTCGGGGTCGCCCGAAGCCTTCCCCCAGCATCCCGACACGATCTTCCACCTGGGGGACGCGCAGTGGATGGCCGAGCGCCGAGACATCTCGATCCTCCACGCGGCGGGCTTCATCTCCACCTCCGGCGCGGGCGCCTACCCGGCGGCCTTCCACGCCATGACCGCCACCATCGCGCTGGTCGCCGGGGTTCCGGTCGTCGTGGCCACCTCGTGCTTCGTCCTGGTCGTCGCAGGAGTGGCGTGGCCGATGGCGCTGGTCGTGCTGGCCCGCTCCCTGTTCGGGGCGCGGCCGGGCGTGACCGCCCCGGCGGCCGCTGCCAGTGTCCTTTTCACGGCCTTCCCCTTCATGCTCATGGGCTTCGGCGTGCTCTGGCCAAGCCTGTTCGGCGAGGCGCTCCTGCCCGCAAGCCTCGCCCTTGGCGCCGCCGCCCTGTCTCCGCTGGCGAGGATCCCCGCTCCCATCGCCCGGCCCTGGCCCGCCGCCGCCCTCCTTGGTGTGACCCTGCTGGGGCTGACAGCCGCTCACCCGAACGCCCTGCTGACGCTGATGCACTTTGGCGTCATTGCCCTGACCGGCGCCCTGGCGATCTCGGTCTGGCGGCTGCGCGGAAACGGCTCGCGACGGTCTGCCGCCGTCGCGGTCGCAGCGGTGGCGATCCCCGTGCTCTTCGCCGTCGTCCTCACGGCCCTGCGCCCAGCCACGATGGTGCGGACCGGCGCGCCGGGGCCGGAGCTCAGCGCCTGGTCGGCGCTCGGGGACACGGTCCTCTTCGCCCCGCGAGATGCTGGCTGGCTACCCCTCCTGAGCGTCCTCGCGGCCGTGGGCGTCGTGGTCGTGGCCCGGCACCACCGCACCGCGTGGTGGGTGCCGGTCTCTGGTGCATACTTCGCGGTGCTCTTCTTCCTGAACGTCGCCGTGGACAATCCGGTCACGCGGTACCTGACCTGGCCGTGGTTCAACAACGCGGTCCGGCTGGCGGCCTTCGGGGTACTACCCGCGGCGCTGCTCGTGACCGCTACCGGTCTCCTGGCGGTCGACCTCCTAGCCCGGCTCAGACCGCGGTGGCGCCACGCTGAGGTGGTCGCCAGCGTCCTCGTCGTGGGCGTCCTCCTCGGCCTCACCCGCGGCTATGTGCCCGCGCACGAGCGCTGGCTGTACCGCTACTTCCACCCCGACACGGCGCACTCGTGGGCCAGCCCCCAGGAGCTGGCTGCTCTCCATCGCTTCGGGAGGCTCATCCCGCCCGGGGCGGTCACGGCGGCCAACCCGTGGAACGGCGGCACGTATCTCTACGTCGTGAGCGGAAGACGACTCCTCGTGCCCACGGAGAAGAGCCTGGCCAAGGGTGACCGCGCCTTCCTGGCCGCCAACCTGGACCATGCCGCCAGCGACCCCCTCGTCTGCGCGGCGGCCCGGCGCCAGCACGTCGAGTACGCCATCGTGGGGGGCCGCCCGTTCGCCTGGGGGACCCCGGCATCGCTGGCGCTCTACCGGGGCATCGACGGCGTCGCCGGCGCGCCGGGGTTCACCCAGGTGGCCGCGGCAGGGCCCTACCGGCTGTACCGCGTGACAGGCTGCGCAAGCTAGCTGGTCGCCGGCATCGCCTGGGCGGTGTCGATCCGGACCCGGCTGGTCAGGAAGCCCCAGCCCCAGGCCAGGTGCATCGTGGGCAACACCAGGGGCAGCCAGAGTCGGTCGAACGGCCGCAGCCGACGGTCGCGCAGCGTCAGACCGCCCACGGTGGTCAAGAGGAGGTATGCCGCGGGCACGGCCAGGAGCCAGGGCTCCAGCACGCTGCCCAGCAGGCTCAGCACGACCACGACCAGGGCCAGCGGAGGCGCCAGGTATCGGAGGTTGATCGTGCCGGCATGGGTCCGAGAGACGACGCGGCGCCAGCGGCCGTAGTCGCGGTACTGCCTGGCTAGCGCGCGCAGCGAGGCGCGCGGACGGTAGGCCACCCGCAGCTGAGGCGAGAACCACACCAGCCCCCCCGCCTCCCGGATGCGGTGGTTGAGCTCCCAGTCCTGGGCGCGGACGAAACGGCGGTCGTAGCCCCCCATCCGCTGGAGCCACTGGCGCCGGAAGACGCCGAGGTAGACGGTGTCGGCTGGGCCGGCGTCGCCGCCGACGTGGAAGCGCGACCCACCGACCCCGAGCTTCGATGTCATGGCCGCCGCCACAGCGCGCTCGAAGCTCGTGGCGCCCTCGGCGTCCATGATGCCGCCGACGTTGGCTGCCCCTGTCTCGTCCAGCAGGCGGACCGCGGTGGCGATGTAGCCGGGGTCGAGGATGCCGTGGCCGTCGACCCGGACCACGACGTCGGACTCGCTGGCCGCTATGGCCGCGTTGAGGGCGTCCGGCGTCAGGCCGGAGGGGTTTGCCACGAGGCGGACCCGGGGTTCGCGCGCCTCGAGGTCGCGGGCGATCTCGTCGGTGCGGTCGCGGCTGGGGCCGAGCGCGAGCACCACGGTGACCGGCCCGGCATACTCCTGCTTGAGCGCAGCGTCGACCGCCTCCTCGAGGTGGCGCTCCTCGTTGAGGACGGGGATGACGACGGCCACGCTGGGCTGGGCAGTGGGGTCCACACAGGCTCCTCGGGAAGGGAAACCCCGAGAGGATATCCGTGCGGCGCGCGAGCGCGGTTCACTCCCCGCGCAGGTGTGTGCGTACCCTGATCCCGATGACTGAGACGACCGACGCGCCCGGTGGGCAGCAACCCACCACGGCCGAGAGACCCGAGGGCATGGACGCCACCGGCAAGGAGACCTCCGAGGTCTGGCTGGTGGTGCCGCTGTACAACGAGGAAGCCGTCATCGGGGACGTGATCCGCGAGACGCGCAAGACGTTCCCCAACATCGTCTGCGTTGACGACGGGTCCACCGACGACTCCGCGGCCCGAGCCCGGTCCGCAGGCGCGATCGTGGTCCACCACCCCGTCAACCTGGGCCAGGGGGCCGCGCTCCAGACCGGTTTCGAGTACGCCCTGAGCGTCCCCGGCATGAAGTACGTCGTGACGTTCGACGCCGACGGCCAGCACCAGGTCGCCGACGTCCTCGACATGCTCGACCGCATCCGCCAAGGCGACGTGAAGGTCGTCTTCGGGTCCCGCTTCCTCGACGACCGCACCCAGGCGTCGGCCCTGAAGAAGCTCGTGCTGCGCATGGCGGTGGCCTACACCAACCTCACCACGCAGACGCGGCTCAGCGATGCCCACAACGGGCTGCGGGTCCTCGACCGCGAGGTCGTCAGCCGCCTCGACATCACCCAGAACCGCATGGCACACGCGTCGGAGCTGGTCGCCCAGATCGGCTCGATGCGGATCGACGGCGCCAAGGTGCCGTACGCCGAGGTCCCGGTGCACATCCTCTACACCGACTACTCCAAGTCCAAGGGGCAGTCGCTGTGGAACTCCGTGAACATCCTCGCCGAGCTGTTCCTCCGCTGAGCGGGAGTCCTCATGAAGATCGTCCTCATCCAGGTACTGCTCATCGCGGCCGTCATCGCGGTGATGTTCCGGCTGATGCGCGGCCGCGGCGCGCGCACCCAGGCCCTGCGGCGGATCGGGCTGCTTGCGTTCGCCGGCGTGGCCATCCTGTCGATCCTGTTCCCGACCACGTGGAACGCCCTGGCCCACCTCGTGGGGGTCGGCCGCGGCACCGACATGGTGCTGTACGCCCTCGTCGTGGCGTTTCTGAGCTTCACGCTCACGACGTACCTGAGGTTCCGCGACTTCGAGGCTCGCTACACCAAGCTCGCCCGCCGCATCGCCCTCGACGAGGCCCCCAAGCCACCCGAGCAGGAGACCACGCGGCAGCAGCCCTGAGGCACCTCCCGAGGAACGATCACACCGCCTGGCAGACAGCCGACAGGTCGTTCTCGCTCGCCGCGGCGGTCACCGGCCGGGACGGCGACGCGGAGGGTGCTCCTGCGCGGGCGGTGGTGGGCGCGCTCGCTGTCGCGGTCGGGACCGTGCCCAGTGCAGTGGGGTTGGGCGACCCGGCGGACGGCGTCGCCGCGGGATCGGTCGTCGCCGACGCGGTGGACACCGGCTTCGGCTCGTCCTTGGCCCGTTCCGACGCTGCGATCGTCGAGCGCACCGTGTCGGTCACGAAGCTCGCCAGGTAGTCCCAGGGTTTCATGAGTGGCGGGACGAAGTTGACGCTGCGGATCTTCTGCGAGCGCGCCTTGAGCGCGAGGTCGGCGAAGTAGCCGAGCTGGGACTGGGGCACGTCGGTCTGGATCAGGCCGGAGCTGGCCGAGGCGATCTTCTGGAACCGCAGCAGCACCGACTGCGGGTCGAGCTGCTCCAGCATCGCGGTCGTCACGCATCGCTGGCGCGCCATGCGCTCGTAGTTGGTCGAACCCGCGCGGGAGCGGGCGTACCAGAGCGCGTGGTAGCCGTCGAGGTGCTGGCGCCCGGGCTCGATCCAACCGACGATCGGCGAGGTGCCGCCGCCGATGGGGGTCTTCCGGCCGACGGTGATGTCGAGGCCGCCGAGCGCGTCGATCATCTTCCGGAAGCCCCTCAGGTCGACCATCACGTAGTAGTGCACGTCCAGCCCGCTCAGGGCCTCGACCGCCTCCTCCGTGGCCAGCACACCGGGGTTCCTCACTCTTGCCGGGAACTGGCTCCGATGGTCGGTCGCCCACGTGTACAGGCCGTTCAACAGGCAGTTGTCCCCGCAGTTCCACCCCCCCGGCATGAGCCGTCGCATCACCGAACCGCGTCGGAAGTCGATGTTCTCGGTGTCACGTGAGAAGCCGAAGGCAACGGCCCGTCCGGTCTCGGCGTCGATGCTCACCAGCTGGATGCTGTCGGGACGGGTTCCGACCCGGTCCTTCCCGGTGTCAGCCCCGAGAAGCAGGATGTTGTAGCGCCCGTCGGTGGGCTCCACCGTCGTCGACCCAGCGAAGACCGCACTGACCGCGGCGCGCGCCGCGGCGACGCTGCGCGCGGCCCAAGCCATGGCGCCACAGGCCACGACCATCATCACCACGGTGACTGCGGCGAGCAGCCGCCGCGTGTCGACCGACAAGCGGCGGGGCCGAGCCAGGTGCCAGGCGTCGGCGAAGAGCACCGCCCACACCACGGCATACGCCACCAGCACCCACTCGACGACCGCAAGGAACCACGCCCGACCGACCAGCCCCAGGGCGAGCGACCGGTCGAAGAGGAAGGCAATCCCCCACAGCAGGGCGGCGGCCCACAGGACAAGCCACGCGCGCAGACCCAGGCGACCGAGCCTGCGGCTCCCGGCCGCGAGCTGCGCGCTTCCCGGCAGGAGCAGAGTCAGGAGGACCAAGGTGAACGCCCGCCGGCGGCGCAGTCGTGGGCTCATGGCCGACACGTCCGGGATGGTGCGGCCGGGCTTGGTGCGATCCGGCTGAGTTCGGTCCGGCGGCGGGCGATCCGGCTGGGTGCGGTCCTGCGGCGGGAGATCCGGCTGAGAGCCGTCCTGCGGCGTAGTGCGGTCCGGCTGGGTGCCGGACGGCAACGCGGTGGTGCGGGCCGGCCGGTCCGGAGTCGCTGCCCCCGGGTCCACCGGCGGTCCGTACCGGGGTGGGCTCATGGCGCTCAATTATCCGGACCCGAGCCTCCGATCTCGGACACGCTGGGGCCTCCCGAGTGTCGCCCGAGGCACCTTTGGCCAAATGCAGGGAAAAGGGCGCTCACGGCCGCACGGAATCGGATCCGCACCGCCTCGCGACGCCGCGAGAAGTCTCCGAGGGCTGCACCAGGTTTGGCCGCCGTGGCCTGACCGTCGAAGATGGCACCATGCCACGACGCCAGCCAGGTCCCGACGACGCTCGGCCGATCCCGCAGCAACCGGGCCAGGCGGCCAAAGACGATGCCTATGTGGTCGACGTGCGCCGCCGCCGACCGAGCCAGCCACCTGCAGTCCCCGCCAGCGGTGCGGCACAGCCGGTCGACTACGACGAGTACGGCGTCCCCCGACCCAGCCGTGGCCCGGGGGGCGGCGATGGCGGTCGCGGGCCGTCAGGGCGCCCGGGGCGGCAGCGCGGGGCGATGCCGCCCCGGCGGCGCCGACTTCGCTGGGGGCGCATCGTCCTGCTGCTCGTGGTCCTGTGGCTCGCCTTCCTGGTCCTCACGCCG
Organism: Dermatophilaceae bacterium; assembly: GCA_035691065.1. Classification (GTDB taxonomy): domain Bacteria; phylum Actinomycetota; class Actinomycetes; order Actinomycetales; family Dermatophilaceae; genus DASSJT01. The sequence continues at coordinate 24,339 of DASSJT010000215.1, forward strand.
CTGCATGCCTGGAGCACGGTGACCAAGGTCGACACGGCACCACCGGGGACGCGGCCCGCCGACACAAGCGGCTACAACTACCTCCTTGTCGGGTCCGACAGCCGCGAGGGCCTGACGGCTGCACAGCGCAAGGAGTACGCGACGGGCAACGCCGCCGGTCGCCGCACCGACTCGATCATCCTTGTCCACGTGTCCTCCAGCGGTGGAAAGCCCGCCCTGATCTCCATTCCCCGCGACAGCTACGTGCCGATCCCGGGGCACGGCAGCAACAAGATCAACGCGGCGTTCGCCTTCGGCGGCCCCAAGCTGCTCGTGCACACGGTCGAGCAGGCGACCGACCTGCGGGTCGACGGGTACGTCGAGATCGGCTTCGCCGGCTTCGCGTCGGTCGTCGACAGTGTCGGCGGTGTCGACATCTGCGTGAAGTTCACCATGAACGACAAGAAGGCCGGGATCAACCTCAAGAAGGGGTGCCAGACCCTCGACGGCAAGAACGCCCTGGGCTACGTCCGAGCGCGCTACTCCGACCCGCGCGGCGACATCGGCCGGGCCGAGCGCCAGCGCCAGTTCCTCGCCGCCATCATGAAGAAGGCAGCCACTCCCTCGACTGTGCTCGTCCCCACGCGCTACTGGGGCTTCACCCACTCGGCCGCTCACGGACTCGTGGTGGGCGACGACACCTCCATCCGCGACGCGAGCCGCGTGCTCCTCGCCCTGCGCGCCGTGTCGAACGACGCGGGGCTCAGCCTGGTCGTGCCGATCGCGAGCACCAACTACCAGAGCAGCGCCGGGAGCGCGGTCAAGTGGGACACCCAGCGGGCCCGCTCGCTGTTCTCGCTGCTGCGCAGTGACCAGCCCCTGACCGACCCCCCGCCCGGTACCGACGGCAAGCCCTCGGGGGGCTGACGGGTCTGGTCGAGGGACCCAGGCCCTCGAGGGCCGAGGCTCCCGTTCCGGGACCCAAGCCCTCGGGAGCTGGCCGTCGCCCGTGGCGTGCCCAGGTGGTGTCAGCCGCCGCACGCCTGCGTCGTGAGCGCCGTCCACAGCGTGAGCTGGCCGGTGTCGCTGCCGATCGCCTGCTTCGCCGCCACGGAGCGGGCGGCCGACATCAGGCTGCTCGACCGGTAGCCACACGCGTAGGGCACGAGGCGCAGGTATCCCATGGCGTCGTCGTAGCGCTGCGCCAGGGGATCGGGGTTCACCCATCCGTTCGGCATCACGGCGTCCAGGGATGCCTGACCCGCGCTCGGGTCGAGCGGCAGCTGGGCGTCGATCATGGCGGAGTTGTGGTTCCAGTCCTGGCGTTTGGTCGAAGCCGCGCTGTAAGGCCACCAGCCGCTGGACTCGTGAACAGCGTCGTGGCTGTAGAGCCGGCTGGAGAGGTCGAGCACGCCGGCACGCACCACCCCGGCGTCGTTGGCGGCGCGGAGGAACCACGCGGCCGCGGTGTTGACGTTGTAGACGCAGATGCGGTCGTCCCCGTATGCCGGCGAGTAGGCCAGGCAGCTGGAGTCACCCTTCACCCGCGGCCACGCCAGGACGAGGTCGACCAGCGAGCCGACCTCTGAGGCGCTGGTGGCACCGGACGGCAGACCTGCGAGGAGCACACGGCCGACGTGGTCGGTCACCGTCGCGAGGTAGCTCGTGGACGAGGGGTTGACGGTGCCGTCCTGGAAGGCGTCCCACGACTTCTCCAGCCCATAGCCCCCGTCGGGCTTGCGGACGCTGCGCATGCGGGTCAGCTGCGCTCGAACCTCGGGATCAGCCCAGCCGTAGAGCTGGGCGAGCGAGTCGGCTTGGTAGGCCGCGTCGTACGCCACGTAGGTGGCGTCGCCCAAGGCTTGTTGGCGGGCGAGCAGGTCGAGGGTCAGCTGCAGCCAGGACGGCAGGCCCCGCAGGCGGCCCACCACGGCGGCGGTCGCCGACGCCCCACCGCGACGCGACGAGGTCAGGAGAACTGGGGCGTGCTGCTGCGCTGCGGCCGCTCCGCCGACCAGGGCGTCGGGGAAGGCGAGTCCGGTCGCGACGAATGCTCCCCCGGGCTTCCACACCGACGCGAGGACCTTGGCCAGCGCCGCGGACGTGGCGAACCGGTCAGGCCCAGCGGCACGCTGGGCGGTGAGCCCCGTGGCCGCCTCGGCGCTGGTCTCGACCGCGGCCGAGACGGCGCTCGTGTCTCCGGCGATCACGAGTCGCTTGGGCGCGAGCCGGCTCAGGGCGGCACTACCAGCGGCGGACAGGCTCGTCGGGCTGGTGAGCAGCACTGGGCCGGTCAAAGCGGCAGCCACCGGCCCGGCCGACACACCGTCGGGGAAGGTCGCCCCGGTGGTGAGCAGGACGCCACCACTGCCGGCAGGGAACAGGGCCGTCACCCGTTGGGAGGTTTCGTACCGGTCGGCCCCCTGGATGCGCCGGAGGGTCGCGCCTCCCGCGGCCGACTGCGCCGCTGCGGCCACCTCAGAGGACACGGCGCCCGTGCCGCCGAGCACCGTGATCCGGCCCGGCTGCAGCCGCGCGAGCTCCTGGGCCACGACCGCCGGCAGCGACGTCGGCGACGTGATCAGCAGCGGGCCGCCCAGATGCGCCGCAAGCGGCGCTCCGGAGAGCGCGTCAGGGAAGGCTGCTCCTGAGGCCAGCACGACCTCGGCCACAGGGTTCGGGGCCATCGCCTGGGAGACAGCCACCGCTGTGGCGTAGCGGTCGGGCCCGGCAAGCCGGGTTGACGAACCGCCGACCCGGCCAAGTCGCGTTTCCTGTAGTGACGAGACCACGTTGGTGCCGCCGAGGACGCTGACCGGCAGCACTGGCGCGCTGACCGCGCCGACGAGTCCGGTCCCGTCGGCCGCAGTGGTGGCGCCCACCTCGGCCGCAACCACTGCCCCAGCTGAAGTGCTCGCCGAGTGCGCCTTTGCGATCCCCTCCGCCAGGGCGGGTGCGGCCGGGACGGCCACCGCCACAGCCAAGCCCACAAGGGCCAACGCCCGTCGACTCCCCCACGCCCGAGTGCTCCCCTTGTGCATGAGCGGTCATGCTAGGGCACCGGTCGCCCGAAGCGGGGCCTGCGCGCCCCGAGCCCGTGAAGGTATGCCGGGTGGTCACCGCCGCGGCGACCACCCGGCATACCCCGGCAGGTTTGTTGGCCTAGCGCTTGAGGAGCTGGCGGGCCATGACGATCCGCTGGACCTCGTTGGTGCCCTCGTAGATCTGCGTGATCTTGGCGTCGCGCATCATTCGCTCCAGAGGGAAGTCGCGGGTGTAGCCGGAGCCACCGAGCAGCTGCACGGCGTCGGTCGTGACTTTCATGGCGACGTCCGATGCGTAGCACTTGGCCGCGGCACCGAAGAACGGTAGGTCGGCGTCAGCGCGCTCGGACTTGGCGGCAGCGACGTAGACCAGCTGGCGGGCCGCCTCCAGCGCCATCGCCATGTCGGCCAGCATGAACTGGAGCCCCTGGAAGTCGGCGATGCGCTTGCCGAACTGCTTGCGCTCCTTGACGTACGCCAGCGCATGGTCGAGTGCGCCCTGCGCGATGCCGACCGCCTGGGCGCCGATGGTCACCCGGGTGTGGTCGAGCGTGCGCAAGGCGATCTGGAGGCCCTCGCCGAGCCCGCCGACCATCCGGTCGGCGGGGATGCGGCAGTTGTCGAAGTGGAGCTCCCGGGTGGGGCTTCCCTTGATGCCGAGCTTGCGCTCCTTCTCGCCGAAACCGAAGCCCGGGTCGGACTTCTCGACCACGAAGGCCGTGATGTTGTGGCCGCGCGCCCCCTCGGGATCGGTCACGGCCATCACGGTGTAGAAGTCGGAGACCCCGGCGTTGGTGATCCACGACTTCTGGCCGTTCAGGACGAAGTCGTCCCCGTCGGCCTTCGCCCGGCACCTCATGCCCGCGGTGTCCGAGCCGGCCTCGCGCTCGGACAGGCCGTAGGAGAAGCCCGACCTGCCCTCCGCGACCGGCGGCAGGTACTTCCGCTTGACCTCCTCCGAGGCGGCCAGGAGCAGCGGCATGGTGCCGAGCTTGTTCACCGCCGGGATCAGGGCGGCGGAGGCATCGACCCGGGCCACCTCCTCGATGACGATGCACGTGGCCAGGGCGTCGGCTCCCACGCCGCCGTACGCCTCGGGGATGTGCGGGGCGTAGAAGTCGGCGGCGACCAGGGCATCGTGCGCCTCCTGTGGGTAGCGCGCCTCCTCGTCCACGGATGCCGCGTACGGGGCGATCTTGCCCTCCGCAACTGCTCGCACGGCCTCGCGCAGCGCCTCGTGGTCCTCGGAGGGCTTGAACAGGTCGAAGGAGGGGTTACCGGTGCTCACGTCGCGCAAGGGTACCCGCGCGAGAGCGCCGTCCCCGGCGGCCTGTGGCGCCCGCCACGGACGCCTGGCCGGGACCGGGACCTGCCCCGCCGCCGTAGACTGCACCACCGTGACCGAGCCCCGCATCCTGTCCATCTCGCTGTCGCCGATCCAGCGGGACGCCCGAGTCCTGCGGCAGCTCGGGGTGCTCAGCCGGTTCGGTCACCTCACGTCCGTGGGCTACGGCCCCAAGCCGGCCGTCGTCGACGAGCACCTCCAGGTCGAGGACGGCCTCAACTCCCTCCCCCGCACCGTCTCGGGCGTCGCCCGGCTGGCGACCCGCCGGCTGGAGTCGGCTGAGCTCGCGGCGCCCGGCCTGCGGCGGGCGGGCGAGCTCATCGGCGACCGCCGCTTCGACCTCGTGGTCGCCAACGACGCCCGGGCCCTCCCACTCGCCCACGCCGTCGCGCACGGTGCTCCGGTCTGGGCCGACATGCACGAGTGGGCGGCCGAGGAGTTCGCCCATGTCGCGGTCTGGCGCCTCCTGGTCGCTCCGCTCATGGAGCACCTGTGTCGGAAGTACCTCCCCAGGTCGGCGGCGGTGACCACGGTGTGCGAGCCGCTTGCCGCCCGCTACGCCGAGCACTACGGCGCCCCCACCGAGGTGGTGCGCAACGCCGGGCCGTGGCGAGACCTCTCGCCCACGCCGGTCGAGGAGGAACGCATTCGCCTCGTGCACAGCGGCGGGGCGATCCGCGGCCGCAACCTGGAGATGCTGATCTCCGCGGTGGCCGAGGTGCCACACGCGACCCTGGACCTCTACCTCGTCGCCGCCGAGGACGGCGGACGCTACCTGCGCGAGCTCAAGCAGCTGGCGGCCGGAAGCGGACGTGTGACGTTCCACGACCCGGTGCCGCCGGACGACCTCCCCGCAACGCTCAACCAGTACGACGTCGGGGCTTTCTGCATGCCCCCGATCAACGTCAACGCCGAGTACGCGCTGCCCAACAAGTTCTTCGACTTCGTGCAGGCGCGGCTCTGCCACGCGGTGGGGCCGGCGCCCGAGATGGCCCGGCTGGTGAGGTCGCTCGACCTCGGGGTCGTGTCCGACGACTTCAGCCAGGAAGGCTTCGTCTCCGCCCTGCGCCGCCTCGACACCGAGGCCGTGCGGGCTGGCAAGCAGTCCTCCCACGACCACGCCCGGGAGCTGAGCAGCGAGCAGGACGAGAAGGTGGTCGAGTCCGTCGTGACCCGCCTGCTGTCCGGCTCGGGAGTCCCCGCGTGACGGAGCGCGGCACCCAACCGGCGGAGGCAGCCGTGGTCTCGGCGGCGCCCTCAGCCGTTCCCTCGGCCCTGCACGTCAACGACGCGGCACACACGGCCGAGCGCCTGGTGCGCGAGGCACGGCGCCGCGGATACCGATGGGACCTCCTGCCGCGGGCAGCCGCCGACGCGTCGCCGGACCTGTGGCAGGGCACATCCGGCCGCGCCCGCCGGGCCCTGGTGGGCGGCGCCTGGCTGGCCCGCCTGGCCTGGCAGGCGCGTCGCCACGACGTCGTCCACGTCCACTCCGCGACGACGCTGCACCACACCCGGCCCGTGGCTGACCGCTTCGTCCTGCACTGCCACGGATCCGACGTCCGGATGGCGCAGTACGACCCGGCCCGCACCGGGGAGATCCGGGCAGGGCTGCGTGACGCCCAGGCGGTCTTCTTCTCCACGCCCGACCTGGCCGAGCACGTCCTGCCACACCGGGCCGATGCCCAGCTGCTCCCAGTGCCGATCGACGTCGCCGAGCTGCCCGCATGGGAGCCGTCGGTTCCGGCCCAGGTGGTCTTCGCCTCGCGATGGGAGGCGGTCAAGGGCCTCGACGCCCAGCTCGCCACCGCCAATGCCCTGGTGGCCGCCCTGGCGGGCCGGGCCGAGGTGGTCGGGCTTGACTGGGGCCCGGCCGCGTCGGAGGCGGCCGCGCTGGGGGTCCGCCTGCTCCCCAAGCTGGACCACCCGGCATACCTCCGGCTGCTGGCCGGGGCGACCGCGGTCGTCGGGCAGGCGGCCGGCATCCTGTCCGCCAGCGAGCTCGAGGCCATGGGCACGGGCGCACCGCTCGCCGTGCCCGCTCCCCTCCCGCTGTATGCCGGGAGCCCGCCGCCCGTGTACGGCTCGAGTCCCGAGTCGGTTGCCGATGCCGTCGTCGCCCTGGTCACGGACACGCTGGCCCACGACGCCGGAGCGGCCAGGGCATGGGTCCGGGCCGAGCACGGGGTGGACCGCGGGGTCGACCTCCTCCGCGACACCTACCTGCGCGTCCTGGCGTCGCGATGACCGACGCACCGGGGCCGGACACGTCCGCAACCGGCGGGTGGCGGCGGAGGCTCGGCGCGCACGTGGGTCCGATCCACCTGGACCGGCCGGTCACCGAGTCCCTGGCCAAGCGCGGCGCCCTGAGCACCGCCGGCCTGGTCGCCCAGGGCGGCTTGCGCTTCCTGACCAGCTGGCTGGTCGGGCGGCTCGCCGGCAAGGCGAGTCTCGGAGTCCTCGCGAGCGCGATCGCGACCTCGACGCTGCTCTCCCTGCTGTGGCCGACCACCACCGGCAGTGCCGCCTCGAAGTACCTCGCGCGCGCCAGGGGCGCGGGCGACACCGCAGAGCTGCTGGGTGTCGCCCAGCACCTGTCCCGGCGCACGGTCCAGGCCATGGTCCTGCTCAGCGCCGCGGCGATCCCGGTGTGGGTGATCGTCGACGGCGGCACGGTCGCCTCGGCGCTCAGCGTCGCCGCGCTCGCGGCCGCGCTCTCGGGCTACAGCTTCACGCGGGGAGTGCTCCTGGGCACCGGCCACGTCGCACGGGCGACCACGTGGGACGCCATCGCCGCCGCGACGGGGCTGCTGCTCCTCGCAGTGGCACTGGCCGCCGGTCTCCGCGGAACCCTGCTGGTGCTCCCCATGGCGGGCTCGTTCGCGGCATACACCCTGGCCGGGTGGCCCTACCGGGCCAAGGGCGCCATCTCCCGCGAGCTGCGCCGCGAGGTGGACCATTTCGTGATGCTCGGAGTGGCCGGCACGATCGCCAGCACCGGCTTCCTCCAGCTCTCCATGGTCGCGGTCCGCCGGGTCACCAGCCTGGAGGATGCGGGGCAGTATGCGGCTGCCCTCTCGCTGGCCACCCCGGCCTCGTTGCTGGGGGCCTCGCTGAGCCTGGTCCTGTTCCCCTCCCTCGCCGAGGCCTGGGGCCGGGGGGACGTGGCAGCCTTCCGCGGCCAGACCGACCGCGCCATGCGCGCCCTCACGCTGGTCATGGTGACGATCTTCGCCGACCTGGCGCTGAGCAGCCGTCTCGTGGTCCGCGTGGTCTGGGGCTCGACCTACGACCACGCCGCGCGGTACCTGCCGGTCCTGACCGTTGCGGTGCTCGCTTCGACGCTGGGCATCGTGAGCGTCAACGCGCTCACCACGCGATCGCGCCGCGGCATGCAGCTCACGACCGGCGCCAGCCTGGCCGGCATGGCGGTCGGAGTCGTGGTCTGGCTGCTCGCCGCTCCCGCGCTGGGCCCGCAGGGCATCGCCATTGGCTACCTCGTGGGGACGGTGTGCATCGCGGCCGTGCCGCTGGTGGCCGTGTGGCGCTCGGACGCCCATCGATGGCACCCGCTGATGCTGCGGCTCGCGGCCGGCATGGCGCTCCTCGCCGCGCTCGCCACGGCACAGCGGACGCTGGGCCTGTCCCTCTGGCTCGACCCGGTCGTGGCCGCCCTCTTCACCGCAGTGTGGTGGCTCCTCTGCCGCCACGACCTGCACCTCGTGCCGCTCCCACGACCACTGCGCCGAACCCCGCGCGCCCGCTGATACGTTCGGAGCCACCATGCGCCGCCCACCCCGCGTCACCATCGCCGCACGCCTGTTTCCGCCGGAGGCCGGCGCCGCCGCGTTCCGGCTCGGGGCCCTTGCCGCCGGGCTCGCCCAGGACGGAGCCGTCGTGCGCGTGGTCACCACCGTGCCACCGCCCGGCGCCCGCGGGGCACAGTGGCGCGGTGGTGACCACGAGGGGGTGACGCTGTCACGCTGGCCGGTGCTGCGCGACGAGGGGGGCAACGTCCGCGGCTACGTGCAGTTCGCGAGCTTCGACGGCCCGCTGTTCTGGCGGCTGCTGCTCGCCCCGCGTCCTGACGTGGTGGTCGTCGAGCCGCCGCCCACCACCGGGGTCTCGGTGCGGCTCGCGTGCGCTCTGCGACGGGTGCCTTACGTCTACTACGCGGGCGACGTCTCCTCGACCGCCGCCGAGGGCATCGGAGTCTCGCCTCGGGTGGTGGCGGTGCTCCGCAGGGTCGAGGCCTGGGCCATGGGGGGCGCGGCGAGGGTGCTGGCCGTCAGCGACGGCGTCGCGCAGGAGGTGGCGCGGCTGACCGCCGCGCCGGACCGGGTCACGGTGGTGGGCACCGGCGTCGACACCACCGTGTTCCATCCGCCGACCTCGGGGCCGGACGTGACCCCGACGGGCGCGACCCCGGCGGGCGGCTCCCGGCCCGCACCCACCTTCGTCTACGCAGGCACCATGTCGGAGCTGCACGGCGCCGAGGTGTTCGTCCGCGCCTTCGGCTCGGTCGCGGCCGCCCACCCAGACGCCCGGCTGGTGATGTACGGGCAGGGCACCGAGGTGGCCGCGCTGAGGCGGCTCGCGCACGAGCTGGCTCCGGGACAGGTCGAGCTCCCCGGGGTCGTGAGCGGCGAGCGCGTGGCCGTGGAGCTGGCCGCCGCCACGGCCGGCTTGGCCTCGCTGCACCCCAAGATGGGCTACGACTACGCCTTCCCGACCAAGATGTTCGCGACCACGGCGTGTGGCGCGCCGGTGATCTACGCCGGGCCGGGCCCCGGCCAGGCGATGGTGTCCGAGCACCGGCTGGGGTGGGCCTGCGACTGGGACGTCGCCGAGGTCGGCGCCGCGATGCGGGACGCCCTCACCCGGCCGTGGAGCTCGGTTGAGAGAGCCCGCCTGACGGCATGGACCGAGGAGCACGCCAGCCAGCGGGCGGTCGCGGCTGCTGCCTCGGCGGCCGTGCTGGAGGTTGTCCAGCGCAGCTACTCGGCTGCCTCTGGCCGCCGGGCGTAGAGGTAGAGGGAGGACATCAGCCCCACCGCGTGCGGCGGGTCCACCCGCTGGAGCAGCTGCCACTGCGGGCAGTTGGCTTGGATCCACTTCGTGAACAGCCGGTACCGCTCGTGCGGGGAGCGCTCGCCGCCGCTCGCGTCGATGCTGCAGATCGCCACGAAGCGCTGCGCGCTGCCGAACAGGCGGCGCAGGTAGTCCTCGAAGACGTCATCCTCGACGAGGTGGAAGAGGACCTCCATGGACAGGGCGAGGTCCGCGCTCAGCCACCTCGCCGGATCGCTCAGGACGTCGGGGTCGTAGTGCAGGAAGCTTTTGGTCCGGTCGTCCCTGAACCGCGCGATGCAGGTGCGGACCGCGGTGGGCGAGCTGTCGAGCCCGAGGTAGCGCGGGTACTCCGCGAGCGCCAGCTGGTTGCCGTCGCCACAGCCGTAGTCGACGACCGACTCGACCCCGTGCTCCCGCACCCAGGCGTTGACCACGTCCGCCTTCCAGCGCGCGGCGGCACCCGAGGAGCCCGCCCCCGAACTGCCGCCCGTCGCGTAACGGTGCTCCCAGTAGCGGGCGCTGCCGCGGAAGAGCAGACGCCGCGCCGCGAAGCCGGCACGTGTCGACACCGCCCTTGCCCCGAGCGCGCGGAGGTGCACGCTGGCCAGACTATCCAGCCGCAGGGCCCTCGGGGTCAGATAAGGGAGACCGTCGTCCCCTTCGCGGCCGACTCGATGCACGCCTCCGCCACCGCTACCGTGGCGAGGCCCTGGTCCATGGTCACGATGTCCGCGTCCTTGCCGAGCACCGCATCGCGGAACTGCTCGTGCTCGATCCGCAGCGGCTCCGGCTTGGCGATCGCGTAGCGGATCACGTCACCTTCCGTGACCCCCCGGAAGTTGGCGATGTCGTCCCAGGTGTGGCGGATCTGCCCGTTGGCGTAGAAGCTGAGGTCCGCGGTGAGCGTGTCGGCCACGAACGCACCACGCTCGCCCGTGATGATGGTGACCCGCTCCTTGAGGGGGGACAGCCAGTTGACCAGGTGGTTGGTCACGGTGCCGTTGGCGAGCAGGCCGACGACGGCGACGAGGTCCTCGTGCTCGCGGCCGGACTTGTATGCCGTCCGGGCGGCCACCGAGGTGTAGGCCTGCTGGGTGACCCATGCGGTCAGGTCGATGTCGTGGGTGCCCAGGTCCTTGACGACGCCCACGTCGGCGATTCGCGACGGGAAGGGCCCCTGGCGCCGCGTGGCCACCTGGTAGACGTCTCCGAGCTCTCCGGCCTCGAGCCGGGCCCGGGCCTGCTGCAGCGCCGGGTTGTAGCGCTCGATGTGGCCGACCGCGCCAAGGAGCCCCCGGTCGGCGAAGGCCTTGGCGAGGCGCTCCGCCGAAGGGGGGTCTGGCGCGAGCGGCTTCTCGATGATCGCGTGGACCCCGGCCTCGGCAAGGGCCAGGCCAACGGCCTCGTGGTAGACGGTCGGGACCGCGACCATGCAGTAGTCGAGGCCCTGCTCGATGAGCTGTTCGACGCTCTCGAACAGGGGTCGACCGCCGGCGACTCCGTGCGGGTCGCCACCGGGGTCGGCAACCCCCACGAGGTCGACGCCGTCGAGCGAGCCCAGCACCCGGGCGTGGTGGCGGCCCATCATGCCGAGGCCGAGCAGCCCCGCGCGCAGGTTGGCCATGCTCACGCACCCGCCTTCGCCAGCGCGTTGACCGCGGTCACGATGCGGTCGAGGTCGTCCTGGCTCAAGGAGGGGTGGACCGGCAGCGACAGGCACTCGGCCGCCGCGCGCTCGGTCTCGGGCAGGTCGACGTCGGCCATGAACGGCGCGAGGCGGTGGTTGGGCACGGGGTAGAACATGCCGGACCCGACGTTGTACTCCTCGCGGAGCGCGGCCGCGAGGCCGTCGCGGTCCTCCGGCACGCGGATCGTGTACTGGTGGTAGACGTGGACCGCACCGTCGGCAACCGGCGGCGGCGTCACGCCCTCGAGGTGGGCCGACAGGAACGCCGCGTTGTCCTGCCGGGTCTTCGTCCAGGCGTCGACCTTGGTGAGCTGGACCCGGCCGATCGCCGCGTGGATGTCGGTCATCCGGTTGTTGAAGCCCACGACTTCGTTGTGGTACTGCCTCTCCATCCCCTGGTTGCGGTAGAGCCGCAGGAGGCGCTCGATCTCGGGGCTCGCCACCGACACCATCCCGCCCTCGCCGGACGTCATGTTCTTGGTGGGGTACAGCGAGAACATCCCGAACGAGCCGAACGCGCCGACCGGGGTGCCGTGCAGGGAGGCGCCGTGCGCCTGGGCGGCGTCCTCGAAGACCTGGATGCCGTGCTTGTCGGCGATGGCCAGGAGCTGGTCCATCTTGGCCGGGTGGCCGTACAGGTGCACCGGCATGACGCCCACGGTGCGCTCGCTCACGGCCGCCTCCACCGCGATCGGGTCGAGGCAGAAGTCGTCGGGCGCGATGTCGGCGAACACCGGCGTCGCGCCAGTGAGGGCGACCGCGTTGGCGGTGGCGGCGAAGGTGAAGGACGGCACGATGACCTCGTCGCCCGCCTTGACCCCGCTGGACAGGAGGCCGAGGTGCAGGCCCGAGGTGCCTGAGTTGACCGCCACACAGGCCCGGCCCAGGTCGAAGTGGGCGGAGAACTCCTCCTCGAACGCCTTGACCTCCGGGCCCTGGGCCAGCATGCCGCTGCGCAGCACGCGGTCGACCGCCGCACGCTCCTCCTCACCGATGAGCGGCTTGGCCGGCGGGATGAATTCGGTCATGACTGTGCTGCCTCCATCAGGCGGTCGTCCTTCTCGATGTACTTCTCGCCGGTCTGCGGGCAGGTCCAGGTGCCGTCGGCGTCCTGCTCGAGCGGGACGCCGGCCCGGCCGACCCAGCGGATCCGGCGGGCGGGGACGCCCGCGACGAGGGCGAAGTCGGGCACGTCGGCCGTGACCACGGAGCCGGCGGCGACCAGCGCCCAGCGCCCGATGGTGACCGGCGCGATGCAGACGGCGCGGGCGCCGATCGAGGCGCCCTCGCGGCAGGTCACGCCCACAGCCTCCCAGTCGTCGCCGCGCTTCAGGCGGCCGTCGGGGTCGATGGCCCGCGGGTAGTGGTCGTTGGTGAAGACCGCGGCGGGCCCCACGAAGACGCCGTCCTCGAGCACCGCGGGCTCATAGACCAGCGCGTAGTTCTGCAGCTTGCAGTTGTCGCCCATCCGCACGCCCGGCCCCACGTAGGCCCCGCGTCCGACGATGCAGTTCTCACCCAGGACCGCGCCCTCCCGGACCTGGGCGAGGTGCCAGACCGACGAGCCGTCACCGATCTTGGCCTCCTCGGACACGTCCGCGGAGTCGACGATTCTCGCTGCCATGCGCTCAGGCCTCCTGCGGGGCCTGGCCGACGACCAGGAGGCGGACGCCCGCGAACCTGGCGGGGTCGAGGACCTTGCGCCCGTCGACGACCACCTCGACACCGGGGAAGTCGGACGCCGCGAGCGAGTGGTACTCGGAGTGGTCGGTCTGGACGACCACGACGTCGACCGGCGTCCCGATCTCGTAGGCGTCCCACCCATACCCCGCGAGCTCCTCCGCGGCATACATCGGGTCCTGCACCTGGACCTTGGCGCCCGCCTCACGCAGGGCCTCGACCGTCGCGAAGACACCCGAGAAGGCGGTCTCCTTGACCCCGCCCCGGTAGGACGCGCCGAGCACCGCCACCGTCTTGCCGGCGAGGGAGCCGCCCATCGCCCCCGTCGCCAGACCCACCGTGTAGGCCGGCATTGCGGCGTTGGCCTCACGGGCCGCCCGCACCACCGTGGCGTCGGGGTCGTTCCACAGGTAGAGCCGCGGGTAGACGGGAATGCAATGGCCGCCGACGGCGATGCCCGGCCGGTGGATGTGGCTGTAGGGCTGGGAGTTGCTGGCCTCGATGACCTGGTAGACGTCGATGCCGTTCTTGGCCGCGAACGCACCGAACTGGTTGGCCAGCCCGATGTTGACGTCACGGTAGGTGGTCTCGGCCAGCTTGGCCATCTCGGCGGCCTCGGCACTGCCGAGGTCCCAGACGCCGTTGCCCCGGGGCAGGTCGGGCCGCTCGTCGAACTGCAGCACCTGCTCGTAGAAGGCCACCGCGCTGGCGGCGCCCTCGGGCGACAGGCCGCCGACCAGCTTGGGGTACTTGCGCAGGTCCGCGAAGACCCGGCCGGTGAGCACTCGCTCGGGGGAGAAGACGAGGTGGAAGTCCTGGCCCTCGACGAGGCCGGAGCCCTGCTCCAGCATGGGCTTCCACCGGGTGCGGGTCGTGCCGACGGGGAGCGTGGTCTCGTAGACCACCAGGGTGCCCGGCTTGAGCCCACGGGCGATGTCCGCCGTCGCCGAGTCCATCCAGCCGAAGTCAGGACGCGCATCCTCGTCGACGAAGAGCGGGACCACGACGACAACCGCCTCGCTCTCCGCCACCGCGGCAGCCGTGTCGGTGGTCGCGCGGAGCGCCCCCGCAGGCACGACCTCGGCGAGGTACTCCTCGAGGTGAGCCTCCCCCGGGAACGGCGACAGACCGGCGTTCACGGTGTCGACGACCGCTCCGTTGACGTCGGCGCCGAACACCTGGTGCCCCGACGTGGCGAACTGGACGGCGAGGGGAAGGCCGATCTTGCCGAGGCCCACCACGGTGATCTTCACGAAATCCCAATCTGCTCGAGATGCCTTGCTGGCGAAAAAGTCCACGGCGATGGTACTCGCTGCAGGCGGGCGCCCCGACCGCCGACGACCGGGGGCGGGATGGTGACCCGGCCAGGCCGGGTGCCACGTGCGGGCCCAGACGGCGGGCTGGATGCCGGCTCCGATGCCGTATGCCGGTGGGCGCGCGGGGGCCAGTCGGCACCTGCCGGTGCACCCGGCATACGGCGCAGGCCCGTTGTTCTGTGCCGTTGGTCTGTGCCGGTGGTCTGTGTCGCCTATGTGTGTCGGCCGTCGCTGGCGGCTGTGGTCGTCAGTCGCCGCGACCCAGGTGCCAGAGGTGGCCGTGCTCCTCGCGGTCGACAAGCTCGGGGATCACGTCGTTCTCGAAGAGCTCGATGCTCAACGTGTCGTAGGCAGCCTCGGAGAAGTAGATGATCGCGTAGGCGAGGCCAGCCTGCTCGAGGCCCTTCAGCTTCTCGACGATCTGCTCCGGCGTGCCGACGAGGGGGCCGTTGCGCAGGTCGTGGACGACCCGGTCGATGCGCCTCTGGTCCAGTCCAGCGACCTCATAGCGGGCCCGGGTGGCCGCCAGGCGGTCCTCCACCTCGCGCTCGTCGCGTCCGATGACCACGTTGTAGTTGGCGCTGCGGACGATCTCGCCGAAGTCGCGGCCGAGGTCGGCGCAGTGCTGCTGCAGGATCGCGCTCTTGGCCGCGAAGACGTCCGGCGTGCCGTCGAAGTTGGTGTAGTCGGCATACTGCGCCGCGATGCGCAGGGTCTTCTTCTCGCCTCCTCCCGCGATCCACATAGGGATGCCGTTGGCCTTCGACCCCGGCTGCGAGGTGCCCTGCAGCGGGCGCGGTGCGCACAGGGCTCCGTCGACCTGGTAGTGCTTGCCGTCGAGAGTCGCCGAGCCGGTCGTCCACATGTCACGGAAGATCTGGACGCCCTCCTCGAGGCGCTCGATCCGCTCACCGGCCCGGGGGAAGCCGTAGCCGTACGCGCGCCACTCCTGCTCATACCACCCGGCCCCGATCCCCATCTCGACTCGACCCTCGGAGACGACGTCGACGGTGGCGGCCACCTTCGCGAGATACGTCGGCGGGCGGTAGCTCATGCACGTGCACATCTGCCCGAGGCGCACCCGTCCGGTGACCGCGGCGAACGCGGCCATGAGGGTCCACGCCTCGTGGGTCGCCTGCTCGCTGGGGACGGGGACGGTGTGGAAGTGGTCGTAGACCCAGATGGACGACCAGTCCTCGTTGGCGTCGGCGCGCCTGGCCAGGCCGGCCATCACCCCCCAGTGCTGGTCCGGCTCGATGCCGGCAAGATCCATGCGCCAGCCCTGCGGTACGAACATCCCGAACTTCACGTGTGCCTCCTCGGCGTTGCCTGACAGTGCTGCCCGTGCGCTGGTGTGCGGCCGGGCTCCGGGCAGACCTGTACCCGCCTGACGTTACTGTGTCGCGCGTGGCACTCACGATCTCCGTCATCGGCACGGGCTACCTCGGCGCGGTGCACGCCGCGTGCATGGCCGACCTCGGGCACACCGTGGTCGCCGTCGACACCGATGCGGCGAAGATCGAGGCGCTCGCGTCGGGGCACGCCCCGATCTACGAGCCCGGCCTGGACGAGCTGCTGGCCCGGGTGCTGCCGACGGGGCGGCTGCGGTTCACGACCGAGCTCGCCGACGTGGCGAGCGCCACGGTGCACTTCGTCTGCGTGGGGACACCGCAGCTGCGGGGCGAGAACCGCGCCGACACGTCGTTCGTCGAGGCCGCTGGCGACGCCCTGGCGCCGCACCTGCGGGACGGCTCGCTCGTGGTCGGCAAGTCGACGGTTCCCGTGGGCACGGCCTCACACCTGCGGGAGCGCATGCAGAAGCTGGCGCCCGAGGGGGTGCGGGTGCGCCTGGCCTGGAACCCGGAGTTCCTGCGGGAGGGGTTCGCCATCGAGGACACGGTCGCGCCCGACCGCTTCGTCTACGGCCTCGAGGGCGAGAGCGCCGAGGCCGACGCCGCGCTGCTCGACGAGGTCTACTCAGAGCCGCTCTCTGCCGGCACTCCCCGCCTCCTGACCGACTACCCCACCGCGGAGCTGGTCAAGGTCGCCGCCAACGCCTTCCTGGCCACCAAGATCTCGTTCATCAACGCCATGTCGGAGGTGTGCGAGGCGGCTGGAGGCGATGTCGTCATGCTTGCCGAGGCCATCGGCCACGACGACCGGATCGGCCACAAGTTCCTCGGCGCGGGTATCGGGTTCGGCGGCGGCTGCCTTCCCAAGGACATCCGGGCGTTCATGGCCCGCGCCGGAGAGCTCGGCGCCGACCAGGCCCTGACCTTCCTGCGCGAGGTCGACGACATCAACCTGCGCCGCCGGGCGCGCATGGTCGACCTGGCGCGCGAGGCGTGCGGTGGCTCGCTGGTCGGGCGCCACGTGGCGGTGCTGGGCGCGGCGTTCAAGCCGAACTCCGACGACATCCGCGACTCCCCGGCGCTCGATGTCGCCGACTCCTGCCTTCAGTCAGGGGCGATCGTCCACGTGCACGACCCGAAGGCGCTGCCCGTGGCACGGCGGGTTCGGCCCGAGCTCGACTACAGCGACCTGGTCGAGGACGCGGTACGCGATGCCGACGTGGTCCTTCACCTCACCGAGTGGGACCACTACCGGGAGCTGGACCCAGCGGCCCTGAAACCGCTGGTCGCCCATCCGGTCGTCATCGACGGGCGCAACAAGCTCGACCCCGATCGCTGGCGGGCCGCTGGGTGGAGCTACCGGGCACTCGGGCGTCCGCGGGCCTGACGCGTCAGGGAGTGCTGGGGTACCGCACCTCTGTATGCAGCACCCGGAACGACCTTCGCCCCACCTCGACCGCGCACCCGGGGTAGGCGGTGCCGGCGGCCACGCCGACGAGGGTATGCGGCGCGGAGGCGGTTCATGCCGGCCACCAGGGCGTGGTCCTCCGCGCTGGCGAGATGGACCCGGACGTGGGTCAGGGTCCCGAGGACCAGTACCGCCGACGCCAGGCCGATCGACATGATCCGGAAGGGTGTGCCGAAGCC
>DASSJT010000216.1:0-7571 GCA_035691065.1 Dermatophilaceae bacterium
CTGGGGCCTGCCCGCCCAGACCACCAGGGCGGCCACCGCGGCGGTGCTGGCCGAGGCGTTCGCGGACCCGGTGCGGGTCGCCAGGCAGATCGAACGCCTCACGCCAGAGCAGCTGATCCGGTCCTGGCTGCCGAGTCAAGCCACGCGCAGGCCGTTTGTGTCCCACATGTGCTTGTTGACGCTTGGGAAGGCCGGGCGGATGATCAGACTCGGGCTGGCTGTGGTTGCGAGGGTGTGCCTCCCCGATGAAGGAGCGCCCGTGGCGGGCCTTGAGCCTCTCCAGCAGGGCATCGACGCCGTCATCGACGGGGCCCTTGAGGCGGGCCGCATTGTCGGGGCGGTCGTTCTGGTCAGGGAGAACGGCGTGGCCACGTACGCGCGGGCAGCTGGGCAGGCCGACCGAGAGGCGGGCATCCCGACGGTGATCAATACCGTTTTCCGAATGGCCTCCCTGACCAAGCCGATCACCGCCGCCGCCGCTCTGGCGCTGATCGAACAGGGCCGGCTCGGGCTGGACGATCCGGCCGCGAGGTACCTGTCCGGCTTCAGGCCACGGCTGACCGATGGCACCGTGCCGCAGATCCGGGTGCGGCACCTGCTGACGCACACGGCCGGCTTCGGGTATCCCTCCCTGTCGGCGGGCGACCCCTATCGGGCGGCGAAGGTCTCGACTGGCGGGGATCAGCCTGGCCTGTCGCTGCAGGAGAATCTGCAACGGATCGCCTCCGTGCCGCTCTACTTCGCTCCGGGGTCGGCCTGGCGCTACGGAGTCGCGACCGATGTCCTGGGAGCGGTCGTCGCCGCCGTCCACGGCGGGCCGCTCGCCGATGCTGTCCGCGAGTACGTCACCGGCCCCCTCGGCATGGCCGACACGGCATTCACGGTGCGGGAGCCAGCGCGGCTCGCGGTGCCCTACGCGGATGGGGCACCCCGGGCCCTGCGGATGGCCGAGCCGCAGACGATCGGCGAGCTCACCTTCTCCCCGGCGCGCGCCTTTGACGACCGCTCGTTCCAGTCAGGCGGGGGCGGCATGGTAGGGACGGCGGGTGACTTCATGGCCTTCCTGGAGGTGGTCCGCACCGGCGGGACCCCGATCCTGGAGCGCGGCACCGTCGCCATGGCCTCGACGAACCAGGTGGCGGATATGCGCGATGCGGAGTCCCCAGGCTGGGGCTTCGGTTTCCTGTCCGCGGTTCTGCTCGACCCAGGAGCCAGCCAATCGCCGCAGTCCGCGGGCACCCTAAGCTGGGGTGGGCTCTGGGGAAACTCGTGGTTCGTCGACCCCTCAGCGGGGATCAGCGTGGTCGCCTTGACCAACACCGCCCTGGAAGGGTGTATCGGGGCCTTCCCCGACCAAGTCCGCGACGCGGTCTACGCAGCCCGTCGGGCCCCGCCCGTGCCGGCATCACCCTGAGTGTCACGTGAGTGGTGCGCCGCTGCCCGTCGGGGGGCGTCCAAGGAGAGGCAGCAGCCTCGATGGCGGCCAGACGATCCCCAGGCAACCACAGGTCACGGTCCGTCGGATGAGCCGTTTCTGCTCAGCCAGGGCCCCCGCAACGGCGGGCATGCCGTGCCCAGGACACCGGTATCAGCCTCGGCCATCAGCCGCCACGCCACGGCCCAGCCACAACAGCATCCACACCGGGCAGGAACAGGGCCGGGCGGTGGCCCCAAGGACTGCATGGCGCCTCATCGGCGCTCCCCGGATGACCCAGACCGGCTGGCGCCCTGGCGGTATTGGATCTCCACGCCGGGTCGAAGCTGCCCTTGCCGACATGGTAGGCCAGGATGGCGGTGGTGTAGGCCCGGATCCGCCCCGCTTCTGCTCGATGGTCCAGGTCGCCCCGCGCTCCTCGGCCGCGGCGGATCGTTCGCATTCGTCCGCCAGCCGAGGTCCTCGTGGGGTTGTCAGAGTGTCCGGCCGATGGCATGTGATGTATTGGGTTATGTGATCCTCCTCGTTGGAACACGTCGCAGTCGTTCCGTGGTGGCCAGACCGTGCACGGGCGGGCCGGAGGGGCCGAGGGCGTGGACCTTGGGAGTGTGGAACTGCTCCGGAGGCGGGGTCCGCGGCCAGCCCACCTGAGGCGGGACCACATCCAGCCCCGCAAGCGGGTAGCATTCGACTCGGCGGCCAGGGTCCGCCGACCCTGTGCAGCGTGTATCCGAGAGGAGAGCGCGTTGGAACTAACACGGGACAAGGCACTCTGGATGTACGACCGGATGGCGATGATCCGGGTCTTCGAGGAGCGGGTGGCGAAGTTGTTCGCCGACGGCCGCATCCCCGGCTTCGTCCACCTCTATGCCGGCGAGGAGGCGGTGGCCGTCGGCGTCTGTGCGAACCTCAGCGACGAGGACTACATCACCTCCACCCACCGCGGTCATGGGCACTGCATCGCCAAGGGCGTGGAGCCGGGGCCGATGATGGCCGAGCTGTTCGGGCGGACTGACGGGTCGTGCAAGGGGAAGGGCGGCTCGATGCACATCGCCGACGTCTCCAAGGGGATGCTCGGCGCGAATGGCATCGTCGGCGGCGGACCGCCGCTGGCCTGTGGAGCCGCGCTTGCCTCCAGGACCCTCGGCCGCAACGCGGTGACCGTGTGCTTTTTCGGCGACGGCGCGGCCGAGCAGGGTACGACGCACGAGGCGATGAACCTGGCCGGCATCTGGAAGCTGCCCGTGGTCTTCGTCGCGGAGAACAACGGGTTCGCCGAGTCCACCCCGGTCGGCTACCACTGCGCCGCGAGCACAATCGCCGACCGCGCCGCGTCGTATGACATCCCCGGCGTGACCGTCGACGGCTACGACGTCGTCGCGGTCTATGAGGCCTCGGCGCAGGCCGTCGAGCGGGCCCGCCGCGGCGACGGCCCGAGTCTCATCGAGGCGAAGACCTGGCGCTATTTCGGCCACTACGAGGGCGACCAGGTCACCTACCGCACCGCGGAGCAGTCCGCCGCCTACCGCGAGCACGACCCGCTCACGTTCTTCGCGAGCCAGGCCGTCGAGCGCGGTCTGCTCAGCCGGGAGGACGTCGAGCAGGCCGACCGGCGGGCCATGTCCACCATGGACGCCGCGGTCGCCTTCGGCGAGGCGAGCCCGCATCCCAAGCCCGAAGACGCCCTCACCGACGTCTATGTCACCTACGCATGAGAGAAGGGTCGGTCATGACGCTCGTATCCGAGGCCCCGTCGACCACCCGCACGCTGTCGATGCGGGAGGCCATCAACGAGGCGCTGCGGCTGGAGATGGAACGCGACGCCACTGTCGTCCTCATGGGCGAGGACGTCGCCGGCGGCGCCACCGTCCCCGGGTTCGAGCAGAGCGACGCCTGGGGCGGCGTGCTCGGGGTGACCAAGGGGCTGGTGCAGGAGTTCGGCCGCACACGCGTGCTCGACACCCCGATTTCAGAGTCGGCCTACATCGGTGCGGCGGTCGGCGCAGCCGCCACGGGCCTGCGCCCGGTCGCCGAGCTCATGTTCGTCGACTTCTTCGGCGTCTGCATGGACCAGATCTTCAACCAGGGCGCCAAGCTCCGGTACATGTTCGGCGGCAAGGCCAAGGTCCCCATGGTCATCCGCACGATGATCGGCGCCGGCATGGGCGCGGCCGGTCAGCACTCCGGCTGCCACTACTCGGTGTTCACCCACATGCCCGGGCTCAAGACGGTCGTGCCGTCCACCCCGGCCGACGCCAAGGGCCTTCTCGCCGCGTCGATCCGTGACGACGACCTGGTGGTGTTCTTCGAGCACAAGCTGATGTACGACACCACCGGCGAGGTGCCCGAGGGTGAGTACGTCGTCCCCCTGGGCAAGGCTGATGTGAAACGGGAGGGCGACTCGGCCACCGTCATCGCCATCGGGCGCATGGTGCAGTTCGCACTCGAGGCGGCCGACCAGCTGTCCGGCGAGGGGATCCAGGTCGAGGTCGTCGACCCCCGCACGCTCTCCCCGCTGGACTCCGAGACCATCCTCGGCTCGGTGCGCAAGACTGGGCGCGTCGTCATGGTCGACGAGGACAACCCCCGCTGCTCGATGGCCACCGACATCACCGCGCTCGTCGCGACCAACGCCTTCGACAGCCTCGACGCTCCACCACAGCTTGTGATGGCCCCGCACACGCCGGTGCCGTTCGCGCCCGAGATGGAGGACTTCTACATCCCGTCCGTGGAGCGGATCGTCTCCGCCGTGCGGGCCACGCTGTAGTTAGCGGCGGCCGGCGAAGCGCCGTGGGTGGACCGTGATCACGGAGGTGGCCATGCCGAAGCTCGGCATGGCGATGAAGGCCGGCCTCGTGACGAACTGGCGGGTCCAGGAGGGCGAGCCGGTCACCGAAGGCGCGGCGCTTCTTGACATCGAGACCGAGAAGATCGCCGCGGTGGTCCCGGCGCCGGCGACCGGCGTGCTCGGGCGCGTCGTCGCGGAGGTCGGGGCCAAGCTGCCGGTCGGCGCGCTCCTGGCGCTCATCGGCGACCCCGCCGATGTCTTCCCGCCGAAGGGGGAGCTGGTCACGACCGCGGCGCCGGCTGCTGCTGAGGCTGCGCCACCGAGGGACGCCCCGATCTCCGCGGCTGCGCAACCGAGGGACGCCCCGGTCTCCCCGGCTGCGCGACGGCGGGCCAGGGAGATCGGCGTCGACGTGAACCTGGTCGCGCCCAGCGCGCCGGGCAAGAGGGTCACCTCCGACGACGTCGACGCCTACGCGGCCGCGCGCGCCGCCGGGGCGGCCGCCACCACCCGAGTCGTCCCCTTCACCGGCATCCGTGCCGTCATCGCCGAGAACCTCACGGCCAGCCTGCGCGAGATGGCCCAGGTCACGGTGTCCCGCGACACCGAGGTCCGCGGCCTGGTCCGCCGCCGCGCCGAGCTCGCCGCGGGCTTCGAGGCGGCCACGGGTATCCGCCTCACCTACACCGACCTGCTCGTAGAGACCGTCGCCCGGCTGCTGCCCGAGCACCCGTTCCTCAACGCCGCGCTCACCGAGGAGGGGATCGAGCTGTTCGACACCGTCAACATGGGGGTCGCGGTCGCCCTCGACGACGGGTTGATCGTGCCGGTCATCCGCGACGCCGGCACGAAGTCGCTGGGGGAGATCGCCCGCGAACGGGCCGACCTCGCCGCCCGGGCGCAGGCTGGCACGCTCGGCATCGATGACGTCGAGGGCGGCACGTTCACCGTCACTAACCTCGGGTCGTTCGGCGCCGACGCGTTTACCCCGATCGTCAACCCGCCGCAGTGCGCGATCCTCGGCGTGGGCCGCCTCGTCGGCAAGCCCGTGGTGACCCGCAAGGGCAGGGTGCGTGCCCGGCCCACCATGTGGCTGTCCCTCACCTTCGACCACCGTGTCGTCGACGGCGCGCCTGCCGCGCGTTTCCTCGCCGCGCTCGGTGAGCGGCTCGCGTGACCACACTGGTCGGTCTCGTCGCCAACCCGGTGGCCGGCCGCGACATTCGGCGCATCACCGCCCGAGCGTCGCTCGTGCCCAACCACGAGAAGACCGCGATCGTCCGCAGGGTGCTGGCCGGCCTCGACGCCGCAGGCGTCGAGGCCGTGAGGTACCTCCCCGACCTCGCCGGCGTCGTCCGCGCCGCCCTCGACGGCAGCCACCACGCGCTGGCCGCAGACCCGCTGGCGATGCAGCTCACGGGACGCGCCGAGGACTCCGCCGAGGCGGCGCGACTGCTGGTCGCCGAAGGTGCCGCGGTCATCGTCACCCTCGGCGGCGACGGCACGAACCGTGCCGTGGCCGCGGGGTGTGCCGATGTCCCACTCGTCGCCGTCTCCACCGGCACCAACAACGTCTTCCCGACGATGGTCGACGGCACGGTCGCGGGGCTGGCTGCCGGGCTGGTGGCCACCGGCCGGGTCGGCGGCGACGGCGTTGTCCGCCAGTCAAAGCGGGTGGAGGTGGCCGGGGACTTCGCGCTCGTCGACGCGGCCGGCTGCCGGGACCGGTTTGTCGGATCCCGCGCGGTCTGGGACCCCGAGAGGGTGCAGGCGCTCGTCCTCGCCCGCGCTGAGCCGTGGAATGTGGGGCTGTCCGCGATCGGCGGTGCGCTCTGCCCGGTCGGTGTTGACGAGCCGGCCGGGCTGTGCGTCGAGCTGGGGAGTGGTGGTCCCGTCGTACGAGTCGCGCTCGCCCCCGGGCTGGTTCTGCCCGTGGCCGTACGCCGCTGGCGTCGGCTGGGCCTCGACGAGCCGGTGCTGCTCGGCGACGGGCCGGGAACCATCGCCCTCGACGGCGAACGCGAGCTCGCGGTCGAGGTACCGACCGAGGCCAGGGTTACCCGCACCGGGCCGTGGCTGGTGGACATCCGGGAGACGCTGCGGAGGGGGTCCGGGCATGGCTGACCTCGTCGTCGTCGGGGGCGGGCCGGCCGGGGTGGCGGCCGCGCTGCAGGCCCGGCGGATGGGCGCCGACGTGGTCCTCTATGAGCCGGGCGGGCTCGGGGGGACCTGCGTACACGCGGGGTGCGTACCGTCAGCGGCCTACCACACCGCCGCCGGCTTCCAGCGCGACCTGCGGCGCGCGGGGTCGTATGGCGTTTCCGGCGCGGCCGACGGCGGTGGTCTCGACTGGCACCGCATGCAGTCGTGGGCGTCCCGGGCGACCGAGACCGTCGCGACCCAGGTGGCCGCTCAGCTGCGGTATGCCGGCGTGGCCGTCGAGAAGCGCACGGCCACCCTGGGGCCGTCGGGGGTGGACGGACACGCGGGTACCCCCGTCGTCGTCGCCACCGGGGCGCGTTCGGTCGCGCCGGAGGGCGCGATCTCCAACGATACGGTGATGGGCCTGACGCGGCCGCCCGCGTCATTGCTCGTGCTGGGTGCGGGCCGGTTCTCGCTGGAGTGGGCGGACCTGTTCTGCGCGGCCGGCAGCAGGGTCGTCGTGGTGGCCGCGGAGGATGACGTGCTGCCCCGGGAGGACCCGGAGCTGGTCGAGTTCCTTCGGGGCTCGCTGGAGGAGCGCGGGGTCAGGTTCGTCGCCGCGCGACCGGACGAGCCCGCTGACGTCGTGCTGTCGGCGGACACCCGGGAGCCGACCGTGGCCGGTCTGACGGTGGACCAGTCGTGTCGCACCGGCTTGGACGGCGTGTGGGCGGCGGGCGACGTGACCGGGCCGCGCTGGCTGTCGAACCGCGCCCACGCGCAGGGCGAGGCCGCGGCCGCCAACGCGCTCGGCGCGGCCGTGCGAGTGAGGCAGGAACGGATTCCCCGCAGCGTCAACACCGACCCCGAGCTGGCCGCGGTCGGCCTCACCGAGGCGGATGCCGCGGCCCGCAAGCTCGAGGTCGCCGTAGGCATCGCCGACCTCGGCGCCAACGTCCGGACGCTGACCGTCGGGCGGCCCGCGGGGGCGCTCAAGCTCGTGGTCGACGCGGAGTTCGGGGAGATCCTCGGGGCGCACATGGTCGGGTACGGCGCCCGCGAGGTCGTCAGCCAGGTCGCGCTCGCGATGGCGCTCGAGGCCGACTACCGCGACCTGCTGCGCGTGGCGCACGTACACCCAAGCCTGGCCGAGCTGGTCACCCAGGCGGCCGCCGCCATCTGAGTCGTCAGGCTCTCGGCGGGGTA
>DASSJT010000217.1:0-3755 GCA_035691065.1 Dermatophilaceae bacterium
GCCACGGCGTCAGCCCGGTCATCGGCGGAGGAGTCGACCGCGAGCGCCTCGAGCGCACCCACGTAGCCGGCCCAGGGACCCGCGAGGTCGGGCGGCTTGACCTCCGCACGCAGCCGCTCCACGACGCCCGGCCGGGCGAGATGGCGCAATGCCTCGACCAGCGAGCGCTCATCGCCGGGTGGCACGAGGAGGCCGTCGATGTCGTGCCGCACCTGCTCGCCGAACGTGCCCACGTTGGACGCGAGCACCGGCAGGCCGTGGTGCTGCGCCAGGAGGGCGTTCTGCGAGGCACTCCCACTGAGGTAGGTCAGCGTCATCACGTCGTGGGCGGCCAGCATCGGCGCGAGCCGGTCGGCGGGCACGTACCCGGGATGCACCGCGACCCGGCCGGCCAGCCGGGGGTCGCCGGCCAGGGCATGCACCTGGCGCCCAGCCTCTCCCCACATCTCCCCTGCGACCGTCAACCGCAGCTCCGGCACCTGCATCAGCGCACGGAGCAGCACGTCGACGCCCTTGTAGTCGCGGACAATGCCCATGGCCAGCAGCCTGGGCGGACCGGCATACGGCCTCCGCTCGACCGGCGCCCCGCCCGGGAGGTGCGGCGGCAGGTTCGCGACGCTCACCCGGTCGGCACCCAGCTCGCGCGCGAGCTGCGCCTGCGCGGCGCTGTGGACGAGGACGGCGTCGACTCGCCGCAGCAGGGTCGACATGAGCTGCCGCTCGCCAGGGTGTGGCTCGTGGGGCAGGACGTTGTGGGCGATGACGACGCTGCGCGGGCCGGACCGAATGGCGCTCGTGCGACCTGCGCCCGCAGCCCGCAGCAGCGTCAGGTGGGCGGGGACGACCGCAGGAATGACGTGGACGATGATGATCACGTCCATGCCGCTCAGCCGCCGCCCGGTGCGCACCCATGTGTCGGGCCGAGCCCACGACAGGGCGCGGATGGTACGGGGGAACGGCTCCACGTCGGGAGCGCCTTCGGGGACCGCCTGCTCGCCGGGGTAGAGCTTCGAGGGGTACAGGTGGGACCAGGACACCAGGGTGACGTCGTGCCCGGCAGCGGCGAGCTCGTGGGCCAGGACCGTGGTGTGCGTGGCCACCCCGCCCTTGTAGGGGTGGGTGGGTCCGACGATGGCGACGCGCAGGGTGGCGGACGCGGTGGCGGCAGAGGAGTCGGCGGCGGCCTCAGATTCAACAGACGCCGCGGCGGAGGACGCGGCGGAGGACCCGGCGGCGGTCGCTGCAGCAGTGGCGTCCCCGGAGGAACGGGTAGGTGACCCCATCGACCGCCTGCTCAGACGCCGTCCCGCGAGCGCACCACGAGGTCGGCGAGGAGCGCGAGCGAACCGATCATGATGCTGCTCACGATGAGCAGGACGGTGTTGGCGGGGATGTAGAAGGGGTGGCGCACCATGTCGACGACGAACTTCACGGCGCCGATGGCGAACAGCCACAGGGCCGGCGGCATAAGGACCTTGAGCGGGTCGAAGTAGACCACCATCCGGAGCACCTGGAGGATGTAGCGGTAGGCGTCGCGCAGGAAGTGGAACTTCGACTGGCCCTCGCGCTTGGCGTAGGACGTCGGGACGTACTTGATGTCGTGCTGGTTGGACAGGAACGCCAGCGTGATGGTCGTGACGCACGAGAAGCCAGACGGCAGCAGCCGCAGGTACGGCAGCGAGACCTCGCGCCGGAAGGCCCGCAGCCCCGAGTTGAGGTCGGGGATCTGCTGCTTCGTGAGCCGCTCGGCGACCTTGCGGATGAACCACTTCGCCGGCACCCGCGCCCACTTGTGGGTGCCCTCCTCGGTCGTGCGGGCGCCGACGACCTGGTCGTAGGAGTCGTCCTCGACGAGGATGCGCACGAGCTCGGGAATGCGCTCGTTCTCGTAGGTCATGTCGGCGTCGGTCCACACGACGATCTCGCCGTGTGCCTGCTGGGTGCCGATCCGCCGGGCGGTCCCCGAGCCGCCGTTGCGCCGGAACGGCATGATGCGCAGGTTGGCGTAGTGCAGCGAGGCGTCGTTGAGCACCTCGAGGGTGTCATCGGTCGACGCGTCGTCGATGCACAGCAGCTCGTAGGTGAACTCGCTGGCGTTCATGGCCCGGGTGATGCGCTCGATCTCCCTGAGCACATGGGCGCCCTCGTTGTAACAGGGCAGGACGATGGTCACCAGCGGCCTCTCCCGGCCCTCTTGCCGGTATGCCGGGTGCTCGGCTTCCCGGGTCACCGCACCCGGGCTTCCCGGCCCGACGGTCCGCCGACCGTCGTCGCGCACCATGGCTGACCGGGGGTCATCGCTCCCGCCGGCCAGCTCGCCGGTGCGGACGTCGATCGGCTCGGTGGCCGGGTGTGTGGTCGAGGCAGTGGTTGATTCAGTGGCCGACTCAGTGGCCGACTCAGTGGCCGATCCACTGGCCGGGCCCACGCTGGGGATCACTTCGGTGACGGGGTGCTCGCTCATCTCGGCGTCGAGCCTACCGGTCGGACCGGGCCGTGACGCTCATCGCACGTCCCGGAGCGCGAGCCGCTCGACCCGCTGCCCGGTGACCTCGGCGATGAGGTCGAAGTCCTCTTCATCACCCGCAAGGCCGGCCGACTGGACGGTTTTGCGTGCTGGGGCCGGCGTGTGGAACGTTTGGACCCGTGGACACCGCGGCCGTGCTGGACCTCATGAAAGAGGTGGCGGCGGAGATCATCACGCCGCGCTTCCGCTCCCTCGCCGACGGCGAGGTCATGGAGAAGAAGCCGGGCGACCTGGTGACCGTGGCAGACCACGAAGCGGAAGCCCTGCTCACCCGGGCGATCCGGACGGCATACCCCTTGGCCGTCGTCCTGGGCGAGGAGGCGACCGCAGCCGACCACACGCTTCTGGACCGGTTCGCCGCCGCCGACCACGCGTTCACCGTCGACCCCATCGACGGCACCAAGAACTTCGTCCACGGCAGCCGCGACCACGCGGTCATGGTCTCGGAGGTGCGCGGCGGTGAGACCGTGCGGGCCTGGATCTGGCAGCCCGAGCACCAGGTGGGCTGGGTCGCCGAGCGCGGTGCCGGCGTCTACCGCGACGGCGAGCGGATGAAGCGCGAGCCGCTGGCCGACGACGCGACGCCGCACGGCGTGACGTCGATGTGGTCCCTGCGCGGGCACATGATGGGCGACCTGCCCCCGCTCACCGGCTCGTGGGTGTGCTGCGGTGTTGACTACCCGCGGCTGATCGAGGGAGCGACCGACTTCATCCTCTACGGGCGAAACTCGCCGTGGGACCACTCCCCCGGGACCCTGATGGTCCGCGAGGCGGGCGGCTGGTCGGGTCACCCGGATGGGACCGAGTACCACCCGTCCAGCCGAGTGCCCGGCGTGATCGTCGCGGCCGACAAGGGGACGTATGCCGGTGTGCGCCGGCAGGTGCGAGAGGCGTTCGCCTCGCGCTGATTTGCCGTGCTGATTGCCGTGCTGATTGCCGTGTTGAATGCCGCGCTGACTGCCATGGTGGCGATGGCCATGGTGGCGTTGCGCGAACTGACCGCGCCAGGCTCGTGTTCCACCGGCCTTGCGGCCCTGCGGCCGCTCCGTGCGAATCCCGAGTCCTTCGGCAGGAATCCGCCCCTGTCGGATGCCCGACGCCTCCGCCGCTGATGTCCGCGGTGTGCCATAGGTTGACCCAGCGCAACCGCGCAGACCGGGCTTCACTTGAGGGGAACGATGAGAACAACGAGTAATCCATTGCGGCCTTGCGGGCTCAGGCGCAATGC
>DASSJT010000218.1:0-2666 GCA_035691065.1 Dermatophilaceae bacterium
GAGGACTACCTGGCCGCCGAGGTCGTCTACGCGGTGAGCCACGAGGGTGCACGTCACCTCGACGACGTGCTCACCCGTCGTACCCGGATCTCGATCGAGACCTTCGACCGCGGCACCGCCTCGGCGCGCCCGGCCGCAGCCCTGATGGCGGGCGTCCTGGGCTGGGACGACGCGCGCGTCGACGAGGAGGTCGACCACTACCTGCGCCGGGTCGAGGCCGAGCGGCAGAGCCAGCAGAAGCCCACCGACCAGGAGGCCGACGAGGCGCGGGTGCGGGCGCCGGAGGGTCCGTGGGCGGTGTGAGGAGGCTGCAGGTTCACCGTGGTGAAACCGCAGACCCAGACCCAGACCCAGACCCAGAACCCAGACCCACCCGCCCGACTACTGCCCCGTCCGCCCGTCGATACACTCCCGGAGCAGGTCCGCGTGGCCGACATGGCGCGCGTACTCCTCGATCATGTGCACCAGCAGGTCGCGGACCGGCACCTCGCCGCCACCGAGCGGGACCATGGTGCCGACGTCGGCGACGCCGTCCATGAAGGTCTCGGCGTTGGCGACCTCGGCGCGCCACACGCGCCAGGCCTCCTCCACCACCGCGTCGTCGGCGACCGCGCCGTTGAAGTCGGCGTCGCGGTCGTCCGCGGTGCGGAAGTGCCGGGTCACGTCCGGCTGACCGCCCATCACCTTCCGGAACCAGTGCAGCTCCACGTCGGCGAGGTGGCGGAGCAGCCCGAGCAGCGACATCGTCGACGGCGGGACCGACCGGGTGGCCAGCTGCGCGGCGTCGAGCCCGTCGAGCTTCATCGCGAACGTCTTCCGGTAGTTGCCGAGGTAGTCGAGGAGCACCCCGCGCTCGTCCGTGGCGCCGCTGTCGATGCGCGGGTCGTCCTCGGGGTCGACCCACATGTCGGGGAACTGTCGCTCTGCCATGGCGTGAGCCTGCCCCGAGCGCGGGGCGCAGGCCAAGTCCTCTGCCTCAGACGCCGTCCGGCACCCAGCCGTCGTCGGGGAAGCCGGCGGCGCGGTACTCCTCGAGCAGCGGCCGGAACTCCGGCACGGCATCGTCCGCGCCGGTCAGGGCACGGTCCAGCCCGGCCAGGCACATGGTCCAGCCGGAGGCGTGCAGGGCGGCCCGGGTCTTCTCGTCCAGCACGTCGAGCAGCTCGAGCCGGCTGCCCTCCCCGTCCGCCGTGACCGTGAGGAAGAGCTGGTCGCCTCCCCACTCGAAGCCGAACACGTGCGGCGGCTCCCAGGCCAGCACCCGGCCGGTCATCGCCTCGGGCTGGTACGGGTCGCCGGCGAGCGTGATCGTGCCGCCCACGCGGGCCTCGTAGGTCACGTCGGGCGAGGGGAACCACGCCTTGAGCTCGGCGGGGTCGGTCACCGCGCGCCACACCCGCTCCACGGGGAAGGGGTAGTGCCGCTCGAAGCGCACCGCGGGTCCCCGCTCGTGCTCGACGTAGCTGCCGCGGTCGGGAGTGGGGTGGGTGGTCCCGGTGTCGGTCATGGGTTCTCCTCCAGGTGGGCCCCGAGCCGGTCGAGGCGTTCGTTCCAGAGCCGGCGGTACGGCGCCAGCCAGCGGTCGAGCTCGGTCATCGGGGCCGGGTCGATCGTGTAGATCCGGCGCTGGGCCACCCGCTCGACCCGCACCAGCCCCGCCTCACGCAGCACCCTGAGGTGCTTGGAGGTCTGCGGCTGGGTCAGGCCGAGTCGTTCGACCAGGTCGCCGACCGAGCACTCGCCCTGCAGCAGCAGGTCGAGCACGGCCCGGCGGTGCGGGTCGACGAGAGCGGTCCAGGTCCGGTCGTCCATGACCCTGAACATGCCAGCACTGGCATATGTCTGTCAAGGCATGTAAGCCGAATCAGGTCGCCGGAACAGGAACCTTCGCGGGAGGCTGGCGCCATGACCTCCTTCATCTCCCACACCGCCGTGGACTGCGGCAACGCCTACGAGCTCTCGGAATGGTGGAAGCCGGTGCTCGAGTACGTCGACAAGCCGGACGACCCGAACGAGCCGGGGCACGCGGAGTGCTGGATCCAGCGGCCGGACGGGGGCCACCCGCTGCTGTTCATCGAGGTGCCGGAGGGAAAGCAGGTGAAGAACCGGATCCACTTCGACCTGCGCCCCAACGCCGGCACCCGCGACCAGGAGGTCGAACGGCTCGTGGGGCTCGGCGCCACCGTGGTCGCCGACCGGAGCGACATCCACGGGCCCGGCATCGGCTGGGTCACCATGGCCGACCCGGAGGGCAACGAGTTCTGCGTGCTCCGCAGCGAGGCCGAGATCCAGGCCGCGACGGTGGGCTGAGCGCCGGACATCCGTCGACCACCCAGCCGCCAGCCCAGGTACGGCGTCGCGAACGCGAGCCCGAGGATCGCAGCCGCGACCACGGACAGCGCCAGCCGCGCGGCTCCCGCGATGCCCCCGTCGATCGCCGCGGCTGCTGCGCCGGCGGCGGAGACCACGAACAGTCCGACGGTCGCCAGCGACGCACCCCACGTGAACGCCGGCTCGTCCCCGGCCACGACCGCGACCAGCCGCATCAGCAGCCTGGCCACCCACCCCGATGACGGCGCCCAGCAACCCCCCGGAGAGAAGTGGCGGATCACCCCCACCGCGGGGACATCATCCCCGGCGCCAGTGCCTCGGGAACAACGACGGCC
>DASSJT010000219.1:0-10656 GCA_035691065.1 Dermatophilaceae bacterium
GGAGCCATGACGTTCGTGCGCACCTCGGCACGAGCGTCAACGCCGACCGACAGCTCCACGGGGTGGGTCACGCTGGTCAAGGGCATCGGCGTCAGCGGCCTCAACCCGAAGGGGCTCCTCATCTTCATCGCGATGCTGCCCCAGTTCACCAACCCGGAATGGGACTGGCCGATCACCGGCCAGCTGGCGGTCCTCGGGCTGGTCTTCACGGTGAGCTGCGTGATCTTCTACCTCGGCCTGGGGCTGGCCGCCGGTACGGTGCTGCAGCTGCGGCCAGCCGTATCCCTGGCCGTTACCCGCTTCTCCGGTGCGGCCATGGTCATCATCGGGACGCTCCTCATCGTCGAGCGGCTCAGCGGCTAGCCCGAAGGGGCACCGTCGGGACCATCGGCTCATGTCGTTGCCGCAGGCGGCACCTAGCGTCGGTCCAAGGAGGACAGGAGCCATGGGGACGCCTGGCCGCTGAATGCGAGGTGATTCAGGATGACAACGAATCGGCCGATGGCCGGGCCTACGACGATCGCGGTCACGGTACGCGGAGAGGTGCCACCCGACGCCGTTGACGACGCCCGCAATACGGTGGAGCGCGTCCTCAGGCATGCCGGCAAGCACGCTCTCGCGGCCCATGTGGTTCTCGTCTTTGCCGAGGACTCCACGGTGCCTCGTCCAGCGCGGGCAGAGGTTTCCCTGGACGTCGACGGAACACTTGTCCGGGCCCACTCGGCTGCTCCCGACGTGCCTGAGGCTGTCGACCTGCTCGAGGAACGGCTGCGCCAGAACCTCGTCCAGCTCGGCGATCGCGTGCGGACGAGGCATCGGTGGATCGGCCTGGCGTCGGAGCATGAGTGGCGCCACGGCGACCTGGCCACCCACCGAGAGGCGTTCTTCCCCAGGGCGCCCGAGGGCCGCGAAGTGGTGCGTCGCAAGACGTTCGCGCTCGAGCCCATGACGCCGGACGAAGCGGCCTTCGAGATGGATCTGCTGGGGCACGACTTCTACCTCTTCACGGATCTCCGCTCCGGCAAGGACGCCGTGGTCTACCGCGACGATCTGGGCACGCTCTCGGTTCGCGGCGACGTGGTGGTTGACGGCGAGAACGCTGCCCTTCTCGTGCGGGCAGGGGCGGCGCCGACCCTCACCGAGCCCGAGGCCAAGGAGCGGCTGGAGCTCACCGGCGACCCGTTCGTGTTCTACCTGGAGCCAGGAACAGGGCGTGGCCGGGTGCTGTACCTGCGCTACGACGGGCACTACGGCGTCATCGCAGCCGCGGACCGCTAGGCGGCGAGTGGCTATCAGGGGAGTGGCTCGCTATCAGGCGAGTGGCTCGCTATCAGGCGAGTGGCTGGCCCACGGGCATGAGGTAGATGGGTTGTTCGCGCCCGGGCAGCCGTAGCACGGTACGCACCGCATCGTCGTCGAAAGCGCCAACCGGGACACCGGCGAGGCCGAGCGCGACCGCCTGCAGCAGCAGGTTCTGAGCCGCGTGTCCCGCCTCCATGAAGACGTAGCGCTCCGCACGCGAACCGTACTTGGGCTCTGACCGCGACACGTCCCCGCTGACGGCGAAGACTGCCGGCGCCCGCCCCACCCACTGCTGGCCGAGCGCCGCCTTGCCCAGTGCCACGCGCAGGTCTTCCTCGAACGCCCGCTCGACCACGTGGCCCTTCGGCGTGTAGCGGTACAGGCCATCGGGAAGAGCCACGCAGATGGTGAGCGGGTACAGCGCCCCGGCAGACGGTGCAGTCCTCAGCCCCCCGTCGGAGGTGACCCCCTGCGCTGCCCACATCAACTGGCTGACCTCGGCTCGGTTGAGCCCCCGCTCGGCGTACTCACGCCTGGATCGCCGACGAGCCAGCGCCGCGGCAAGCGTGACACCAGTCGCGACGTCGGGACTCGGCAGCGCGGTGACGTCTCCGCTGGGGAGCGTGCGTTCGTTCTCGCTGCTCGCGCAAGCGCCCACCGCTGCCAGCGGCCAGAGGACTGCGGCCATCATCAGAGAGCGACGCCTCATTCTTCGCTGATACGGCTGACGACCAGTGGTGCCCAGAGCCGGAGGTCCCAACTGCTTGCCCAATATCTGGTATGCCGGGTGGCCGGCTCCGCGGGCCCGGTGGCCCAGTCTCCTAAGAGCTGGCCCCGGCGGCAGGCAAGCTCCGCTCAGGCCGAAACGCTGACGCTCGTCGCGGACTCGACGTCGCCCAAGGTCCACATCACGAATACGGCGGCATCGCAAACGGTGCAGCAGTAGCCCCCGGGGCCAGCCTCGTCCGGCGCTGGAACCAGGATCCGCTCGCCCTGGCACTCGTCACACCAAGCCTGAACGGCGTCGAGGAGAAGCGCGTCCTGAAGGTTCTCCATGCCTCGAGCGTGGCATGCCGGGACGACAATGCGGTCGAGGCGCGACCGAGTGTCGCAGCCGCGACGGGAAGGGTGACTATGGTCACTGCATGCTTGGTCTCCACCGTCGGATGATCCGGACATGACAACGACCGGCGCCCCCCGGACCAGGCGGTACTTCGACCTCCTGCGGCTCTTCGTGCGCTACGGCCGCACCGACCTGGTCAGCAGCGCGGGCTTCGACGAGTTCGACATCGACGACGAAGCCGCTGTGGACGATGCCGCGGCCACTGCCCTCGCCGACGACCTCGAGAGCATGGGACCCACCTACGTCAAGCTCGGCCAGCTGCTCTCGACACGGTTCGACCTGCTCCCCCAGCCCTACACCGAGGCCCTGGCTCGGCTCCAGGACAGCGTCGAGCCCTTCCCGTTCGACCAGGTGCGGGAGACCGTCGAGACCGAGCTGGGCGCTCAGCTGCGCCACCTGTTCACCAGGTTCGACGAGACTCCGCTGGCCTCGGCCTCGATCGGGCAGGTGCATCGCGCAGTGACCCGGAGCGGACGCGACGTGGTCGTCAAGGTGCAGCGGCCCGGCATACGCGATGTGGCCCGCGAGGACATGCGCGCCCTGGAGAAGCTGGCTGCCATGGCCGACAGCTACACCGGCGCCGGTCGCAAGTACGGGTTCGCACAGCTCCTGGCCCAGTTCCGGCGCTCCCTCGCCGGGGAGCTGGACTACGTGCGCGAGGCGAGGAACCTGCAGAAGTTCGGGAAGCTGACCGAGGACTACCCGCACATCGTCGTACCCCAGCCCATCTCCGACTACACCACAGCCAGAGTGCTCACCATGGAGCGCGTGGAGGGCCGGAAGGTCACTGACATCAGCCCAGTCGGCCTGACCGAGCTCGACACCGGGCCTCTGGTCGAGGAGCTCTTCGCGTGCTACCTGCGGATGATCCTCGACCTGGGCGTACTCCACGCCGACCCGCACCCCGGCAACCTGCTGCTGACCAGCGACGGGCGTATCGCCCTGCTCGACCTCGGCATGGTCGCCACCGTGCCGCCGCGGGTGCAGGACAAGATCGTCAAGCTGCTGCTGGCGATCAGCGACGGCGACGGTGAAGAGACAGCCCAGGTGCTCGCCTCGATGGGCCACCCGCTGGAGGACTACGACGCGGCCAAGTTCAGGGAGGACGTGAGCCACCTGGTGTCGGAGTCCATGGCGATGGGCTCGGACCTGCAGACGGGGTCGGTGCTGCTCGAGCTGAGTCGGCTGTCGGGCGTCCACGGGCTCCGGCCACCGGCCGAGATGGCGATGGTCGGCAAGGCGCTGCTCAACCTCGACCAGGCCACGGTCCATCTCGACCCGACCTTCTCGCCGACCGACGCGATCCGCGACAACGTCTCGAGCATCATGCGCAGTGGGCTGGCCGTGTCCCCGGGAGGGGTCATGGCGGCCGCTCTGGAGGCCAAGGAGTTCGCGGCCCAGCTGCCGCGAAGGGCCAACCGCATTCTTGACGCCCTCTCGGACGGGGAGCTGACGGTCCGGGTGAACGCCTTCGACGAGAACCGGCTCCTCACCGTCCTGCAGCGGCTGGCGAACCGGCTCACCATGGGGGTCGTCCTCGCGTCGATCGTGGTGGGCGCGGCGCTGATGATGCAGGTTCCCACCCGCTCGACCGTGTTCGGCTATCCCGCGATCGCGATGGTGTTCTTCCTCCTCGCCGCCCTGGGAGGGGCGGTGCTGGTGGTGTGGATCGTGGCCACGGACCGGAAGATCGCCCGCCGCGCGGCCCTTACCGAACGGCGGAGGACAGGCCCCTAGGTCGTCAGGATCAGGTAGGCCACACCGGCAAAATCAGTAGGCAACATCGGCGACGAGGCACGGCGCCAGGACGCCCAGCCCGACGGCTCGCCCTGGGACAGCCTCAGCCCCACCAGCTCGCCGACCACGTGACGCTGGCCAGGGCCGCCTGCCCGGACAGGCTCGGGTGGAAGTAGTCGAGCTTGCTGACCTGGCTGCGGCTGAACGGGTAGTTGAAGACCGCGTTGCCGTCGAACTTGCACCGGGTGTACTTCGCGCACTCCTGCTGCAGCACCGTGTTGAAGTCGATGTTCCGCTGGCGGACTGCCTGGCGCTCGGTCGCCGTGCGGCTCGGCGAGAGCATCGACTGACAGATGTTCGCGACGTCCCACACGAGCTCCGCGGTGGCATCGGTGTAGTAGATCTGCCACAGGTGGTAGATGTCCGGGATGCTGGCGACGAAGATACGGGCCCGTTGGGGCAGGCCGGCATCCAGCGTGGCGAGCGCGCTCTGGTACTGCGATCGGAACGTGGCCACCGAGGTCATGGTCGACGGGGAGGACGTGCAGACGTCGTTGGCGCCCATCAGGATCGTGACGTACTGCGCCCCCTGCGCCACGGCTTTGGACGCCTGAGCCGGTGCGGCGCTCATCTTCGCCCCCGACACGGAGTCGTTGTAGGCGTGCCCGCTGATGGCGCCGTTCAGGGCGCGGATCCGCTCGTAGTGGCTGTAGACGCCGTCCCAGCTGGCACCGCCGGTACTCCAGGAGTTCGCCGGGTGGTCGCCGTACCAGCAGCAGACATCAGCAGCCTGGGTCATCGAGTCACCGATGGCCGCCATGCTGTGTGGGAGTGGCGGGCTCTCCTGGGCACTGGCCGCGCTGGGCACCGCCAGACCGAGCGAGACCGCCGAGACGACTGAGACGAGCAGGACCCAGAACCGGCGCATGTCCGCCACCCACTTTCCTCCCGCCCACTCCCCGTCGAGCAGGCGCATGGTTTCCCGGAAGACCTCAGCCCTCTACCCACGTCATCTGCAGCGAAACGTCCATCTCCCGAGCCTGTCGCCGGGAGGGGCTACCGTTGACTCGTGCGGGGTGACCGGGTGGAGATCGTCATCGACGCGGGCGACGAGGTCCGCACCTACGATGTGGTCGCCACGCGCAACGGCCGGCGTGTCGAGATCAACACCGGCCGCGGCATCGTCGAGGTCACCGAGGTCACCCGCGGCGGCACGCCGGTCCGCACCGCCCGGTTCATGGCCAACCGCGTCCTCGCCCTCGTGGAGCACCCGGCGACCGACCACGCCATCGGCCAGGAGGTCATCGAGCCGTAGCCCGCGCGGCCGGCAGCTCCTCGTCGCCCGACGGCCCCCGACCGCGCCCCGAACGTGACGCAACAGACTCGCGCTCGTCCAGCCAGTCCGTTGACCCCACGCCGAGCTCGCTGTAACGATGAGCCGCCGGAAGAGTCGGCGAGCCCACCAGCAAGGAGACCGCATGTCCGACGCAGCCCAGCACGTCGAGGCCCACATCACCAGTGCCGCAGGCGTCGAGGTCTTCTGGCAGTCGTGGGCCCCTGAGACGCCCAAGGCGGTGGTGGTGATCGCCCACGGCCTCGCCGAGCACAGCGGCCGCTACGCCCACGTCGCGGAGCGCCTGGCCGGGAGCGGCTATGCGGTCTACGCCCTCGACCACATCGGCCACGGCAGGAGCCACGGCACGATGGGCAACCTCAACCGCATGTCCTTCGTCCTTGACGACCTCGACGCCATCGTGCGCAGCGCTGCCGGCGCCCACACCGGCCTCCCCGTCTTCCTGCTCGGCCACAGCACCGGCGCCCTGATCACCCTCGACTACGTCCAGACCAAGGGCCAGGGCCACCTCAGCGGTCTGGTGCTGTCCGGCGCGGCGATCGACCCCAGTGTCGGCTCCCCGGTCGAGCGTGCCCTCGCGGGTGTGCTGTCCCGCGTCGCGCCCAACCTGGCCGTCACCCGCCTCGACAGCGCCACGGTCAGCCGCGACCCCGCCGTTGTGGCCGCCTACGACGCCGACCCACTCAACTACCACGGCCGGATCCGCGCCCGCACCGGCGCCGAGATCCTCGCCTCCGTGGACCGGGTCATCAGCCGGATGCCCACAGTGACCCTCTCCATCCTCGTGATGCACGGAGGCGCCGACCGGCTGGTCTCCCCCAAGGGCTCCGAGATCATCGCCGAGCAGGCTGCCTCCGCCGACCTCACGCACAAGGTCTACGACGGTCTCTACCACGAGATCTTCAACGAGCCCGAGCAGGA
Source organism: Dermatophilaceae bacterium (assembly GCA_035691065.1). Lineage (GTDB taxonomy): Bacteria > Actinomycetota > Actinomycetes > Actinomycetales > Dermatophilaceae > DASSJT01. Next base: position 6,438 of record DASSJT010000219.1, read on the forward strand.
CGAGGTGCTGGACGACGTCGTCACCTGGCTGGACAAGCACCTCTAAGCGAACCGAGCGCGGGCAGAGCACAGGGCCAAGACGTATGCCGGGTGCTCGCCCCTGGCTGCTCGCCCCCGGGTATTCACGCCGGTACTCACGCCGGTATTGACGCCCGGGTACTCACCCCGGTCGCCAGGTCAGGTCCGGTCCTTCGCCGAGCGGGTCGCCAGGAAGCGCTCCCGGGCCGCGGCGAAGGCCGGCTCCGCGATGTTGAGGGCCTGGGCTTCGGCCTCGAGGTCGAGCGCCTCGTCGAACGTGACCGCCGACGCCGCTCGGAGGAGTGCCTTGGTGCGGGCGGCCGCCCGAGGCGCCAGGCCGGCAAGGCGCGCGGCCAGCCGTGCGACGGTCGCGTCGAGCTCACCGGGCGCCACGACGTGGTTGGCCAGACCCAGCCGCTCGAGGTCACCGGCCCCGAGCTCCTCGCCCAGGAGCCAGATCTCGGCGGCCCGGTGGCTGCCCACCCGCCGCGACAACAGCCAGCTTCCCCCGAAGTCGGGAGAGAGCCCGATCGCGGGAAAGGCGGGGACGAACCGCGCCGACGTCGACGCCACAACCAGGTCGCACCCCAACGCGAGGCTCATCCCGGCCCCGGCGGCAACTCCCGAGACCTTCGCGACGACCGGCTGCGGCAGGGCACGCAGGGCGCGCGGCACCTCGTTCAGCCCACGCATGACCGGCAGGAAGTCGCCCGCAGGCTCCACTCCGTCGAGCTCGGCGCCCGCGCAGAAGGCGCGCTCGTCGCCCGTGAGCACCACCGTGCGGACGCTGTCATCGGAGGCGAGCTCACGGCATACTGCCACGAACTCATCCGCCATCTTCGCCGACATCGCATTCCGAGCCGAGGGGTTGTGAAAGCGCACCGTTACCACGGGCCCCTCCCGGGCCAGCTCGATCCGCGAGGTCGCCGGCATCGCGCCTTCCCCTCAGACGACCGTCCGCTCGTGGCCCTCCCAGTAGGGCCGCCGCAGCTCCCGCTTCAGCACCTTGCCGGCCGGGTTGCGCGGCAGCGCCTCGACGACGTCGATGCTCTGCGGGCACTTGTAGTGCGCCAGGCGCTCCCGGGCGAAGGCGATCAGCTCGCCGGCGTCGACCGTGGCCCCCGCGGCCGGTGCGACGACAGCCTTGACCACCTCGCCCCAGCGCTCGTCGGGCACACCGATGATCGCCACCTCCCCCACCGAGGGATGCGCAGCGAGCACGTTCTCGACCTCGGGCGAGTAGACGTTCTCGCCGCCGCTGATGATCATGTCCTTCAGCCGGTCGATGATGTAGAGGAAGCCACCGTCGTCGAGCCGCCCCACGTCGCCCGTGCGCATCCACCCGTCCGGCGTCTTGGCTTCGGCGGTCGCCTCGGGCTTGCCCAGGTACCCGCGCATGGCCTGTGCCGTGCGGAACCACACCTCCCCGGGCTCCCCCACCGGCAGGTCCTCCAGCGACAGCGGGTCGACCACCCGCATCTCGACCCCGCGGATGGGCAGCCCGGCCGACGTCAGCCGCTCCGGGTGGTCGGCGTCCCGGTGCGCCTCGGCCGACAGGGCCGTAGTGACTCCTGACATCTCGGTCATGCCGTAGACCTGCGAGATCCGCATGTCCGGCCAGGCTGCCAGGGCCCGTTTGAGCATCGGCAGCGGCATCGGCGCGGCTCCGTAGGCCATGCACTGGATGCGCGAGAAGGCCGCGATGGCCTGGTCGCCGGCGGCCAACAGTGCGCCCACCACCGCGGGCACGAGGAAGATGTGCGTCGCGCCGCGGGCGATGGCCGCGAACATCAGCCCCGGGTCGACCTCGCGCAGGATCACCGTGGGCGCACCGTGGTGGAGGCCGGCGATGGCGTAGCAGGTGCCGCCCACGTGGAACTGCGGCATGCACGCGAGGCTCACCGTGGACGGGTCGAAGTTGAAGAGGTCCTTGACCGCCTCGCTGTGGGTGTTGATGTTGCGGTGGCTGAGCTCGACACCTTTAGGGAAGCCGGTCGTCCCCGACGAGTACATCACCAGGCAGGTGTCGTCCGCCTCGACGTCGGCGGCGGGCTCGACCGGCTCGGCGCCGGCGACCCACGGCTCGTACTCGTCGGACTCCCCGCCCACCACGACGACCCGCTCGATGGCACGGTCGAGCTCGGGCACCTGCCCAATGGCCGCCTCGAACGGCTCGACGAGCCCGGCGCCGACGAACACGACGCGCGGCCGGCTGTCGTCGAGGACGTAGGCCAGCTGGTCGCCGACCAGCCGCCAGTTGACGATGACGTGGGCCGCACCGATCGACGAGGCGGCGTAGCTGAGCTCGAGGCAGGCGAGGCTGTTCAGGTCCAGCGTGGCCACCCGGTCGCCGCGGCCGACGCCGAGGGCGCGCAGGCCGCCCGCCACGCGGTGCAGCCGGTCCCGCCACTGCGCCCACGTGTACTCCTGGTCCTGGAACGTCACCGCCACCGCGTCGGGCCGCTCCTGAGCCCACCTCTCTATGTGGTCGCTGATCAGCCGGTCGGTCGTGAGCGGCTGGGGGGCGGTGAGGGTCGAGTCCTGCATGGCGTACTCCTGGTCGTCACGGCTCCATTGCGGTGCGCGGGGTGGTCTTCGGATGTTGCGGGGGTCGGCGGTATGCCGGGTGGTTGCGCGTGTGGGTGCCGAGGTCCGTGGGGTCAGTCCAGGAACAGGTCGAGCTGGAGCTTCCCGCCCGGGTCGCCGACGGCATACTGCGACAGGTCGGTGACCCCGGCGGCGGCCAGCACCTCGTCGTCGATGAGGAACTGGCCGGTGGCCTCGCCCGGTGGCCGGGTCAGGATGGCGTGGGCCGCGTCGGCCATGATCTCCGGCGTGCGCGACTGGGAGACCATCTTCTCGCCGCCGAGCAGGTTCCGGACGGCCGCCGTGGCGATCGTGGTGCGCGGCCACAGCGAGTTGACCGCGATACCGTCGCCGCGCAGCTCCTCGGCGAGCCCCAGCGTCGTGAGGCTCATGCCGTACTTGGCGATGGTGTAGGCCAGGTGGGCGCCGACCCACTTGGGGTCGAGGTTGAGCGGCGGGGAGAGGGTGAGGATGTGGGCGTGGGACGACGCGCGCAGGTGCGGCAGCGCGCACTTGGAGAGCAGGAACGCCCCGCGGCAGTTGATGTCCTGCATGAGGTCGTAGCGCTTCATCGAGATCGACTCCGTGCTCGACAGGTCGATCGCGCTGGCGTTGTTGACCACGATGTCGATCCCGCCGAACTCCTCCACGGTCCGCATCACGGCGTCGACCACCTGCTCGTCGTCGCGTACGTCGCCGAAGATCGGCAGCGCCTGGCCGCCCGCCTCGCGGATCTGCTCGGCGGCCGTGTGGATGGTGCCCTCCAGCTTCGGGTGCGGCTGGTCGGTCTTGGCCAGGATGGCCACGTTGGCGCCGTCGCGGGCGGCGCGCAGCGCGATCGCCAGCCCGATGCCGCGGCTGCCGCCCGACATGAGGATCGTCCTGCCCTTGAGCGTGCTCATCTCTTCCCCTTGGTCTGGGTCGGGACAGCCCAGAGCGGCGGCCGCCGCTCCAGGAACGACTGCATGCCCTCGCGGGCCTCGTCGGAGCCGAAGAGCCGCGCGGACAGGCCGGCCATCTCGGCAGCCTGCTCGGCCAGGGCACGCCGGACGGCGCGGGTGGTCAGTGGCTTGGTCTCCCGCAGGCCCTGCGGTGACGCGGCACGCAGGCTGTCGAGGATGCCGGCGAGCGAGGCTTCGAGGTCGCCCGAGGCCTCGGTGACCATCCCGATCTGCGCCGCGGTGGTGGCGCCGAAGACCTCGCCGGTGAGGAAGTAGCGGCTCGCTGCCCGTTCGGTCATCCGGGGCAGCGTGGTCATCGAGATCACCGCGGGGGCGAGACCGAGCCGGGCCTCGCTGAAGGCGAAGGTCGCTCGTGTGTACGCGATGGCGATGTCGCACGCCCCGACCAGCCCCATGCCGCCTGCGCGCACGTGCCCGGCCACCCGGCATACGACCGGCTTGGGCAGCTCGACGATCGCACGGAGGATGCCGAGCAGCTCCTCGGCACCCCGGGCCATCGAGCCCTCCCTGGCCTCCGTGAGGTCCGCGCCCGCACAGAAGGTGCCGCCGGTGTGCGTGAGCACCACCGCGCGGACGTCATCCTCGGCTGCCGCCTGGCGCAGCCGCGCGCCGAGCTGGGCCACAAGGGCACTCGACAGGGCGTTGCGGTTGTG
>DASSJT010000220.1:0-3956 GCA_035691065.1 Dermatophilaceae bacterium
GTGTCACGGCGCGCGTGTCGCGGCGCGCGTGTCGCGGCGTGCGGACGCGGCGTGACAAGACGGCCGAACACCGTCAGGCCAGAGTGATCTCGCACAGCGAGGCGCGCAACGGTGCGCTGCCGCTGATGGGGTCGCTCGGTCCCTGTCGCAGGACGAGGTTCAGGTTGGCACTCCCCGGACCGTAGGGCGGATAGCCGGGCTGGTCGACGTCTGCGCACGCCTGCCACCAGCCGTGCTGCCCGCAGACCACGTCCGGGTCGAGGTTGGTGTTCAGCTTCGCGCGGGCGCGGACACTGCCATGAGGCGTGTTGATGGTGACCCAGTCACCGGCGTGGATGCCTCGGGTGCCGGCGGCCGAGGGGTGCAGCTCGACCTCGGGGTCCGGGTCCGGTCCGCGCAGGCTGGCGATGTTGCGGTGTTGGGACTCGCAGAACCGCAGGCTCTTGGCGCAGGTGAGGATGAGCGGGAACTGTCGAGCCAGGTCGGCCCGCGACACCGGGCTGATCGCCGGCTCGTCGTAGACGGGCAGGGGCGGGTAGCCGTGCTCGGCCAGGGTCTCCGACCAGAGCTCCACCTTGCGCGAGGCGGTGGGGAAGCCGCGGGGCTGGCCCCCCTCAGCATGCGCGAACTTGCGGTATGCCGTCCGCACCGGCACGCGCACGCCCGCGGGGTTCGCACGCAGCTGCTCGAGTGTCACCCCGCTCGGCGCCAGCTGGTGCGTCCACGCGGCGTCGATGTCTCCGTCGAAGAACTGGTCTGCGAGCCCCAGCCGCACGGCGAGGGCGAAGATGACCTGAAGGTCCGAGCGCGCCTCCCCGCGCGGCTTGACCAGCCGCTGCCGCAGCTGGACGAGCGACTGGGCAGCCGCACTGATCTCGAACCCGGTCCGAAGTCCCTCGGCCTCGAACGGCGTCGTGACTGGCAGGACGATGTCGGCCAGCTCCGCCGTGGGGCTCATGAACAGGTCGGCGTGGACGAAGAAGTCGAGCGCCGCTAGGGCGTCGCGCCCGCGGAGGCTGTCCGGGTGCGACATGACGTAGTTCGTGCCGAAGTTCACCAAGGCGCGCACCCGGTATGGGTCACCCTCGAGGGCGGCGCGGTAGAAGTCCTCCCCGGTGACGAACTCGAAGCGCGGTGGGCCAAGGGGTCGGCGCTCGAGTCCGATCGCTTTGGCGCGCTGGCCGGCGCTCAGCAGCCCGGCACCGTCGATCGGGTTGGTGGGTACCGGTGCGAAGAGGACGTTGCCGCCGGGAGCGTCGAAGCAGCCGGTCAGAGCGTAGAGCTGGCCGATCGCGCGTGCGGTCTGGGTCGCGTTGCTGTGCTGCTCCACCCCGCTCCATGCGTAGAAGGCGACCGGTCGCGCCTCCCACAGGGTCTGAGCCGTTTCAGCGATCGTGGTCGCGCTCACGCCGGTGACCCGCTCGGCCACCTCGGGCGCCATCGCGGCACAGCCTCGCCTGATCAGCTCGAAGACGGGCCTGCAGGTCACCACTCCGTCGTTCGTGGGCACCTCGCGGGCACCGTCAAGCGCCAACCGGTCCTCGCTGACGCCGTAGCTTGCCGTGGCGGGGTCATACACCACGGGAACTCCGCCGGTGCCGTCCCAGGCCACGAAGCTGCCGACGTCGCCGTCTGCGATGACCTCGCTCTGACGAAGGAGACGGCCGGTGTCGTCCCGAACGAGCAGCGGCGCGTTGGTCCAGCGACGGACGAACTCGACGTCGAACCAGCCGTTCGCGATCATGACGTGGGTGATCGACAGGGCCAGCGCGGTGTCCGTTCCGGGCCTCACCCGCAGCCAGTGGTCTGCCTTGGACGCCAAGCCGGCGCGGCGGGGGTCGACGACCACGAGCCGGGCGCCCCGGCGCAGCGCCGCGGTCGTCGCGGTGGCATGGGCAAGGCGCGCCACCGAGGGGTTGTACCCCCAGTAGAGGATGCAGCCGGCCTGCTCCAGGTCGGGCATGTAGGCACCTGGCACCGGGGCGCCGTAGGTGTACATCGGCGCCAGGTACCGTCCCCAGCCGCAGAGCTCCATGGAGACGCACAGGTTGGGGCTTCCGAACGCCCGCCGCAGCCGGCTGAGCCAGTCGACCGCGTCCGACATCGCCGACGTGGAAGGGGACGAAGACCCGAACACCACGCACTCCGGACCGTGCTCGCGCGCGAGCTCGTTCAGCTTCCGCGCAGCCGTGTCCAGCGCCTCGTCCCAGGTGATCTGTTCCCAGCCGGGGTCGGGTGCGCCCTTGGGCTGTGTCCGCCTCAGCGGGTGCGTGAGGCGGTCGCTGTGAGCCACCAGTTCCGGCGCCGCTTTGCCCTTGACGCAGATGGCAGCTCCGGTCGGGTGTGTCGGGTCCGGTCGCAAGGAAGTGAGGACTCCGTCCGCAACGGTGGCCGTCGCGCCACACCGCGAGACACACAGTGGGCAGAACGTCGGCACGTCGTTGCTGGTCGGCGCTTCGTGGTCAACACGCTCGGCAGGGGCTGTCATGCTCATCCGACACTCCTTCGGGCCGCGACGTCGATCCGTGTGCGAGCATCGTCGCGCCGGCGCCACCGCCATGTCGAGGGCCGGTCACAACAGAGGCAGGTGTCTGCTCTACGGCACGACGGGGATGCCCAGGGCAGCAGCGCCATCGCGTAGCCGGCCATCCCACACCACGAAGAGCGCCCGATGCTCACCGCGGCATCATCGCGGGAGTCCGCGAGGCTACCGACGAGCTGTTCCTGTTGCGGGTGGTCAATAGCGAGATCACCTCCGAGACCGTCGTGCCCGGCGTAGACCCATCGTGACTGCCACGCACTTGCCGCGCGCACACGTTCCGCGTCGTGCCCACCCGGCATACCTCACCTCGCTGCGTGGAGACCAAAACGCCGGGTCGGTCTCAGAGGTGCGGCGGCAGCGTCCTGGCGTATTCGACGCCGCGCTCCACCCACCCGCGCAGCTGCTCGTCGCTCGCGTACCCGGGCTCACGCACGCGCAGCCATCCCCTCACCGGACGGTCCCGCATCTCGAACGGCACCACGTCCACGCCGTCGAGCAGCTCCTCCGCCTCCTCAGGGTCGAGGCGCACCATCAGCCCGCCTTGTCCGCTCGCGGCCACCGACATGTTGCCGTTGACGAGGAAGGCCAACCCGCCGAACATCCGCTTCTCCGTGACGTCGAGATCGTCGACCACGAGGTCGCGGATCCGCTGAGCCAGCTGCGTGTCGTATGCCATGCGCCCATCATGGCGAGTCTCACGCTGCTCAAGGTCGTATGCCGTGCGCTGGGCAACGGGCAGGAAGTCGATGCACATGGGAACGGCGCGACTTCCGCCTCGACCGCCGGGGGCGCCGGGGCAGAGGAGGGGCTGAGCATGACCGCCGCGCTGGAGCGTGGCATCACCTACTGGGCGAACCCGTTCCACCGCGTCGCGGGCAAGATCAACACCAACGACGGCGGCCGCGGCGCCTACTGGGACGACCCCGACAGCCGCCACCTCGAGAGCATCACCGTCCCCTATGGCGGTGCGCGCTGACTCGCTCCTGACTGAGCCGGAGGCCGTGAGCCGGCTCAACGGCAACACGGCATACGAGATCACGTATGCCGTGTTCCGGCCTTCCGCGAGGAGTGACGTCCCCAGTCCACCCCCTTCAGCGGCGGGTTGATGGCCCGCCGCTGACCATGCAATGTGTTGTGCCCGGCCCTGCGGCCGCGTCCAAGAGTCCGTATCGACGGTCTGGCCCGGCGGCTACGCCGTGCGGGCCCGGCGGCTACGCCGTGCGGGCCGTGCGGGTCGCGCGGGCCCGGCGGCGTCTGACCGCTGGGCGATGGGAGATCACCACCCACAGGTGCCGGTGGTTGGCGGGGCGGCGTCGTGCGGTCCCGGTCTGGTTGGCATGGCCGAGGCTCTCTTGGCGCCAAGCGACCTCGGCCTTGATGAACAGCGGGTCTGCATAGAACGACATCCTGCCCT
>DASSJT010000221.1:0-18088 GCA_035691065.1 Dermatophilaceae bacterium
CGCTGCGCGAGACCGCGTACGAGTTGGGCCCTGAGCGCCTCCCCCTACCCCCGGACTTGGCCGCTCTGTCGGCGGCGCTTGAAAACTGAGCAGTGACGGCGCTTGAAAAGTGAGCACTCTTCGACGATTGGAGTGTGATCACGATGGAGGACTGGGCGCTGATCAGGAGGCTTGCCGCCGAGGGTGTGCCGAAGGCCGCGATTGCCAGGAGGTTGGGCATCGCGAGGAACACGGTCATCCAGGCCGTGTCCTCGGACGGCCCGCCGAAGTATGAACGCAAGCCGGGGCCGACGTCGTTCACCCCATACGAGGCGCGGGTGCGGCAGCTGTTGGCGGGCACTGCGGACATGCCGGCGACAGTGTTGGCCGAACGGGTCGGGTGGACTGGGTCGATCCGGTGGTTCCGTGACAACGTCAACAGGGTCCGTACCGACCACCGCCCGATCGACCCGGCCGACCGGCTGACCTGGGCGGCCGGGGACGTCGCCCAGTGCGACCTGTGGTTCCCGCCGCGCAAGATCCTCCTCGAGGACGGCTCGCGCACCTTGCTGCCGGTGCTGGTCATGTCGTGTGGGTACTCGAGGTTCACGCTGGGGCGGATGATCCCGACCCGCAAGACGCCGGACCTGCTGCTGGGCTCGTGGTCTCTGCTGGAGGCGCTGGGTCGGGTACCGCGCCGGCTGATCTGGGACAACGAGCCCGGCATCGGGCGCCGCACCGTGACCGAGCCCGTGGCGGTGTTTGCTGGGACCCTGGCGACCAGGGTGGTGCTGCTGCCGCCGCGGGACCCGGAGTCCAAGGGGATCGTCGAACGCCGGAACCGCTTCTTCGAGACCTCGTTCATGCCAGGTCGGCACTTCGCGTCCCCGGCCGACTTCAACGCCCAGTTCACCGACTGGCTGAGCACGGCCAACGACCGGGTGGTGCGGACCCTCAAGGCGAGCCCGGTCGAGCTGCTGGGCGCGGACAAGGACGCGATGCTGCCGCTGCCGCCGGCGGTGCTGCACCTGGGCTGGCGCAACCACGTCCGCCTGGGTCGCGACTACTACGTGCGCGTCGACACCAGTGACTACTCCGTTGACCCCAGATCGATCGGCGCCCGGGTCGACGTGGCCGCCGATCTGGACACCGTCAAGGTCCGCCACGGCGGGCGACTGGTGGCCGAGCACCCCCGCCGGTGGGCCCGCGGCATGACCGTCACCGACCCCACCCACGTGGCCACCGCCGCCGCGCTGCGACACGACTACCAGCAGCCCACCCCGCCGGACCCAGACGACGAGGGCATGGTGCGGGACCTGGCCGAGTACGACCGCGCCTTCGGCCTGGACGAGCCGGTGAGCCAGCCATGACCAGCACATCCGCGTCCGCTGCGACCCAGACGCTCAAGCAGATCACCCACCTCGCGGCAGCGTTGAAGGCGCCACGGATCACCGAGTCCGCCGCCCGCCTGGCCGACCACGCCCGCGACACCGGATGGACCCACGAGGATTACCTGGCCGCCGTCCTGGAACGCGAGGTCGCCGCCCGCAACGCCTCCGGCGCCCGGCTCCGGATCCGCGCCGCGGGGATGCCCGCGGTCAAGACGATCGAGGACTTCGACTTCGACCACCAGCCCGCCGCCCGCACCCCGGTCCAGGCCCTGGCCTCGGGGGCGTACCTGTCCGAGCACCGCAACGTCGTCCTCCTCGGGCCGCCGGGCACCGGCAAGAGCCACCTGGCCACCGCCCTCGGCGTCGCCGCCGCCCGGCAAGGCCACCGAGTCCTGTTCGCGACCGCGACCGACTGGGTCACCCGCCTCGGCGAGGCCCACGACCGCGGCCGGCTGCCGGCCGAGCTGACCCGGCTCCGCCGCTACGGGCTGATCATCGTCGATGAGGTCGGATACCTGCCCTTCGCCCAGGACGCCGCGAACCTGTTCTTCCAGCTCGTCTCCTCCCGGTACGAGCACGCCTCCCTGATCCTCACCTCGAACCTGCCGTTCAGCTCTTGGGCCGGCGTCTTCGGCGACCAGGTCGTCGCCGCCGCCATGATCGACCGCATCGTCCACCACGCCGACGTCATCGCCCTCAAGGGCGCCTCCTACCGCCTGCGCGACCGCGGCCTCGACACCCTGCCCAGCATCAAAGCCGAACAAGAATCCCTAGACTGAAACCGCTCACTCTTCGAACGCCGAAACCGTTCAGTTTTAGAGCGCCGTCAACACCGTCGGTTCCCGCTGATCGCCAGACCCGCTCGTAGTCTGCGACCCACCGTTCCACTACAGCGCGTTCCATGCCTCCATGGTGCCTGCGCAATGCGTGAGCCACCGGGCGGAGAGATGCCCGAACCGGTCGTATGCCGTGTGCTCACCTGTCGGCATTGAGCTTGGGTCTGCCCTCCGCCGCAGAACCCTCAATGGGAGAGGCCGGGAATGGGTAGTCCTCCAACGACGCGCGATCTGGAACCGGACGTCGAAGGAAGGAGGGGCCGCCGTGGCTCCGTCGGAGAACGGAAACGAGGCTGAGCGATGAAGTCGTGGCGGAAGTCCGAGGTTGGCCTGCTCACCAGGATGTACGCGTGGCTGGTGGTGACATTCCGTTGGTTCGTCGTGGTGGGCTGGGCGGTGGCGGCGATCGCGGCGGCGATGTGGCTTCCGGCGACAATGCCCAACGCCGACTTGAGCGGCTTCGCGCCGCCGGACAGCCGGGCGATCAAGACCGAGACCGCATCGACGAAGGCGTTCGGGTTCCCGATCACCTCTCGCACGATCCTCGTACAGCACGACCCGCGGGGCCTGTCCACGGCTGCCCAGCAGCGGGCGGTGGAGCGCGCAGTCGCAGTCACGAAGGGCACGCTGAGGGACGTCGGTCCGATCGCGGGTGCAGTGCCGGTCACCAATGCGCTCGGCGCCTTCCCGTCCTCCTCCGAGCGCGACACGACGGCGCTGACCTACGTCATGACCAGGCCCGGTACCAGCTTCGCGCAGGAGAACGCTGCGGCGCACCGGTTCGGCCGCGAGCATCTGAACCAGCCGGACGACCACTTCGTGGGTGTGACCGGGACTGTGCCCGCGCAGGTGGAGCAGACGAACATCCTTTACGGCCGGCTGTGGCTGCTGGAGGGCGCCACGCTGGCCGTGGTCATCGCCATCGTGGCCCTGAAGTTCCGGTCGGTCATGGCGCCGCTCGTGGCGCTCATCACTGCGGCGGCGTCCTACTTCCTTGCGGTGCGGGTCACCAACTACGTCGGTGGTTACATCCACGGCGGAGTGCCTGACGAGCTCAAGCCCTTGGTGCTCGCCCTCGTGCTGGGCATCGTCACCGACTACGCGATCTTCTTCCTGTCCCGCATGCGTAGCGGCCTCGAGGAGGACCTGGACCGGCTGACTGCGGCAAGGAGGGCGGCGGCGCAGACCGGGCGGATCGTGCTGGTCGCCGGGATCGCTGTGGCGGCGGGCAGCGCGGCGATGCTGGTCGCGCGGTCAAGCTTCTTCCGGGCCTTCGGACCGGTGCTCTCGCTGTCGGTCCTGACCGCGGTGGTGGTCTCCGTGACATTGCTGCCCGCTCTGTTGGCGATCTTCGGCCGCGTGCTGTTCTGGCCGACCGGGCTGAAGGGAGAGAGCACTCCGCGGTCGGTGCGCCTCGCCGCCCGCGTACTCACCGTGCGCGTCGTGGCACTGGTCCTCGCAGGCGCCTGCATCATCGGCTTGGTCATGCTGGGCAGCGCCGCAAACCGCCTCCGCCTGGGTGTGTCGTTCGTCGCCGCGCTGCCGGCGGCCAGCGAGCCGCACTCTGCCGCAAAGGCCGCGGCCGCCGGGTTTGCGCCGGGCATCGTCGCGCCCACCGAGCTCCTACTGCAGGGCACCTCTGTGGGCAGCGACGAGCAGAGGCTCGCCCGTCTCGGCCAGGAGCTGGACAAGCAGCCCGGCGTGGCGGGTGTGCTCAGCCCGGGAGCCGTGCCAGCGGACCTGGCGCGTGGTGCTCTGGTGACCCGCGATGGGGACGCTGCGCGCTTCGTGATCGTGCTCGACCATGAGCCGCTCGGTGCCACAGCGATCAGTGACGTGAACCGGCTTGCCGCCACGATGCCCACCCTCCTGCATCGGGTGGGACTTGACGGCGCCCGCTTCGGCCTGGCCGGGGACACCGCGGTGGCCGGCGAGCTGGTGGCTGCGACGAATGCGGACCTCCTGCGCATCGGGGTGGCAGTGCTGGTGATCAACCTGGTCCTGCTGATGCTGTTCCTGCGCGCGATCGTCGCGCCAGTGCTCCTGCTCGGCTGCAGCGTGCTCGCGCTCGCCGCGTCCATGGGCTGCCTCGTGCTCGTGTTCCAGGGCCGGCTCGGCCACGACGGAGTCACCTTCTACGTACCGTTCGCTGCCTCGGTGCTGCTGTTGTCGCTGGGGTCGGACTACAACATCTACGGGGTTGGGCACATCTGGAGCCGGGCGAACCACACGACGCTGCGGCGCGCCATCGCCGAACGGATCCCGGAGACCTCCGACGCCATCACCGCAGCCGGCTTCACCTTGGCCGCGAGCTTCGGGATGCTGGCGATCGTCCCCCTACGCCACTTCCGGGAGCTGGCGTTCGTCATGGCTGTGGGCGTCCTCCTCGACGCGCTCGTGGTGCGGTCGATCCTGGTGCCGACGGTGCTCGCGCTTCTGGGCCGGTTCGCCGCCTGGCCGCGCAAGCTGCCGGGGCATGATGCGGCCAAGGCCGCGGAGCGAGCGGCTACCCCGGACGATGGACCACGGGAGGTGGTCGAGACGTCCGGACGGCGGACGTGACTGGGGACTACCGCCGCACCGTTGCTGGAGCAGACCCTGGCTCGTGCTGGAGCAGACCCTCGCTCGGCGCTGCCGAAGGACAGACCGATGAACGGAACCATGCCATCCCCAGACAGCTACTTCAGGCGGAAGGGTGGGGCGGGGCTCCCCTGAGCGACACACGACGTGTCCACCTGGTCGACACTGCCGGCCTTGAGGAAGGCCGCGATGACCGACGGCATGCACCCGAGGTGACCCACGACGTGCTGCTGCGCGGGCACCACGACGATGCGGCTGTCTGGCTCCTGGGCGGGCACGCTGGCCAGGTTCGTCGGCGGGTCTTGGGGGTCGCCGTCCCCCACAATCCACAGCACCGGGGTGTCCGTCCGGACCGCGGCTGCGTCCGCAGCGGGTACGACGCCCGGAGGGAGGTGCTGGCACATGGCGGCGCGCTGCTCGGCTTTGGCCAACTCGCGTGGCAGCGCGTAGCTCCCGGCGCCTTGTCGCGCCACCTCCGCCGGGCTGAATCGGGCCCAGGCCTCGGAGCAGAAGATCTCGTCAGCCATCAGCAGAGTAGGACCGCCCGAGGCCGGCGCACTGATGATCTTCGCCGCCTCGATCCACTTGTTCCGGTACGCGAGATGGAGGACGAGAGGTATCTGGGCCGCCGTTGCCTCGGTAAGGAGGGCGGTGTGGATCGCATCGGCGACCGAGATGGAGTCGACGACGTCCTTGGCCCCGGACTCGGGGTCGACGACCGTGATCGGGCTTGCCAGCCGATCCACCAGCGCCGCCCATTCTTCCCTGAGGCGTGGGAAGGCCTCGTGGCACGACCGGTCGTCGGCGCAGCGCTTGAACAGGAGCTCGAGCGCTGCCTGGCTGCTCGCGGCCATCCGTTCCAGCACCGGGACGTCGACCGGGGTCGAACCGTCGAGGACTGCCAGCCGCACGTGGCCCCCGTGCTGGCGCAGGTAGTACTGCACAAGGGTTCCGCCGTATGAGGCGCCGTACAGATCGATGGACTCGTAGCCCAGGGCGGCTCTCACCTCGTCGAGGTCGTCAGCCGCGACGGTTGTGGTGTAGAAGCGCGGGTCAGCGTCGACCGAACCCAGGGCATCGCCTGCCCAGGCCGAGAGCAGGGCGTCCGCCTTGGTCTTGGGCAGCCCCGCAGTGGTGGGCATCTCGGGCAACCTCACTGCGTTCGAGGCGCCGGTGCCGCGTTGGTCGATGAGGACAATGTCACGCCTCGCGTGGACATCCTGGAACACCGCTGGCAGCCACGCGAAGAACTGCGTTGCGGCCTCCCCTGGGCCGCCGGCGACAACGAACAGCGGATCGGGCTCGTGCTCGGTGGCAACCGCGGGCACGACGGCGACGCGCAGCCCGATCTGGCGCCCACCGGGATGCGATCGATCCTCAGGAACCTGCAGCGTGCCGCATAGTGCGGCTGCTTGCGCCTGGACCGGATGATCGCCCTTGATCGTGCACACCGTCATCGGCTGTCCGGCCAGGTGCCGGGCCGACGGCGTGGGAGTTCCTCGTGGGCTGGAGCCTGGCTGCGCCGTGCAGGCGACTATCAACAACGCGGCAGCCAAGGCCCCCAAATACCGCACCCTCCGTCGCACCGGTCACCTCCCCGCAACACTGAGGACCGCCGTGCCAACCTGCACCGACATGTCCGGCCGCCATGCCCACCGGCATTTTCGCTGTTGGTGCGGCGCCTGCGACTTCCAGCCTGACCTGACGGCAAAGGGCGACCAGAGGACAAGGTCCCGGACCGGCATCGGTCAACCAGCCAGCCCTTGAGCGACCTCCGAGAGCATGAGGGCCGTGACGAGGACCCCGACCAGGGTGGCCAGCAGAACCATCCAGGAGCGCTCATGGCGGCGGATGATCGCCACGGCGCCCAAGACGACAGAGGCTGCTCCGCTGGCCAGGATCACCAGACCCCATCCGGTGAGCAGCCAGTTGTCGGTGAAGCTTTCGGCCGACTCCACCAGGTCGACGGCGAAGGCAACACCGAGAAGGACAACGCCTGCCAGGGCAAGTCCTGAGAGTGCAAGGGTCCACTGGCCGATCCGAGAGCCGGACGACTTCCCCGGAGCGGCGCCAGTCTTCGAATGTGTAGCTACCACAGGTGCAGCATGGGCGTGCTGTCACATGGTCACTAGGGCCGATCGGCCTTTGCTGACTGCTGACCCGACGCGCCGGCCCCTGCTCACCCGAACGCTGACCAGAACGCTGAGAGCGCTGACCCGAACGCGCCGGCCCCGCTCGAACTGCAGATCGCCGCGAGCGAGGCTGAGAAAGACGAACCGGCATGGGCTTGCCAGAATCACGGCATGGGCTACGACGTCGAGGCGATCCGGTCACACTTTCCCGCGCTGCGCGAGGGAGCGGCGCACTTCGACGGCCCGGGCGGCTCCCAGACACCCGATCTCGTCGCCGCCGCGGTCTCCGAGGCCCTGACCTCGGCGATCTCGAACCGCGGCACCGTTACCGCCTCGGAGCGACGGGCCGAGGAGATCGTCCTGAACGCTCGGGCCGCCATGGCCGACCTGTTGGCCGCCGAACCACAAGGCATCGTCTTCGGCCGCTCGGCGACCGAGCTCACCTTCCACCTCTCGCGGACCATCTCGAAGGACTGGGGTCCCGGTGACGAGGTCGTCGTGACCCGCCTCGACCACGATGCCAACGTCCGCCCGTGGGTCATCGCGGCCGAGGCCACCGGCGCCGCAGTCCGCTGGGTCGACTTCGACCGCGCGACGGGCGAGCTCGCTGCCGATGACGTCGCCGCAGCCGTGGGCGAGCGAACCCGGCTCGTCGCCGTCACGGCCGCCTCCAACCTCATCGGCACCCGCCCTGAGCTTCCGCGCATCGCCGACGTCGCCCACGAGGTGGGCGCCCTGCTGTGGGTCGACGGCGTGCACGCGACGGCACACCTGTCGGTCGACACGGTCGCCTCCGGGGCAGACTTCTGGGTCTGCTCGCCGTACAAGTTCCTCGGCCCACACCTCGGGGTGCTGGCAGCACGGCCGAGCCTGCTCGAGAGCCTGCACCCGGCCAAGCTCGTGCCGTCGACCGACGCCGTGCCGGAGCGCTTCGAGCTCGGGACCCTGCCCTATGAGCTGCTCGCCGGGACCAGGGCCGCTGTCGACTTCCTCGCGACACTCGGCGGCGACGACCTCGCCCCCGACGCGCGCCGTCGCGAGCGCCTGGTGGCGTCCTTCGCCGCCCTCGAGGAGCACGAGGACGGTCTCCTCGCGACCATGGAGGCCGGCATCCGCGCGCTGCCGGGCGTCCGGGTCTACAGCAACGCGGCTCGCCGCACCCCCACGCTGCTGTTCACCGTAGATGGCCACGACTCGCAGGGCGTCCGCCGCGCGCTGGCCGAGCGCGGCGTCAACGCCCCCGCGGGCAACTTCTACGCGTGGGAGTGCAGCCACCACCTGGGGCTCGGCGCCGGCGGCGGGGTGCGTGTCGGCCTCTCGCCCTACTCGAGCCAGGCCGACGTGCAGCGGCTCCTCGACGGTCTCACCGCGATCGTGTCCGGCTGAGGGTGCGGCTTCCGGCGGTCACGGTCAGCAGGAAGCGCCCAGGAACGAGATCTTCGCCCGCCAAAGCTCAGATGAGGTATGCCGTCGAGCCGGCTCTGCGGCATACGTGCACCTCGTCGCCCGGTCCTAGCCCGAGGACCGTCCCAGCCCACCGGCCCTGGCCACCGCGATCGCCTCGTCACGGGAGGCGACGCCCAGCTTCCCGATCATCTCCGACAGCCGGTTGCGGATCGTCTTCGGCGCGAGGTAGAGCCGGGCCGCTACCTGGGACGTGGGGAGCCCTCGGGCGACCAGATCAAGGATCTCGAGGTCGCGGGCGTCCAGCGAGGCGAGCGCGTCGGTGCGGGGTGCGGATGCGGCCGCTGCCAGGACCGCGGCCTCGGCACCCCTGCCCACGACGAGAGCGCCTCGGGACGCCGAGTGAACTGCGGCGAGGATGTCCTCGGGGTCGGCGTCCTTGAGCAGGTATCCGGAGTGCCCGCTCGCCAGGCTCCGCATGACGGCGCCGTCATCGGCGTGCATGGTCAGGAGCAGGACGCGCAGCGCCGGCCACCGCTGGCGCAGCTGGGTGCCGAGGGTGACACCGTCGCCGTCGGGGAGCTGCAGGTCGAGGACGGCGAGGTCGGGCTCCGTCTCCTGCGGGAGCTCGCGGGCCTCGGACGCCGAGCGCGCAGTTGCCACCACGGTGAGCTGCGGGTCGGAGTCGATCAGGCTGGACAGGCCAGACAGCACGATCGGGTGGTCGTCGACGACCACCACCCGCGTCATGCCGGCACCTCCTCGGTCGCAGGAAGCTCGAGGTGCAGCCGCGTGCCGCGGCCGCCGTCGGTCAGGATGCGGAGCGACCCACCGACTCCCTCGGCCCGCCGCGCGAGCGAGGTGAGACCGACTCCGGGGACCACCGGACCCCCGATGCCGTCGTCGCTGACATCGACGTGCATCACTCCGTCGACCCGTGACACGCGCACGTCGATGGTCTCGGCCACCGCGTGCCTCAGCGCGTTGGTGATCCCTTCCGCCACCGACCGGTAGATCGTGACCTTCACGTCGGGGACCAGGGCGGAGAGGCCCCCGGGACGCTGCAGGGACACGAGGGGACCGTCTGGGACACCGGCGAAGGAGGCGACCAGCCCGTCCAGGGCCGACTCGAGGTTCCCCTCTCGCAAGGCGGACGGCGTCAGCCCGGCCACCAGCCGACGCAGGTCGGCGCGGCTCGCTGCGAGATCGGCTGCGAGCGCCGCCAGCAGGTCGTGCTGCGGGCCGGGTGGCGCGTGCCGAAGCCCCGCCTGCACGCGCATGCTCATGCCGGACAGGACCGGACCCAGTCCGTCGTGAAGGTCGGCGAGGATGCGGCTGCGCTCGCCGTCCCGCTCCCGGGCCACGTCCTGGCGGGCGTGGTTGGCCTCGACGGCGAGACCCACCGCACGCGCGACGAGGGCCACCGTCGGTACGAGCTGCCTGATCACCCGCAGCTGGCGGCCCTCGTGTCCCTCCGGATCCTCGGCGGCGACGACGAGGGCTCCGACCCGCTCCCCGCCCACGACCAGCGGCACGATGAGCCAGTTCGGCGGCGCGACGGGGTCGTCCTCGCCCAGGGTGATCCGGGCGCTCGGCGTGCTGCTGGCGGTGGCGACCATTCGCGCGGCCTTGTCGAGCAGCTCCCGTGGGTCGGTCTGAGCATGCAGATCAGCAGTGATCACCGCAACGTCCTCAGGCGTCAGAGTCCCTGAACCGTAACGGCGGGCCACGAATGAGCGCCGCGCCCAGAGGGCAGCCGGAATCCCGGCGCCGATCGTCGTCAGCGCCGTGAAGGCAGCGGCGGTGCCGGGTGACGGAAGACCGGCCCAGCTGGCCCCGGCCCAGACCAGAACGGCGACGAGCGCCGCTCCCATCACGACCGCCACGCCGATGCCGACGTCGAAGGCGGGCTCGCCCAGCGGCCGGAAGTCGTTCGCGAGCACGATGCGCAGCGTGGACACCGCGAACAGCACGACGGCTCCGGCAGAGAGGTACTCGGCGGCGCTGTCCGGCAGAACCTGCCACGAGCCCAGGAGCACGGCGGCTGCAAGGACGATCACCACCAGCAGCCAGACGGTTCGACGCTGTTCCTTCCTGGGGCTGTGACCGCGGCCGAACGCGTCCCGCAGGACGATCGACCAGGCTCCAGCCACCCCTAGCGCCAGGAGGGCCCATCCGAGGGCCACCTGACCGGCATACCCTCCGAGCAGGGTGAGCGCGGTGACGCCTGAGCCGCCCAGAACCGCCGCGAAAGAACAGGTGAGGTATGCCGTCCGCCCAGCGACGTGGGGCACGGTCACCCACGGCAGAGCCAGCGCCCCAACGGCCAGCAACCCGCCTGCCAGGGCGGACTGAGCCGTGACGAGCTCGGCTTGCCCGGGCCAGCCACGTGCCAGCGCTGCGGCGGCGACGAGGATGAGGAGGGCAAGACCAGGGATGGCTGCGAGCCCACGGCCCACACCCGAGCCGGGCCGCTGGTCGAGCACGAGACCGCCGACGACTGCCACCGCCGCCGTTGCGCCGAGGTGCACGACATGCGGTGGGTGAGGCCCACGCGTGCCGACCAGTACGACGACGCCCAGAGTCACGGCAGCGACGAGGCCGGCCAGAAGCACCTCGACGGAGACCTCTCGCGACTCATAGGGCTGGACCATCGAACCGGCCACGTCATGATGATGCCGCCCGGCGAAGGCGGGAGACAGGGTTTCCGCCGAGCCCGGGACCTGGCCGGGACAGCCGGGGACACAGCGGGACACAGGGATCTAGGCTGCGGGACGGGCGACTTGCCAGCGTGGAGGCGAGCCGGACGGTCCGGCGTCTAAGCAGGAGGCAGCCATGTCAACGCAAACCCTGGCGACACGGAAGGTGTCCCTTCCGTCGCCCACCGTGTTCATCGCCCTCGTCTACGCACTGACAGTCGGGTTCACAGAGCTGTGGTTCGCCGGCGACATCGTGTTCACCGATGTCGACCCGTACGCCAACGACGGTCCG
The DNA here is from genome assembly GCA_035691065.1 of Dermatophilaceae bacterium. Taxonomy (GTDB): domain Bacteria; phylum Actinomycetota; class Actinomycetes; order Actinomycetales; family Dermatophilaceae; genus DASSJT01. Next base: position 11,314 of record DASSJT010000221.1, read on the forward strand.
GTGGAGTCGATGGTCGCCATCGGCATCATCGGGACTGCTGCGCTGGTCCTCGTGGTCGCTCTCGGCAGCTGGCTGGTCCGGCGCCCCGAGCGGGCCAAGGCCGGCGCCGTCGTCCTCGCGACGCTGTCGATCGTGACCATGCTCTTCTTCTGGTCCGGCGCACCAGGCATCATCGGCGCGGGTGCGGCCTGGCAGGCAGGCCTCCTGCGCGGTGGGCGACCCCAGCTGGGCGCGGCGCGCGTGGCGGGGATCGTGGGACTCTTCGCGGCCGCTCTCAACGTGGCCCTGACGGTGGGCGGCCTGCTCATCGAGCTCGCACAGTAAACCCCAGCGCGCTGTGGTAGCAGCAGCGCGACCACAGGACAGGTGAGCGGGTGCCGCAGGGCACCCGCTCGACCGACCACGGACCACGCAGTCGCCGAAGCCCTCCTGTCCACGACAACCCCGGCGACGGTCAGCCGGTGAGGGCCGTGCCGAGATAGGACCATCGCCCCTAGGTGGCGAGGGTGGGACTTCCTTACGGTTCGAGCGAAGCCAGCGAAAGGAGGGCGGCCATGCCCCCGCACTGTGACTCACTCGATGGACCGGTTGTCGCGGCCGCACGCCAGGCCCTGGACGCCAATGACGTCACGATCGTCCTTCCCTATGTGCACGCAGAGGGTGAGCAGGAGGTGCGTTCCGCGTTCGATCGGGCCATTCCCGTGAGAGCGCTCGGCCCAGAGGCACGCGACACCGCCGATCGGCTGTTCTTCGAGACGGTGGTCCGCATCCATCGGGCGGGCGAAGGCGCTCCCTACACGGGACTGAAACCTGCCGGGCTCTCGGTCGGCCCGGTCATCCCTCTCGCCGAGCGAGCGATCGAGGAGGGGTCCGTGGATCATCTTGCCCAGTTCCTGTGCGGCGCGCTGCGGGAGGAGCTGGAACACCGCCTCCACGTCATCCACGAGCTGGCCGGCCGAAAGGACCGCTCGGTTCAGGACGCGCGCAGGTACGTCGAGGCCATGCTGGGCTTCGAGGTGTACAGCCACCACCTCTACGAGGCGATGCGCTCCACCGAGCATCACGAGGCTGCTGAGCCCGCGCACGCTCACTAGGGCAGAACCGGGATCCCCAGGCTCGCGACCGATCCGCCCTCTGGCTGTGTTCGGCACGTGGGCCTCGTGCCCTCCCGTGCGCCCCGCGGGTCTCGTTGACCGACCACCATGCGGTATGCCGGACGCTCACCCGCCGAGGTCGGCTCGCCTCAGCGCATCGAGACCCCGATCTTGCCGTGCACGCCGCCGGCCTCCTTGGCCCCGAAGGCCTGGTGAATCTCCTCCAGCCCGAAGGTCTGAACCACGTGCGGCTTCACGATGCCCTTCTCGACGAAGTCGCGCAGCCGGTCGAGGCGCTCGGTCGTGATCATGGTCCCCTGCAGCTCGGCGCTGATCCCACGCTGCGCCGCGGCCTCCTGGTCAGGGGGAACCCGCAGAGCCACCACACGACCGCCGGGCCTGGTGACGGCGACCGCCTCGAAGGGGTCCGCCCCCACGAGGTCCAGAGTGTGGTCGAACGGGCCGAGTGAGGCCAGATCGGTGGCCGCCGTATCCACCACCACGTCAGCGTCGGAGGACTCCATGAAGCCGACGCCGGCACCTCGGGCCGTGGCCGTCACATGCCCTCCGAGGTACTTGGAGAGAGCGACCGCGACCGGGCCCACGCCGCCGGGCGACCCGTGCACCAGGACCCGCGACCCGGACTCGACCTTGAGCCGGTCCATGACCGCCTCGAGCGCGCTGATCGCGGCCAGCGGCAGGGTTCCCGCCACGGCCAGGTCCAGCCCCGCGGGGGCGCGCGCCAGCAGCGCGGGGCTGCTCACGGCATACTCCGCGAAGCTTCCGGAGCCGCCCATGATGGCGGCCGCCGAGCCGTAGACCTTGTCACCGGCCCGGAGGTCGGTGACTCCCTCCCCCACCCTGGCGACCACACCGGCCACGTCGATCCCCATGACGACCGGGAGGCTGATGGGTACGTAGTCCGCCATCCACCCGTTGCGGATCGCGATGTCCGCTGGGTTGATGCTCGAGCCGTGCACCTCGATCAGGACCTGACCCGGCCCGGGCTCGGGAACTGGTGCCTCGACCAGCTCAAGCGCGTCGATGGGGCCATAGGTTTCAATCCGAACTGCACGCATGGCGTCTCCTCGCACCATCCGCAGGGGCAGGCCCGGGTCATGCCCGAGGTCGCGCAGCCTGATGGGGCGCACGCTAGTCCCCCGGAGCGCCCCCTGTGACCCAGATCATAAAACTGCCCAGCAGCGCTCGTGGGCAATCCCTACCAGTCCAGTAGGCAAGACAAGCACGCCGGGGACTGGACGTCGACCTGCAGGACCTGCTGCACTGGTGGCATGTCTTCGACCACCGCCTCGGCGCGCACCTTCGCAGCGATGTGCTGCGGCGCCATGCGGTGTTGCCGCTGCGCCTGACCCCAGCGCACCGCCCGTCGCACCTCGGCCCCGCAGAGGCCAGCCGCGAAGAACAGCCGCGAAGCGCAGCCGGGAAGCCGGCCCCGCGCACGACTCGGAGACATGACATGAAGCCCAGCCACACGGCATACCGCCGAATCCACGTCGACCTGCTCCTGACCTCCAGTGCCATGTGTTGTCGAATGCGCCTGCCCCATAAAGCGATTCGCCAACCACCGGTACACCCACAGACGTCCAGGAGCACCCATGACCACGCTTGCCTCCCGCACCGCGGGAGTTGACCACTTCACGCCGGCGCAGCTGCTGCGCACCGCCCAGCTCTTCGCCACCGACCCGGAACTGCCCAGTCTCATCGACCCCGCCAGTGGCGAGCGCCAGTGGCGACAGCTGGGGCAGACCCCCTACCTGCAGATCTGGCTGCTGAGCTGGCCGGCCGGGACCGCCACCGACTGGCACGACCACGGCACCGCGAGCGGGGCCTTCCACACGGTTCAGGGCACCCTGACCGAGGAGTCGTGGATCGGGAGCATCCACACCCGCGAGATCGCTGCCGGGGAGGGCCGGGCCTTCGGCTCCCGGCACATCCACAGCATGAAGAACCGCTCGACGTCCACAGCCCTGTCGGTCCACGCCTACTCCCCCGCCCTCAGCGAGATGACGCGGTATGCCGTCGATGGCGCCCGTCTGGCCACGCTCGGAATCGACCAGGCAGGTGAGCAGTGGTGACCACCGCCGTCTCGCCCGCCATGTTGCAGACCCTGCTGTTCACGAACCGGGGCCGGGGGGCGAATGGCTCAGAAGCCGCGCTTTCCGGGGTGCACTCTGGGGGCGCAACGCTCCCTGCGGTTCTCGGGCGAGCTCCGGCCCCCGTCTATGACGGTGTGGACGACCTGCTGGCCGATGCCCGCACCCGGCTGGAGCGGCTCAGCCCTCGGGCAGCATTCCAGGAGGTCCTGCACCGGCGGGGGCTGCTCGTCGACATCCGGCCCGACGCCCAGCGCACCGCGGAGGGCGTGGTCCACCCGTCACTGGGGCCGCTGGTCGTGGAGCGCAACGTCCTTGAGTGGCGTTTCGACCCGCGCCACGAGGCCCGCCTGCCGCAGGCGGGGTTCGACACTCGCGTGATCGTGCTGTGCCAGGAGGGCTACACCTCGTCGCTGGCGGCGGATGCCCTGGTGCGCCTCGGCGTGGTCCGCGCGACCGATGTGGTGGGCGGGTTCGCGGCCTGGCGAGGCGCGGGTATGCCGGTCGCCTGAGGCTGAAGGACACGCGGGTCCGTGCCGCGGCCCAGTCGGAGCTGGGGCGGGCAGAGCCGGGTGGGTCAGAGGCAGCCGGTGAGCTGGGGCGGCTGCGAGGCAGCCGGTCAGAGCTGGGCCGGGTCAGAGGTAGAGCCCGGTCTGCCCGTCCTCGACCCGCGGCGCAGCGACAGCGTGCAGGTCGCGCTCGCGCAGCAGCACGTACTCCTGTGACTGCAGCTCTACCTCGGCCCGGTCCTCGGGGTCGAACAGGACCCGGTCGTCGACCTGCACCTGCCGCACGTTGGGGCCGGTGGCAACCACCCGCGCCCAGGACAGCCGCTTGCCCACGCTGGCGGTTGCCGGGATCACGATGCCGCCGCCGGAGCGGCGCTCGCCCGGCTCCCCCTCGAGCGACACCAGGACCCGGTCGTGGAGCATCCGGATCGGCAGTCCCTCGGTCTTGGCTCCCCGACCAGTGTGTGCGGCGCCTTCAGCCACGGCGGCGGTGCCGGCGCATGGCGACCAGCCCCATGATCGCCACCGCCGCCACGCTGACGGCGACGATGCGGTCGACCCGGAGGCCTCCCTCTGGCGTGGTCGTAGCTGCCACGAGCCGAGCCTTGGCCGCCTCCACCTGCCGCTGGAGGATCGCCTTCGGCGTAGCCCGGGCGGCAAGCTCGTCGACGGTGTCGGCGAGGCGCAGGCGCGCGGCCTCGATGTCGGCCTCGATGGCGCTGGGCGAGCCCGGCGCGGGACGTGAGGTCGTGCTCATGGCTCTCTCCTTCAGTCCAGGCCGAGGTCGCGGCGGAGCTTGGCCACGTGGCCGGTCGCCTTGACGTTGTACCAAGCGTGCGAGATCTTGCCGTCCTCGTCCACCACGAACGTGCTCCGCAGGACGCCCTCGACGGTCTTGCCGTAGAGCTGCTTCTCGCCGTAGGCGCCGTAGGCGTTCATGACCGCCTTGTCGGCGTCAGACAGCAGGGTGATGGTGAGGTGGTCCTTCTCGCGGAACTTGGCCAGCTTGGCCGGGCTGTCCGGCGAGATGCCGAGCACTTCGTAGCCGTCCCGGCGCAGCGACTCGATCGAGTCGGAGAAGTCGCAGGCCTGGGTGGTGCAGCCCGGGGTCATCGCCGCCGGGTAGAAGTAGACGATCACCTTGCGGCCCCGCAGGTCTGAGAGCGTCACGCTCTTGCCGGTGTCGTCGGAAAGGCTGAAGTCGGGGGCGGCATCCCCTGCGGTCAGGCGGTCAGTCACGGTGCTGCTCCTCGCCGAGCGGGTGGCGCCTCGCTGCGGGGTCGCAGTGAGGTGGGCTTCATCGCATCCCAACCTATCCCAGCCCACCTGCGGCGGGCGGGCGCGTCCCCTGAACGCGCCCGCCGGCCGCTGGTCCCCTGTCCCCCGTGCGCTGCCGCTCCGGCGGTATGCCGTGTCAGCGGCTTGCCTGTCTGCGGCTTGCGTGTCTGCGGCCCGCCGGTCAGGCGGTATGCCGGGTCAGCGCCCACCGGTCAGGCGGTATGCCGCGCCGCCGCCCGCTCGCTCAGGTCACCTCCGCTCGCTCACGTCACCTCCGCTTGCTCACGTCACCTCCGCTCACGCGCGACAGACGACATCGCGCAGTGGCGCCACGGTCGCCACCACGTCCGAGATCACGTCGGAGTCGACGTTCAGCTCGACCAGCGTGTCCACGAGGTGGCCTGCCACCTTGTCGAACGACGCGGTGGTGACGTTCAGGTGGGAGTGGGCTGTGGCGAGGTCACGCCCGGCGTAGAGAGCGGGTCCGCCGAGGGCGGCCGCGAGGAACGCACGCTGGTGACGCTGCAGCCGGGCCAGGTCGGTGCCGGTGAAGTAGTGCGCGAGGTCCGGGTCGGCAAGGAGCCTGGGGTAGAACCGGCTCACGGCGGCTGCGACTGCCTCGCCGCCTCCGATGCGGTCGTAGATGGTGGCCCGTGCGGAACCGGGACGCGCGGTGGACGCGTTCGGAACGGCGGTGGTCGTTGCGGCTTCTGGCTGGGCGATGCTCGTCATGGGTCTACGGTCTCGGCTGCGCGCCGCCCGGACGATCGCACCGACACCACGGTTCGACATGGTGCCCCCACCACGGGCGCGGACGCCCCGGCGACCCGTGTCGAGGCGCTCGCCGAGATCCTCAGCCCTTTCCGGCCACGACCTCGGGCCGCAGCGCCTCGAAGGCGTCGCAGACCTCATCAATGGCGTCCGGCGGCAGGTCCATGGCGCAGAGCGCTCCGGCCAGGTGCACGAGGAAGCGGTCGAAGTCGCTGTCCGCCAGGGCCAGGCCCGCATGGGCATCGTGCAGTCGGGGGCCCCGGTAGGCGCCGGTTCCGCCCAGCAGAACCGTGATCAGGTCACGCTGGTGGGCCGCCAGGCGAGCCAAGTCGGTGTGCGCGAAGTGGTGTGCCAGCGCCGGATCCAGGATCAGTCGCTCGTCGAGCCGGTCCACCAGCTCTTCCACGGCCAAAGGGCCGCCGAGCCGGTCGAACAGTGTTGTCGTCGCCGAGTCCTCCATGTCCGCAGTATTGGTCCCCCGTCGCGCCGGTCGAAGGATGCAGGCACGAAGGGGGACTGTGGTGCCAGCACCACAGCCCCCTGACCAGACGCGACCAACCCGCCACAGCGACGGCGGTTGCAGCTGCGGCAGTGTCGGGCGTTACCGGCGTAACTGCCGCGCCGGCATACGACTCACGACTCTGCACTGGCCGACAGGGGCAACCGGGCCACGACCGTCGTGCCCCGCTGTGGGGCGCTCTTGACCGTCAGGCTCCCGCCCACCGCGCTGACCCGGTCGCGCAGACCTGCGAGTCCCGAACCCTCCTCGAGGTACCTGTTGGCGATCAGGGCGCCGCCCGGACCGTCGTCCGCGACCCGCACCACGAGCATGTCTCCGTGGTCGACCGCGCCGATCTCCACCGTGGCCCCCGGGGCGTGGCGCAGCGCGTTCGTGACCGACTCGGCCGCGACGTAGAAGGCGGTGACCTCGACCGTCTCGTCGTACCGACCCTGCGGCAGCGCACCGACGGTGACCAGCGGCCCGCTCCGCCGGGCGAGGTCGGCCAGG